>NZ_JBMDKW010000006.1:0-194003 GCF_057809915.1 Sphingobium sp. FG11
ATCGCACTGGCAGCCACCGTCATCTTCTGGCTCTGATCAGTGAGTCCTGACCCTAGGCCTCATAACAATACCACGATCATCAATGCGGGCGCCATCGACGGCAATGTTTCGTTCGTCGCCAACGGCATCTACGTAAACGCTGGGGGAACGGTCAGTGGCAATGTCGGTCCGGAGGACTTACAGGCTTTCTCATCTGAATTCTTCATCAATCGAGGCAGCGATGGCCTTGGCGTCGCCGGCGTGGTTGATCCCGGCAACGGCATCGACAGCTTCATTCAGTCGTTCAACACGTCAACCAACTTCGCGATCCCGTCTACCCTACCCACCCATTTTGAAATTAGCGGCGTAGAAGCGCTGGGTGCCGGTACGACTATCACGTTGACGAACGAAACGGGCGCGACGGCGGCCAACGGCCTGACCATCTGGGGCGACGGCGCGATCGTCAACAAGGCTGTCATCAACGACTACTCATTTGAGGGTTCCGGCCTTCCGCCCGCTGCCCTGCCCTATGTTCGCGCCCGTGCGGTATTTTATGGCGGCGAGGCTGGGCTGAGCGGCGATCTCGTTCTGACCTTGCCCTATGCCAACGGAGGGTCGTTCTCATATGGCTTCGTCACCGGCAGCGCGCTTCAATCCTTCGCCAATGAGGGAACGATCAACGGCGATTTGACGCTGAACACTGCCGCATTCACCAATAGCGGCACGATCAATCTTCGCTCAGACGCACTTGGCACGGTCATTCAGGGTGCCGCTGGCAAGACGTTCAGCTTCGTCAACAGTGGTGCCATCGTCATGATCGATAACGGCGGACGTTTGTTCGATATTCTCGCCCCCGCCGTCACGCTCGTCACCGCCGTCGACGCGACGACCGCAGCCCCGGTCAGCATCCTCAACGATACGAACGGCATCATTGCAGGTGGCCTCGCCTTTGCGGGCAGGCCCAGTGATTTCCGGTTCGAAAATAAGGGTGCGATTTCGATCGGCGCGAATCCCAACGGGATCGATCGCGCGGTCGATCTGTCGTGGGACGGCTTCGATATCGGCCTGCCGGAGGATGACAGTTTCGCCGCTGCCAGCGTGACCCTGCTCAACAGCGGGACGCTGGGCGGCGGCATCGAGGCCGGTGGCGCGACCCGCAGCCTCAGCTTCACCAACAGCGGCACGATCACGATCGATCCCAACGACCCCTATGCGAATGCGGTGGATCTGGAAGCAAACGATTTCGCTGCCGTCGATGGCGGCGACGATATCGTGGATGGGGAGAGCTTCGCCTTCGTCAATACTGGGACGATTCAAGGTGGCACCTCGCTCTTCGCCGAATCGACCGCGGTTACAATTACGAACAGCGGCCAGATGTCGCGCGCAGTGACACCCAATTCCAGCATATATCCGTCGCGCGTTGCGGGCCTCGATATCGAACAGGAAACCAATCTCGGCGCGACACTCGATTTCAACAATAGCGGCACGATCGAAACCGCCGATCATGGCGGACCCGCAGTGCTGGTTTCGGTCGAGGCCGGCGATATTGGCAGCGGGGTGGCCGGCGCCGATACCGCAGACGCAACCGTCAATATCGTCAACAGCGGCACCCTTCGTACCACCGGCGGTACTTTTTTCACGCCGGGGCAATTTTACGGCCTGGCTCAAAACCGGCTGGTGGTACAACCCTCGGTGGCGCTGGGCGTTGCAATCGACGCGGAAGGCACGGGAAGCCTGTCGATCGTCAACGCCGCCAATGGCCGGATCGTTTCAGAGCGCTCCAATATATTCTTTGGCCAACCCAGTGGCGCGATCACCCTGGCCAATCAGGCGGCGGGCAGTGGCATCGTGGCGACGGCAGACACTATCAGCATCGTCAATGACGGCCTGATCCGCACGACGCCGGGCGGCGGCGCGTTCCTGAACGCGGTCAATAATCCGAACGCCATTCTCGCCTTCTCCTATGCCAACGGCCAGATTGTCGACGACGCCCGGATGGAGGGCGTGATCGGCGGCGGCATCGATACGTTCGATTCGGCTGACACCATCACGAACGGCGCCACTGGCGTCATCGAAGGCGGCATCGCCTTGCGTCAGGGTGGCGACTCGTTCACCAATCTCGGGCAGATCACCGGCAATATCTTCACCGGCTCCGGTAATGACCGCATCATCAACACGGGGGCGCTGACCGGCAATGTCGCGATGGGCGCGGGCAATGACGTGTTCGTCACTCTGCTCAAAGATTATGCGACCCATTTCAACGGCACCGTCGATGGCGGCGAGGGGCTGGGCGATACGTTTATCTTTGGCGTCGGTCAGGGCGGGTCCTTGCAGGACATGGCACTGGCGCAGAAAACCGGCTTCGAGTTTGTCGCGCTGGCTGGCGATGGCACCGTCACCAGCAGCGGGGACGCGCCACTGGCCCCGATCCAGCTTGCGACCGGCGCAATCACGCTGGCGGAAGGCAGCACCGTCAACGCGGTGAATAACGGCTTCGCCTTCCGGGGCGATGCGCCGCTGGAGCAGGATTTCACCAATCGCGGCACGATCAACGGCTCGGTCGCGCTCGGCGTCGGCAATGACCGCTTCGCCAATTATGGCACGTTGAACGGCAATCTCGACCTGGGCGACGGCGACGACAGCGTCGTGCAGGGCATCAACGCCACGCTGACCGGCATGGCCGATGGCGGCGCGGGCAATGACAGTTTCGTGATCGACATCACCGGCGGCGGCACGCTTAATCAAGCGCTTTACAGCCAGCTCCTCAATTTCGAATCGCTGGCGTTAACGGGTTCCGGCTCGATCGTATCGGACGCCCCCTTGCCGGTGCAGACCATCCAGCTCGGCGACGACGCGCCCGTTACATTCGGCCAAGATGCGATCATTCAGACGCAGGGGGATATTGCCGTCACCGGGTCGGACAGCGGCGACGACCTCACCAATCAGGGCACGATCATCGGTAATGTCGCGCTGGGCGAAGGGGATGACGCCTTTACCAATAATGGCACCACCTCGGGCAATGTCGACACCGGCAGCGGCGACGACAACCTGACCAACAGCGGCACGATCGACGGCGACGTTTATCTCGACGACGATGCCCCCGGCGAACCGCCGGTGGAACAGACGGAAGAAGCCCCTCCCCAGAGTCAGGCGCGTTTCGCCAGCATCATGGCGCTGGGCGCCGAACCCGTTCCGACCGATGGCAATGACGTTTTTGCCAGCAGCGGCACCGTATCGGGCAGCGTCTTTGCAGGCGGCGGCAATGACCGCTTCACCCTGTCCGGTTCGGTCGGCGGCAATGTCGATATGGGCAGCGGCGACGATGAGCTGATCCTCAATGACAGCTGGGCGATCGGTGGTACAGCAACCGGGGGCGCCGGAGTGGATGTGGTGCACGCCAGCTTCACCGGCACCGGAGCTGAGCCGCAGGAGCTCAACCTGTCCGGCTTTTCCGCATTCGAACAGTTACAGGTCGTCTCGGGCACCGGCGCAATCAGCGGCGCCGCAAGCTTTGACGCCATTGCGGTCGATGGCGGTCGCCTGATCGGGCGAGCGGGATCGACGATTAACGGCAATGTCAGCATCGCGGCTGCAGGCACATTTGGCAGCGCGGGTACGGTCAACGGCTCCGTCAATGTCAGTGGTACCCTGTCCCCCGGCGCATCACCGGGGATCATGACGGTGAACGGCAATGTCACGCTCAACGCCGGGTCGAACAGCCTGTTCGAATTTACTCCGACCGTCAGCGACGCGCTGGTCATCAACGGATCGCTCACGATCGCCAACGGCGCTTCACTCACAATGACCGGAAATCGGCCCCTGACGCCCGGCGTCTATAATCTCGTCACCACAACCGGGGGCGTGAACGGCACGTTCGGCGCGAATGTGATGCGCGATGCTACCGTGCTGGGCGTATTGAATTACACTCCCAATACAATCCAGCTTCTCAGCACGTTCCAGCTGCGCGCTGGTGCAAGCACTCAGGTGACACTGACCAACGCCTATCTCAATAACCTGCTGGTCGGCGGGGCGCCGACCGGCGTCCTGGCCGCCTTCCCCATCCTGGTCGGCTCGGACGGCTATGCCAGCACCGCCGCACTCTCGACCCTCAGCCCCGAACCCTATGCCTCGGCAGTGCAAATGGGCATCGAAAATGGCCTCGCCATCACCAACGCGCTACGATCGGTCCGCATGGCCGGGCTGAGCGACGAAGGCGGGCTGTTCGTCTTCGGGCAGGCGTACGGCAATCGCCGCAACTTCGATGCGGACGCGCGCGGCGTCGCCAAGGCCGATATCGACAGCAGCGGCTATCTGGGCGGGGTGGGCTATGGCAACAGCACGCTCGGCGGCGCACTGTTTGTGGGCCGCAGCGACTCCCGCCAGCGCCTTCGCGGCATCGGTGCCCGCAACGACGCGGATGGGCTGTTCTTCGGCGGAAGGCTCCATTATGCGGCGGGCGGCCTTTCCGCTGGCGCAACATTACTGTTCGATCGCGCCAATGCCGATACGCTCCGCAATCCGGCGACAGGCGGTTCCGCGCGCAGCCGCTACAGCCTGCGCGGCACCAGCATCGACGGCTTTGTCGGCTATGGCTTCGCGGTGGGCGACAATTGGCAGATCGGACCGCAGGTTGGCGTGACCCATATTTCGGTAAAGCGCGGCGCAGCGGCGGAGTCCGGCGCGGGCGCCCTCGCCCTGAACGTCGCGAAGCAGAAATATGACGCGACCTTCCTGACCGGCGATCTCAAGCTTTCCGCACCGGGCGCCGGCGCTATCCGTCCCTGGATCGCGGGCGGCGTTCGCCATCGCGCCAGCGGCGATGCGATCACCGCGACCGGCGCTTTCGTCGGCACCACGACCGGCTACACGGTCGCCGGCGCGGAACGCGATCGCACGGTTGCGCATGCGGCCGGGGGCATCGACTTCGCGGTCGGCTCGCGCGTTTCCCTGTTCCTGCAAGGCGACGCCGAATTCAGCGGCCACAGCGCGTCGCGCCACATCAACGCAGGCGTCACTATCCGCTTCTGATCGTTAAAAAAGGGGGCATGGCCGGATCATCCGGCCATGCCCCCTTTTTGCTGCCTGCAATATATCGCCCGCACGCGATCGCATGTATGACGCAATCGGCCAATCAGCGCGCATCGCGCCGGCATTTCAACGGTCGGAAAAAGTCCTTGGTGGAGCCTAGGGGGATCGAACCCCTGACCTCGTCATTGCGAACGACGCGCTCTCCCAGCTGAGCTAAGGCCCCAAAGGAGCGCTGCCTATATGCGAGCCTTTGCGGCCTTGCAACGGTCTTTTAAACCAGGCGCGCAAATAGATTAGCCTGCCGAAAAACGCGCAAGACGGTTGTTCTCCCGGTCGGCAAGCTGGTGCAAAGCCAGGACATTACTCTTGCGTAATGCGCGGAACACCCGCCCCTTTCCGACATTGATATCATGGTGACGCTGCAAAGGCGTCGGATGCAGACAAGGAGACGGATGATGGGTTACCAGGGCGGACGCCGCTATGGTGGCGATGATCGCTATGCAGGCGATCGTTATTCGAGCGATTGGGATCGCGGGTCGGATCGCCATCGCGGTGGCGCGCGAGGCTATCGTGAGGAAGCGGGCTATCGTTATGGCACACGCGGGCAATTTGGCGGACCGGACCAGCGCCGTGGGCCAGACGACTATGATCCCGAAGACCGCGGCTTTTTCGACCGTGCGGGCGATGAGATTCGTAGCTGGTTCGGCGATGAAGAAGCCGAGCGCCGGCGTGGATATGATGATTATTACAACCGCCCCTATGGCGATCCGCGCGACCAGAGCAGCCGCATTGGCTATGCGTCCGCGTCGGGCAGCAGCTACCTCCCCAATCGCGGCTATGCGCCCTATACGGGTGAACGCAGCGGCTTTGGCAGCGAGGATCATGGCAATCGCGTACGCGCCTATGGCCCTCAGCAGGACTACGGTCCGCGCAACTATGGCGGGCATGACAGCAATTATCACAACTGGCGCCGCCAGCGGATCGACGAACTCGACCGCGACTATGCCGAATATCAGAACGAACATCGCGAACGCTTCCACAATGAATTCAGCAACTGGCGTGCGCGCCGTGGCGAACAGCGGCAAGCCATCCAGCAGGTGCGCGACCATATGGAAGTGGTCGGCAGCGACGGCGTCCATGTCGGCAAGGTCGATAAGCAGCGTGGCGATCGCATCGTCCTGACCAAGAGCGACAGCGACGCGGGCGGTGTCCATCATTCGATCCCGTCCTCCTGGATCAAGTCGGTGGACGCCCAAAAGGTAACGCTCGAAAAAACGGCCGACGAAGCACAGCACGCTTGGCGCGCGGAGCGTGAGAATCAGGCCCTGTTCAACGATCAGGACGATCGTGAGCGACGGGAACAGGAATGGAGGTCTGGCGATACTGCGGGTCGCGGCGTGACCGGCTAATGCGAATGAAGTCGGGTTTGTCCCGGCGGGAAAATGAGGGTTCGGCTCAGGCCGGACCCTTTTCTTATGCCGCCGCTTCAAAACCCTGCGGAAGAACGCTTGCGACCATCCGTCCGCTAATGCGACATCATGACGTTTCGCCTGCTATGAGGCTCTGCATGCCCACAATTCTGCTGCTCGTCATATCCAACCTCTTCATAACCACCGCCTGGTACTGGCATTTGAAGGGCGGGATGGGGAAACCCCTGATGACGGTCATCCTCATCAGTTGGGCGATCGCCTTCGTCGAATATTGCTTCGCCGTGCCCGCCAACCGGATCGGTTTCGCGCATGGCTGGAGCGCCGGTCAGCTCAAAATCGCGCAGGAAGCGATCGCGCTCATCGTCTTTGGCGGCTTCATGGTGACGGTTCTGGGCGAACCGCTGCACTGGCGGCACGCTGCCGCCTTCCTCTGCATCATGGCGGCGGTGGGCTTTCTCTTCATCGGTAGAAACTGACCAGCGCGGCGGCCTACCTCCGCCCACGGCATATCGCGCGCGGAGATGCCCCGAAAAAGGGGTGGGCCACGCCCACCCCCGCATCTTACAGACCGTCTAGGCCCTTGCTGACCAAGACATTTACCGCAACGCGGCGGTTCTGCGCTTTGCCTTCGGCAGTATCGTTGCTGGCCAGCGGGTCCGCCTTGGCCATGCCGGTGGGGGTCAGCATGCGATAGGGTTTCCAGTGGCACGCCTGCTGAAGAAAATTGACGACGCGACCGGCGCGCTTTTCGCTCAACACCTGATTATAGTCATCGCCTCCGGTAGAGTCCGTATAGCCGACGACCAGCAGTAGTGCATTGCTCATCCCCTCAGCAGAGGTCGCGGCGGCACAAAGGTCGTTTTTCGCCTGAGCGGACAATACCGCCTTACCGGTGTCGAAATTCACGTTGGTCGTACTTTTGATATTATATTGGTCGATCTCGCCCATGCGGCCGCGCAAAGCCTCGGTGGCGGCGGTCTGTTCGTCGAAGCGCTGGTTCGTTCCGTTATGGATCATCGACGCGGTTTTCAGATCCTTGTTCTGAAGGCGGATCTGGCTCGCCACCAGGCCAGCGCCCGATTGCAAGGTCTTGACGGTAACCGGCACACCATTGATCAGCGACGTTGCGGCGAGCTTGCTGCGGCTCAGGCCGAAAAAGCCTTTGCTGGCGCTGATCTTGGTCGCATCGTCGATGGAAATGACGGATTTGGTGCCATCGGCGGCCGTAACCTGCATCCTGTCGCCGCTGCGCGCGGAAATGATGCCTTCGATCTCGGGACCTTGGGTCGCCTCGGCGGGAGCGGGAGCCGGGCTGCTGATCGTGGCGGAGACATCCGCTGCGGGCGGCTCCTGCGTCTGGGCCGACAAGCTGCCTGCCGATGCCCCGGCAAGCAGGGCCGGAAGCAAAAGAATTTTGGGGCTTTTGGAAATGATATTCATCGCGCTACTCCTCTAAAAGGCGATCAGTCGGGCCTGCGTGACCGCAGCTTCTCGTCCGACTGCCGCTCGCGTGATGGCGTATTCAGCTGTCAGAACCCCTCCATATCTTCGTAAAATGTCAGGCATGGCGCCGAAGATCAGCGCCATGGATGTTCTGCCTGTTCCGGCTAACCTTTCTGGCGCGTGAACGCCCCCGGTTGTTTCGGCAATTGTACGGGCTATTCGAGCGCATCGTACGACGAACCGATGCTGATTGGACTCGTTACGGTTTTGTGCCGGTCACCTGAGCGACCGGAGTCCCAACAGAATACTTACGAGATGATCACGCATCGCGGGCGAGACGCTTGAGCGTGTCCAGGCCCAGCTACTGATATGTACTTGGGTTGGCGATATCAGGGTTCTGCTCGGCCTCGATAACAATCCAGCGGGTATAATAGGCTTCGGCGAGCGCCCGTATAAAAATGCCCAGCTCAATCCGGTCAGCACAGGAGCGGCATTTCGCCAAGGTGAACGCTAGCTACCAGAGCGCTTGGGTCGATCAGGCATTCCGCGACATCAAGGGGCGTGCGCTCCTCAACGCTAAGGTCAGATGCAGAATCAGCGTGACGGAGTCCCGCGTCGTTGGTGCAGCTTCGAAGAATGGTTCTGCAAGAAGCTAGTGGCGATCGTCGGCCGTTACGATCCCGCATCAATCGCTATTGACAATCACTTGCATAAATAGCGCGATCAGTTAAGGGGGCTCAACATCAATGAAGGTATAGTCAAATGTCCGCTCTGATCGCGCTTCTCGCCGCCGCCACATCTGCTCAGCCGGCTGATGCCGCTGCGGATCGGGCCGATGGGTCGCAGATCATCGTCACCGGCCAGCGCACCGAGGGACAGGATGATTATGCGGTCAGGAAGCAGACGACCACGACCCGCTTTCCCATTTCCCAGCGCGAAACGCCCCAGTCGATCAGCGTCGTGTCGCGCGCGCAGATCGAGGATTTCCGGCTGAACGACGTCAACGCGCTGCTCGCCACCGTGCCTGGCATCAATGTGCAAGCGGCGGAGACGGACCGGGTCTATTATTCGGCGCGCGGCTTTGACATTCAGACGTTCCAGATCGACGGCATCGGCCTGCCGTTCGCGTTCGAAGTGCAGACCGGCTCCATCGACACGGCCATATATGACCATATCGAGGTGCTGAAGGGCGCGCCGGGCCTGCTGTCGTCGACCGGCAACCCGTCCGCTGTCGTCAATTTCATTCGCCAGCGCCCGACGCGGGAATTTCAGGCGTCGGCCAATGCGCAATATGGCTCGTTCGACGCACTGCGACTTGACGGCGACGTTTCGGTGCCGCTGACGCGGGGCGGCCATGTGCGGGCGCGCGCCGTGGGCGTCTATGACGACAGCGACAGCTATCTCGACCGCTATCATCTGCGGCGCTGGACCGCCTATGGCATCGTCGAAGCCGATCTGGGACCGGACACCGTAATCAGCGCCGGCTATGGTCATCAGGATCATCAGAGCCGGGGCGCCATGTGGGGCGCGCTGCCCACCTATTTCACGGACGGCTCGCGGATCGCCCTGCCGCGATCGGCGAACACCGGACCCGACTGGGCGGGCTGGCATGTAACCGACCGCCAGATCTTCGGCGATCTCACCCATCATTTCAACGAGGACTGGACCGCGCGCCTCACGGTCAATCGCCGTGCCGTCAGCGAGGATGACGAGCTATTCTATGTCTACGGGAATCCCAGCCGCGCGTTTGCGGACGGGGTCGATCCGGCGCTCAACGATTCCGGCGGCAACGTCCGCGCCTATCCGGGCGCGTTCAGGGCCGAAACCCGCAGCCTGACGATCGACGCCTATGTCGCCGGCAAGATTGCGCTGTTCGGCCGGCAGCATGATGTGATGGTAGGCGTGAACCGCAGCGCGCAAAATTATGTCCAGACGTCGGGCTATGATTACAGCACGATCGGCGCGGTGCCGCTCACGCTGACCCAGATTTTCGACGGCAGCTTCGCGCGCCCCAATTTCCCGACCAGTTTCAACACGAATTTCGAGGAGAGCGGTAACACCACGACCAAGCGGGAAACGGCCTATGGTCTCGTGCGGCTGCAACTGGCCGATCCGCTCAAGGTCATGATCGGCGTCAATGTGACCCATGCGACCAGCAAGGGTTTCTCCTACGGCGCCTATATGAATTACGACAAGACGCGGGCCTTGCCCTTCGTCGGCGCGACGTTCGACCTAGCCTCCAATATCAGCGCCTATGCAAGCTATGCGACGATCTTCAACCCGCAGACGTCGACGACGAGCGACCGCGCGTTGATCCGGCCCGTCACCGGCGACAATATGGAAGGCGGCGTGAAGGGCGACTGGTTCGACGGCCGGCTGAACGCCAGCATTGCCGTGTTCCAGAGCCGCCAGCGCCATCTCGCCAATGCGGCGGGCTTCGATCCGTCCATCGGCCAGAGCATCTTTACCGAGGTCAACGCGAAGTCGCAGGGCATCGAAGCGGAATTTGGCGGTCAGCTCGCGCCGGGGCTTCAGGCGACGGGCGGCTATACGGTGATGCGCGTCGACCGGATCGAAACCGGCAGCCCCGTGCGCACCTTCGTGCCGCGCAACACGGCGCGTCTCAATATCACCTACGCGCCGCCGTCGCTTCCGGCGCTCAAGCTGGGCGCGTCGATGCAGTATCAGAGCAGGACTTATCTGGAACCCGCCGGCATCCTCTCGATCACGACCGGACAGCAGGTGCGGATCGAGCAAAAAGGCTATGCCCTGCTTGATCTGCTCGCGCGCTACAAGATCACCGACAATCTGGCGATCAGCGCCAATCTCAAGAATGTGACCAACGTCAAATATCTGACCGCGCTCAATTACGATCAGGGCTATTATGGCGCGCCACGCACGATTCTCGGCACGATCAGCCTGAAATATTGAGAGGGACGATGACGCCGCAAGCACAGCGATGGACCCGCATAGCGCTGGCCGGGCCGGGCGCGGTGATCGTGTCGCTCGTGGTCATGGCGGGCATGGCGCTGTGGCTGCCGGGCGGCGCGGCGGGGATCGACAATCTGGTGCTGCCGCTGGTGCTGGTGCCGCTGATGTGGGCGGGGCTGTTCTTCCATGCCTGCCTTGACCGGCGGCTGGGCCGCGTGGCGCTGGTCGCGCTGCTGCTGCTGGCCGGTCATGCCGCCCTGATCGCTCATACATTCCTCGATAGCCCGTCGCGGCAGGAGAAGGCTGGCCGATGATCCACCTGCCCAAGACGGAAACCAAGGCGATGGTCGCGGTCCATGGCTGGTCCGGCATCCTGCTGGGGCTGCTGCTGTACGCGGTCGTGCTGACCGGCACGGCTGCCGTGTTCGCCGAAGAGATCGGCATCTGGTCGGCGGGCCACGTCGCGCGGCAATCCGCCTTCGAGCGACCGATAGCGGATACCCTGCGCACGCTGGGTACGCGCGTGCCCAAGAAATATCATGAGGGCGTCGATCTGTTCGAGGTCGGCGATCATGACCTTGGCCTGTTCTTCCACCGGCATGAAATGCAGGATAGCGAACAGATCAGCCGTGGCATCTTCTACACGGTGGGGAAGGATGGCCGCGTCCTCCACGAACAGGCCGGCACCGGAGAAGAGGTGTTCGGTCCCCGCAACGACAATGCGCTGAGCGCCTTTCTGGTCGACACCCATGTTCGGCTGCACGTGCCCAATCCATGGGGGCTGCTTTTGACGGGCATTCTCGGCCTGTCGATGCTGGTCGCGGCCGTCTCCGGCATGTTGATCCACCGCCATCTGTTCAAGGACATTTTCACGCTGCGGCGCAAGGGAAACCCCGTCCTGATCCACCGCGACAGCCATAGCGTTGCGGGGACATGGAGCCTGCCTTTCGCCTTCATCCTGGCCTTCACCGGCAGCTTTTTCTCCTTTTTCGGCACGATCGGCGTCCCCATCGTCGCGATGGCGGCCTTTGGCGGCGATGTGCAGGCGTTGCAGGAGGCCGTGTTCGGCAACCCCGGCAAAGTGGATAGCCGGCCGGTCGCCGTCGGCAATTTCGACCAGATCGGCAGGGATGCCTTCGCGCGCGCAGGCGCACTCCCGACCTTCGTCAGCATCGAGAATTTCGGCCGCGCCGATGCCAAGGTCACGACCTTCCATCCGCCCAAAGACGGCGCGCTTTCCCCCGTCAGCCTCCTCTACGATGGCGCCACCGCCCGCTTCGAGGGGGTCAAGCCGCTGATCGGCACCAAGCCGTCCGTCGGCGGAACACTGGCCGGGATCATGTCGCCGCTGCACTTCGGCAATTTCTGGGGGCTGCTGTCCAAGGCGATCTGGTTCGGGCTGGGCTTTGCGATGTGCTATGTCACTTATACCGGCATTCGCCTGTGGCTCGTACGCCGCCAGGAGAGCGGCCGTCCGCTGGACTGGCTCGACCGGCTTGCGGTCATTGTGGGGCTGGGCCTGCCCCTCGCGCTCTTGGCCACTGCGGCGATCTTTCTGCTCGCCATGCCGCTGGGCAGCGCGGTGTACTGGACGCCGGCGGGCTTCCTGATCGTCTCGACCATCCTCATCGGCGCCGGCCTGCTGTGGCCATCTAGAGCGGCGATCGCGCAAATTTTGCAACATGCGACCGCCGTCATCATGATCGCGCTGCCGCCGCTTCGGCTGCTGATCGGCGGCCCCGGATGGTCGACCGCGATCGTGGCAGGGCAGCCGATCATCGTCGCTCTGGATATGGCGCTGCTGCTCGCGGGGGCTGCGATGCTATGGCAATGGCGGGCCGCCCGGCCGGAGCATCGGGGGACGGCGAAGCCCGCCCGACAGGCGCGCGCATGACCGTAGCGCTCCTGGCGTCCGGCATCGTCTCTGCCGTCCTCATCCTCCTCCTTTGCCTGCATGATCCCAAGCGAAGGCGTACGCTCAAGCTGCCGGGCGCAGTCTATGGAACGAGGACCCGCCGTGCGCTCGCTGCCGCCAGCTTCGCACCCGGAGGCTTCTACATATTGACCGGGAATGGCGCGGCTTTCCTGATCTGGCTTGGGGCCTATGCCGTTGTCGGCTGGCTCGTCGCGCAATTGCTCTGCAATGGGCGACCCAAGCGCCTCGGGGTAGACGAATAGTGCGATCGCTGCGGTCGTGCGCGGCTGTGAGGACCAGCACCAGCAGGCTCGTTCAAAGTCGGGATCGGAGCGCCAGAAGTCCTGTCACTTCGCTCATGCGCACCGGCGCGTAATGGGCGTCGCCACCGTTGCGAAAGGAGCTATAATGGCCCTGATCGAGTAGAGGTGACATATGGCTGATATCGTGCTTGTTCATGGGTCTATGCACGGCGCGTGGTGCTGGGATCTCGTCACCCCGCTCCTTGTCGATTTAGGTCATACGGTCCGGGCGATCGACCTGCCGGGGCAAGGCGCGGACAACAGCCCGGCCCATGAAGTAACCGCCGATGATTGGGCGGAAGCCGTCGCCGGGGCGGTTCGGTCGGCCCAAAACCCCGTAATTCTGGTCGGCCACAGCATAGGCGGCACGGCCGTATCCCAGGGCGCGGAGCGCGTTTCCGGGCAGGTTCAAGGCATCATCTACCTGAGCGCGATCATGATCCCCACTGGCGAGACGCTCCTTTCGGCCTGTCCCGAAGTGCTGGAAATCGCCGAAAAGACCGCGCGGGATTTCCCCGATCCGGCCGCCGCGACAATCCACCTTCTTTATGGCCACACGCCGCCCGATCTTGCCGCAATGGCCATTGAACGGCTGCGCCCCCAGCCCGAGCAGGTCATCGGGTCGCCGCTGCTACTCACCGACGACCATTATGGCCGCATCCCGCGCGCCTATATCGAATGCGCAGAAGATCGCATCGTGCCCTTGGCCCTCCAGCGCAGAATGCAGGCGGCTTTGCCGTGCAGCGTGGTCGTGACAATGCCCGGCGATCATTCTCCGTTTCTATCTGCCCCCGGCCCTCTTGCCCGCCATATCGACCAGATTGCTCGGAAATTTTCCGCCTGAGAGGCCCGTTATCCTGTTGCGCGGGAAATCGGTCGAAATCCTTGATATCCAGCTTCGGGCCAAGTGGTCGTTCACGCCACAGTCCCCTTTTTGCGCAGGTTCACCGGGATCGCCGACAACCGGGGCATGGCCGTGATATTATCCAGGTTTTTCTCCAGGCTGATGAGGGTCGCGACATTGGCTCCGCCGTTATGAACGGGCGTGTGATCCTCGGGCAATCCGCCGAACCCGTGCGTCATCGACACGGTGCCCGGTTTCAGCCGGTCGTCGGGCATGGCGATCCCCGTTATCGTGCCGTGAGCGGATGTGATCTCGATCTCCGCCCCTGATTTCACGTCGAGCGCCGCGAGGTCGGCGGGATGCACGAAGGCCGCGTTGAAGGGATGGCGTTTGCGCGTCGCGGGGAGATAGGTGACCGAGTTCATGACATTTCGCATCCGCCGACAGGTGAGGCGATGCGTGAACGCCGTTCCATGCTCCACCTTGCGGCCTTCTTCGTCGAAGGATTCGGCCGCGACTTCGCTCAGTTCGATCCCGACATCGTCAGGAAAAACAGCGAAGCGCGCGTCGTTGGTTGCAGGCTCGACGCATTGCGGCGCGACCGCGAATATATGGCCGTGCGGATATTTCCGCACCTCGGACAGCGGAATTTGCGCGTCGCGGGTCATGATGTCGAGCATATCGTCGACGCTCGGGGCTTGCGTCATGTCCAGGGGCGCGCCGTTGAATTGCATTTGTTTCCCCAGCCTCTTGGCCAAAGCCCAGAAGATGTAATGCTCGTCCAGGACGGCGGAGCCTGCCGGGGGTCTGGCCGGACCGGGCGAATATTGCGAATAGGGCTGGAAATAACGGAACGTTTCATAATCGGGGATCGTCGCCATTTCGTAATTGAGTTTCGGCGGCAGGATATAATGCGCAAATCGCGCCGTAGTGCTGAAATTCGGGTCGATCACCACCAGCAGGTCCAGCGCCTTGAGCGCTTCGATCACCTTGGGCGGGTCGGGGAAAGCGCTGGCCGGGTTGCTGGCAAGCACGAAAAGCGACCGGATATTTCCTGGTCCCGGCGCCAGAATTTCGTCGGGCAGGACGGGCGACATCATTTCGCCGGCAAGCATGCCGACATTGCGAACGCGGCTTTTCTTGCCCGTTTCCCAACTGCGCGATGGCGCAGTCACCTCGGCGCGCAGAGCCGTCCGGGGCACGAGGACACCCGGATTGATTACCGGATCACCCGCGCGGTTGAAGCGTCCGCAAATGACATTCAACACTTCATAAAGATGTTCGGCAAGATTGGCGTGCGGCGCCATATTGGGTCCGGTGCCGGTATAGGCGGCCCCGCGACGGGCCTCTTTTGCGAACATCCGGGCGGCGGCATGAAGCTGGTCTGCCGGGACGCCCGCGCGTTTTTCGACATAGGCGGGCGTAAACGGATCAACGCCCGCGCGCAGGGCGTCCAGCCCCTGCACATAATCGTCGCAGAAGGGCCTGTCTTCCCAGCGCTCGGTCAGGATGATGCGGATCAAGCCGGCAACGACGGTGGCGTCCTCGCCCGGAAAGGGCTGCAAGGCGATGTCGGCATAATGGCTGGTTTCCGAACGCCGTGGATCGATCACGATCAATTTCATGCCGCGCTCTTTGGCGGCTTTCAGTTCGGCGAGCGGGTTGGCAAACAGCCCGCCATAGAGAAGATGGGAGGTGACGGGATTTGATCCGCCGATCAAAAAGACGTCGGAATCGGGAAGCCGGTGCTTGCCCGCGTGCCAGGCCCCCAGCCGCTCTGGTGTCACCCATTTTGCCGGCTGGTCAATCGTCATGCTCGAAAACAGCGCCTGCGATCCGATGGCTTGCATCCACGACCGCAGCACGGGGGCGCTCAAGACATTCCCCATCGTTCCGGTGCCATAATAGCTGGCTATGGCGTCGGGCCCATCGCTGGTCAGCAGGTCCGAAAGCTTCTGCGCGATCTCATCGAGCGCCTGCTCGGCGCTGATCTGCTGGAACGACCCGTCGGGCATACGCTTTAGCGGATGTAGCAAGCGATCGGGGCGCGAATAAAGATCGGTCTGCAACCCTTTGAAACAGGCGTAACCGCGCGTCAAAGGATGCTCCTTGTCCGGCGCGATGCCAACGATCCGGTCGTTGTCGTCGAGCGTCAGGATCGTTCCGCAGGTGCCGAGACAGACTTTGCACGTGGCCGGGACCTTTCGATATCGACTGTCTTGGGCACTGGCCGTCGTTTCGATCTGGTCCACGGCTTTGCTCCCATTAGGCCTGTGTTGAAAGACAACGCCCATTCCGTTGGCAATTCAACAGGGAATTCTTCTTGGACTGCCGCAACGCGGGCCTGGCGAGAGGTCGGCAAACGCGCTTCGACAAGCTACCGTCAAACGCGTCCATTACAACAGCCGCGATCAACTGCGCACGCACCTCGGCGAATTATACACGCCTGCGATTTCGCATACCGCTCCGAAACTCAGCGGCCTCACACTCTGGGAATATATCTGCAAAATCCCGACTTCAGAGCCGGAACTTTTCATCATATGCGCGTCAGCGCGCGAAGTAATGGGGAGCGAGTCCCGGCAAGGCGTGCCGGTGCACCGGGACTCGCCGCCCGTCAGACCAGAAAAAAGTCGGAGGCCGAAAAATTGCGGGCGGTCAGCGTCGCGGTCGGGTCCGCCACTTCGATCATGAATTTGCTGCCAGACGACGTGAAGACATCGAGACCCACATTGCCGTTGGCGAGATCATGCGCGAAGATGGTCCCCGGTGCGCCGCTGGAATTGTAGCTGCTGACGCCCAGCTTTTCGATGACGATGCGATCGCTGCCGTCCTGAAAATCCTCGATCACGTCGCCGCCGTCGAGCGCGCCTGCGCCCTTGAAGCAGAACCAGTCAGCGCCAGCGCCCCCCCATAGATGGTCGCTGCCCAGTTCTCCCATCAGCTTGTCGAATCCGCCGTCGCCATACATCATGTCGTTGCCGCCGCCGCCGAGCAGCAGATCATCGCCGCTGCCGCCGCTCATGATATCGTTGCCGTCCTCGCCATTCATGGAGTCGGCATCGTTGCCGCCCGACAGATTGTCATTGCCGGCGCCCGCCTGAAGATTGTCGTTGCCATCGCCGCCGACCAGAATGTCGACGCCATATTCGGACGAGAGCACATCGTTGCCAGCGCCTCCGTCGAGATAATTATTGCCGTCGCCGCCATCCACGAAATCATTGCCGATGCCGCCATAAACGCGATCGTCGCCCGACTGGCCCTTTAGCCGGTCATTGCCGCCCTCGCCGTAAATCGTGTCGTTGCCCGCGCCGCCGCCCACGGCCTGCGTGGTCAGCTTTCCGGTCGCGGGATTGATTTCATTAAAGAAGCCGTCGTCGCCATCGCCCGCATAGATGAGATCGTCGCCATAGCCGCCGTCTATATAGTCGCGGCCTGCGCCAGCAATGATCGTATCGTTTCCTGCATCGCCCAGGATCTGGTCATAGCCATCGCCGCCATCGATCCGGTCATTGCCTTCGCCGCCGGAGAAGATGTCGTTGCCGAGGCCGCCGATCAGCCTATCGTCGCCGATGCCGCCGTCGAGCTTGTCGTCGCCATCGCCGCCGTCCAATATGTCGGCGCCATTGCCGCCCTTCAGGAAGTCGTTGCCTGCCTGGCCGTAAAGCGTGTCGTTGCCGTCGCCGCCTTCGACATAATCGTCGCCCGCGCCGGCCCAGACGATGTCGTTGCCGCCGAGGGCCTTGATGTTATCAATGGCGGATGTACCGAAAAGCGTTTCCGCCCAGACTGTACCAACGAAATTCGTCATGTGATTTTCTCCCCGAGCGATCCCTCGCAACGGGCGCCGCAGATCCGAAAATGACCCGCGCCCCCGCCGCTGCCTGGGAATGGCACAGCTTCTCCAGCATAAAAGGCTTGTGAGGCAACATGCCTTAGTGCCGGGATTGACCGTTGAAACGTGGGCAGTGTTAAGCCCTTGATACGACGTCCAGTCCGCCGCATACGATCTTCAAAAGGCTGGAACAGCCCATAGGCCGGAGGAAGCTGATGCCCGAATTGGCTAACGAAGCGGTTGCCCCCAAGACGCTGCGGTTCGGGGCGGTGTACACCTATCTGGATAACGACCGCGCCACTGCGACCGATCCGTCGCGCCGGGGGTATGAGCGTCACTGGGCAGAGACGCTCGATCATGTGGCCTGGGCGGAATCGATCGGCTTCGATTCGGTCTGGTTCAACGAGCATCATTTCGATGGGCTGTGTCCTTCGCCGCTCGTCATGACCGCCGCGGCCGCCATGCGCACCAAACGGGTGCGTCTGAGCAGTTGCGTGACGCTTGCTCCTTTGTATCACCCCCTGCGTCTCGCCGAGGAAGCGGCCATGGTGTCCGTTCTGTCGGAGGGGCGATATGACCTCGGCATCGGCATGGGTTACAGCGAAAAGGAATTCGAAGCATTCGGCGTCAACATGCGCCACCGGCCGAGTTTGATGGAAGATACGGTCGATTTCGTTCGTCGCGCGTGGACGGGCGAACCGTTCGCGTTCGAGGGAAAAAGGTTCAAAATGCCTGAAATCGCGGTGACGCCGGTCCCTGCCGATCCGCCGCGAATCTTGATCGGAGGCGTTGCGGAGCCAGCCATCAGGCGGGCGGCGTTGCTCGGTGACGGTTTTCTCTCCAGCAATAATGCGCATTTGCCGACCTATGTCGCTGCCCTGAAAGAATATGGACGCACGGGCACGGCGATCGCCGCGCAGGTCGCCCTCATCGCGGAAGATCCCGAACGAGCGGTTGCGGAGTTGGAGCAATATGCGCTCAATTATGTGAACATCTATGTCGATCGCGGGTTCGTGCAGCATCCACGCTTCGAGACGATCCAGCAGGCGGTCGATATAGATTTGTACAGGGTTTGGGACGGCGCAAAGGCTGTTTCCGAAATTGTCGAGGCGATTACCGCGAACCCCATCGTCGATGAAGTGCTCTTCCTGATGAGCAGCGGGCCGGGTGAGCCGATTGCGAGCACCTATCCGCGCGCGCAGTATCTCATGGATTATGTCATCCCCGAGATCCGCCGGAAAATCGGATCGCTCCCCTCACAATGAGAAGGCGTGGCATATGACGCCTGACGTCCCGCAACCCGACGCTCGCTTTGCTCATATGTTCGCGGCAGGGGATGATTTTAAATGACGAATGATTCTGCCGGAACAGAGACCATCGGTTTTCCCGCATGGCGCGGCTATATGGAGCAATTGGCCCCGCTGGCCGAAAAAATCGCGGCGCTCTCGGCACGGTCGCATGATGCACAGTGGAAAGCCGACCTGTATCAATTCCTTTATTCGCAGATATCCGTGGGCTATCTGTTCATGGTCAGCGACCCGCAATATCCCGAATTCCTGTCCTATTATAATCATATATATGGGCAGGGTTTCCCCAATCCGGATGATACGCTCAACCAGGCGGTCATCGAGGATCGCGGAATCTACCAGATTACGGGGTTTCGCGGGACTGCCCGCGTCGCCTCGCTGCAACTGGGCGGGGATGTCGGTTCGGTGGCGCGGATGATCGACGATCCGACATCGCTCGTCGGCAGTTCCAAGGGCGTTTTCGATCTCGATTCAGCGACGCTGGGCGAGGATGGATCGTTCGAAATCCTGCTCAGCCCCGAGCGCCCGCCGGGATATGAAGGCGACTGGTGGAAGCTGGAGCCGGGCGTGACCGCCGTGATCGCCCGACAGCGCCACTATGACTGGGTCAACGAAATCGACGGCCGCTTCGCCATTCAACGTCTGGATGTGCCGGCCGCGCGACCGAGGCGATCCGCGCGCGACATCGACGAGGCCCTTGGCAAAATCTCAAAATATATCGAGGCCTACGGCACCGTCAGCTTCGATGGTCCGCCGACCCGGCATTTGCGGGCGGCGCCGCCCAACAGCCTCACTTGCAAGGACTATTCAAATTACGGGGGGCTGGCGAACCAGGCGTTCGTCGAGGGCATGTTCGAGCTGGCCGACGACGAGGCCCTTATCATCCTGTCCGATGTGCCGGAACGATGCGCCTATTGGGGCTTCCATCTGACCGATGATTTCTGGCAGTCGATCGACTGGGTCAACCGTCACTCCAGCCTGAACGGTCACACCGCGCGGATCGACAGCGACGGCAAGCTCCGGATCGTGGTGTCCGCGCAGGACCCCGGCGTGCCCAACTGGCTCGACACCGTGGGACGCTCCAATGGGTTCGTCTACGGGCGCTGGACGGACGCATCCGATTACCCCACCCCCCATGTCACAAAGGTCAGGATCGCGGATATTTTGTGGCATCTTCCCGCCGATACGGAAAGGGTCACAGCGCAGGAGCGGGATGCGGCGATCCGCACCCGGCGCAGGGCGGTTCAGCTAAGGCGGCGATGGTAGAACGACGCCCGCGCCGGATGGAAGAGCAGATGACCATCCGGCTCCATATTTCAAAAAAGAGCTATAATATTGGAGAGTGGAATGGCCATGTTCGACGTCAACGATCTTCTTGCCACGGCGAGGGATCGGACGGGTCTCTCTGATTTCGGTCCCGACGACTTCATGGAGGGGCTGACCGTATTGATAGAGGGCATCAACAGGTCCAATCTGATACGCGACGATCGTGCGAATGATCTGAAAGAACGGTTCCTCAATATTCTGGTCAACCGTTTGTGGTTCGCCGAGGATCTTAAAAACCATCCCGAGATAGCGGATGAGGATATCGGCTCGCCGGTCATCATCGCATCCCTCCCCCGCACGGGGAGCACGAAGTTGCAGCGGCTCCTGGGCGCTTCGGACGATTTTCAGGTCCTGCGCCTGTGGAGCACGTCGCGATTTGCCCGGATCCCGAACATGCCGGATGCCGGCAGGGCCGAACGCATCCGCCAGACCTATGACTATGAGAAATGGATGTACGCTGTTTCGCCCGACATAGCCAAATGGCACCCGATGCACGCCGAGGAGCCTGAAGAAGATTGCTTCCTGATGGAAAGCACATTCCGCGAAACGCTGAACTTTGGGATCACCGGCGTCACGGACTTCATCGAATGGCTCGGCCATGCCGATCAGCAGCCGGCATTCGACTATTTCATGGCGGCGATACGATATCTTCAATGGCAATTTCCGTCGGACCGGCACAAGCCCTGGCTGTTCAAGAACCCCTTCCATCTTGGCGCCGAAGCGCGGCTCACCCGCATTCACAAGAATCCGAGGTTTATCATCACCCATCGCGATCCCGTGAAATGCATGCCGTCCGTCACCCATACGACGATGGCCGTCCGCAAAATGTATTCGCAGGTCGATACCAGTCAGCATCTGGCTTCGGAAATGCTGGCGGCCTGTTCCCAGCAGGCAATCGACCACATCCGATGGCGCGACGCCAATCCCGACGCGCCGGTCCTGGACCTGAGCTTCCGCGAAGTCACCCAAGGGGGGGAGGCCGTCGCCAGGAAAATCTACGATTTTCTCGAAATGGATTTCACCGAAGCATCGCAGGCGAATATCCAGGCGTGGGAGGACCGCAATCCGAGGGACAAGCACGGGCGAACCTCTTACTCGGCCGACGAGATCGGCATGAGCGAGGCGGAAATCCGCTCGGCCTTTGCTCCCTATATCGATCGCTTTGCAGCCTATATGGATTGACCGGCCCGCATCAGTGCCGGCGAGGACCCTTTTTTCGAGAAAAGTGTGCGACATGATGGAATTCTGGCTGCGATATGATTTGCGAAGCCCGGCGTTCGGGCGCGGTTCCGCCGAACTGGTGCGCGCCGCCATCGAACAGGTCGAATGGGCCGACAAGCGGGGCTTTCACCGGGTTGAACTAACCGAGCATCATGGTACGCTCGACAACGTCAACCCGTCGCCGCTCATCATCGCCGCGGCGATGGCGAGCCGTTCGTCCCGCATCCGGTTTCAGCCCTCGGCGATCATCCTGCCGCTCCACGATCCTATCCGGATCGCGGAAGATTGCGCCATGGTGGACATCGTCAGCAACGGTCGCCTGGATGTGACGCTCGGGCTTGGCTACATGCCCTCGGAATTCGAAATGTTCGGCGTGAGCCTCAAGGATCGCGCCCAACTGATGGACGACAAGCTCGATGCGCTTGGGCGCGCGCTGAAGGGCGAGAGGTTCGAATATGACGGCCGCAAAATTCACGTAACGCCGTCTCCGGTGCAGGCGGGCGGGCCAAAGCTGTTCATCGGTGGCGGCGTCCTTGCCGCCGCACGCCGGGCCGCGCGCTATGGCGATGGCTACTATCCCATGTCCTACCGCGCCGATTTCGTCGAAGAATATCATCGTGCCTGCGTCGAATATGGCAAGACTCCGGGCCGGGTGATCCACGGTCCCGGCTCCGCCGTCATCCATATCGCGGAGGACCCCGACGAGGCGTGGGCGCAGCTTGCCCCGTTCGCGCTGCATGAAACCAACTCCTATGCGGCGAATGCACAAAAGACGGGTCAGGTCCTGCACCAGAAACCCGCAGATTCTGCCGACGCCCTGCGCAACTCGGGCAACTATCTCATCTTCACGCCCGAAGACGGGCTGTCCTATTGCCGCGCACAACGCGATCTTGGTCGCCATGTCGTGATCAACCCGCTGATCTCCGGCATCGATCCGGCATTTTCCTGGAAAAGCCTCGAACTGATCGCGAGCAGGATCATCCCGGAACTGGAGGCGGACGACGCCGCCCCGAGCCGAGGCGAAGAAACGCCAGTATCGTAAAATTACTGCCGTCGAAGCGGGCGCTAACGGTGACTTCACCCTTGCGGATGCAGCCGAAGGCCCGGTAATCGCGATGCCGCTCTTATAGTCGAAGCTGGGATGGCGATGCCGATTTACGGCTTGCCGTCCACAGCCTCTGCAATGCTTGACGGGCATAAAGGGGGACGATAGCCGTCCACTAAGCCGCTTGCGTTAGCCAACTGGCAGGGAGAAAGACATGGGAATCCTCAACGACAAAGTGGCGTTGGTCACGGGGGGCGCCAGAGGCTTTGGAGCTGCGGACGCTCATGCACTGAGCAAGGAAGGCGCGCATGTCATCATCGCTGATCTGTTAGATGGCACAGAGGTCGCTGAGGAATGTGGCGGACTGTATCTGAAGCACGACGTATCAAGCGAAGCCAGCTGGGCCGAGATTATCAAGACCATCGAAAATCGCTTCGGTCGTCTAGATGTCCTCATCAACAATGCAGCCATTTGCATCAATGGCAATGTAGAGACCACGGATATCCTGTCGATGCGGAAAATTTTCTCGGTTAACGTCGAAGGCGTTATGCTGGGGGTAAAGTATTCGCTTCCGCTGTTGAAGGACAACGGCGGAGGATCTATTATTAATATCGCTTCGACGTCGATACAGCGATATGTTCCAGACCTTTTATCATATGCCGCATCAAAAGGTGCTGTAGCGGCGATGTGTACGGCTATAACAGGCTATTGCCGACAGATGGGTTATCCCGTCCGCTGTAACACTGTGCATCCGGGCGGGATCGACACACCCATGGTCGCGCAGCGGGTCGCGGAACTGGACCCGGAACACAGACCCAATCTCGAGGGAATATTGGGGCTTCCGGAGGAATATGCGCATGTCATCGTATTTCTTGCCTCCGATGCGTCCCGCTATGTCAATGGTGCGCAAATGATTGTCGATCGAGGCGACTATCTGCTCTGAACATGGCCCATGAAATCTCGTGGCGACCCAAGCGGCCTTCCGTTTAAAAGCCGCATTGTTGAAGTGACCTATCGATCGGGGCCGTCAAATGCCCCGGAGCAAGCGGTGGCGAGATATTCGGGATCCGCGGCGGCGTGCCTTTCGTGGAGACCAGCGAAATTGGTAAGCAGGTAAAAGCGTCGCGCAAGCGCAGGTGATGTTAATGAAAAGCTTTTGCCTTTCCGCTGGTTGCGATAGGCTCAAGCGCAGCCAATGCAGCCTGTCACCGATAATATGACTGCAAATAAGGCGATGGAGAGAAGAAAAATGCTCGAACCTGTCGGCGGCCAGGCGCCCGCATCTTTGGCCGCTGGCTCGCGTCCCTGGCTGGTTCTCGCGCTGCTGTCAGCGCTTTATACACTGTCGCTCATTGATCGAAATATTCTCATCCTGCTGATCGGCCCGATTAAAACCCAGTTCCAACTTAGCGATGTTCAGATTGGCTTGCTGATCGGCACGGCATTTGCGTCCGTCTACGCCGTTCTGGGGGTGCCGGCGGGCCGTTTTGCCGATCAGGGCAACCGCAAGATGCTGGTCGTCACAGGCGCGATCATCTGGTGCCTTTGCACCATCGCATCGGGTTTTGCCGGCAGCTTCGCCGCATTATTGGTGCTCCGGCTTGGACTCGCCGCAGGCGAAGCGGTTCTGACGCCCGCTGCACATTCGATGATCGGAGATCTATTCCCGCGGGAGAAGCGCAGTCTGGCGGCCAGCCTGTACAGTACTGCGGGCCTGATTGGACCGCCATTGGCGTTTTCCGGCGGCGCCCTGATTATTTCCGGGATAGAATCCGTCAAAGCCAGCGGCGTCCAGATCGACATGGAGACCTGGCAAGTCGTGCTGATCGCGGTCGGTTTGCCCTGCCTGACCCTGGCCATCCTTTTTTGGATGATCGTTCGTGAACCACTGCGGGTGACCGAGCGTGGCATGGCGCCCGCGCCCGTCAAGGGCGACGTCGTGCAACAGATCCTGTCGCGCAAGAAAATGTATCTCGGCCTGTTTTTCACCTGCTCGTTCGCGGCAGGATGTACCTCCGGGCTTCTTTACTGGTCGATGGAGTCGCTCAAACGGGATTTTGGCTGGTCCGCAGTAGAGGCGGGATCGGCATTTGGCCCGATCATCCTCGTGGCGAGTGTGGTCGGCGTGATGGGGGCGCCCTGGATCACCGCCCGTGTGAGAGCGAGAGGGCGTATGGATGCCGTCATCCTGGTGACGGCGGTATTTCTGGCCGTAGCATGCGTGTCGCTGGCGTTTGGCCCGATGCTGTCCGACCCGCATCTGCGACTGGCGGTGCTGGGATTGGGCCTCACCGGATCGGTGGGTGGCGGCCTGAACATCGTGGTTTCCATGCAGGAAGTCGCGCCCGCCCGGATGAGGGGGACGTTTGTGGCGTTGCTGTACATGGGGAACACGATACTCGGCGCAGGCGCGTCTCCGGTGCTGATCCCGACGGTCGGTGGTTTGAGCGACGCCATCGGCCTGAGCGGAGGGCTGGCGATCGTCGGCGCCTCGCTCACCGGAACGGGCGTGTTACTGCTGTGCTGGATACGCTCCGCCTTCGAGCGGGAAGCGATCGCCGGGTTCCCTGTCGTTGCAGCCCGGACTTAAGGCATGATCCGATCGAACGGAATCGGATCATGCCCTCTCTAGCGCGCCTCTTACGCCCGCGCTCCGGCGTTGCGCCGTCGCCATGATTGGCGGCGCTGCTCCCCCACAGCGGGGGCAGGCAACGCCTGAAGCCGGGACGTCAGCTCCAGGTGCGGTGAGGGGGACGTTTGAGACCGAGATGCTCGCGAAGTGTGCGGCCTTCATATTCGTGACGGAACAGCCCCCGGCGCTGAAGCTCCGGGATAACCAGCCTGCCAAAGTCCTGCATGCCCGAATAAAGCGGGAAAAGCAGCATGAAGCCGTCGTTGACGCCGGCATTGAACCATTCTTCCATGAAGTCGGCGACCTGTTTGGCATCCCCGCAAATCTTCAATCCGGAACGGTTCTGCGAGAATTTATGATAGATTTCGCGCACCGTCATCGGTCTTTCCGTGAGCCATTCCCGAAGCAATGCATCGCCCGATTTGCTTGAATTGGCGTCTGCAGGAAGCCGGTCCAGGGTGACGTAATCGTCCAGTTCGAGGTCCATGACGTCCGTTTCGAGATCAAATGAAACGGTGTGCTTTATAAGGTCTGGATGCAGTTTTTCCTGCAATTCGGCATAGGCCTCTTCGGCCTCCTGAACAGTGTCGCGAACAACGACGCTCCAGGCAGTGAGAACGCGGACTTCGTCCGGCTCGCGCCCATATTTGGCCATGCGTTCCTTGATGTCGTCGTAAAATTCGCGGGCTTTCTCGATCGTGCCGATCTGTGTGAAAAGCACCTCCCCGAACCGGGCGGCAAACTCCTTGCCATCGCCGGAAGACCCCGCCTGGACCAGCACCGGACGGCCTTGCGGCGGCCTTCCCAGATTCATCGGGCCGCGAACCTTGAAAAATTCGCCTTCATGATTGAGGACATGAATCTTCGCCGGATCGAAATAATAACCTGACTCGGGATCACGACAGAAAGCATCGTCTTCGTAACTGTCCCAAAGGCCAAGGACCACTTCGGTAAATTCGTGGGCGCTTTTGTACCGATCGGCGTGCATGATCTTATCGACGCCGAAATTGGGGGCCGCCAGCGGATGCCTGCCAGTGACGATGTTCCACCCAAAGCGACCGCCGCTGATATGATCGATCGATGACGCAAGGCGGGCGAGGTTGAATGGCTCCCAGAAACTTGTGCAGGCGGTGGACACAAGGCCGATCCGGGATGTCACCTGCGACAGCGCAGCCATTTGCGTAAATGGCTCCAGCATGTTCGAATAGGTTATGTGCCGCGCGACCGAATCGATCGGACCGGGCCGGATCGACATCGAATCCGCCTGAAAAATGAAGTCGAGCTTGGCCGCTTCGGCTTCTCGCGCCATTTTGGCGAAATGATCGATGTCGTTTGCGATGTCGCGCTGACCCGCAAACTGCTGCCACCCCGCTGCATGAGTGCCGGCCGGCTCCATCAACCAGCCGATCGCCATTTTTCTGTGCGCGACCATCCGGATACTCCTCTCAATCAATAGCTTTATTTATCGTAGACGATATCGGTGGAACGGCAGACGCTGTGCGCCGGACGTGGCGATGCGCCCTATCTCTTCGTCAAAACCCGCCCTCGGTTCGCAACCAGGTGATGACCTGACGAGCAAGGGCATAACGTTTCGTCAGGAAAAGATGATCCGTATCCAGCACCACCTCGGTCAAATGCCTGGCACCCGCAGCGCGCAAGGCGCGCGCATTGGGTTCATGGCAGGTGGCAATGGGCGATACCGTGTCCCGCTTCGCCCCCAGCAGCAATATATGCTTGTCCACCAGTTTGGGGGCCTGCTGGATCACGCTCAGGCGCGCTTTATTGGCTGCCGTAAGCGCATCATACCATGCTTCCATGTCGATCTCGCCAAGAGTAGCCTCTTTCAGCGCGCGCATGGATGGTCTGGCTTTCGCAAAGACTTCGGGCTTTAGCTGGGCATCGAGATTGCCCGGCGCAACGGCAATCACGTAATTGGCGGTGCTGGACTCGGCGCAGGCCGCAACACTGACATTGGCCCCGCCGTCCCCGATGCCGCAAAGCGCGATGCGGCTCGGATCGAGACAAAGACCGAGACCTGCCGAGGAGACCTTGTCAGGCCCCGAATTGGCCACGATCCAGCTTATGATCGAATGCACGTCATCGACGGCTTTCGGCATCGAATATGCCTCACCTTCGCGGGATGTCCCGCGAGGCTTGAACGTCAGAACGTGAATTCCGGCATAGGTCAGCGGCACGATCAGGCTTGCCAGATCGTCGCCATCGCCCATCGGCGGCGTCAGAATGACGGTTCCTTTCGTCCCCGGCCCGCCAGCCATCGTCAGGTCGCCGAAAAGTGTGCCTTTTTCAGTATCGACGATGACGGGCGAGGCGGAAAGAGGAAATTCCGGATCGCGAAAAGGGAAATCATCGAACGCACTATCAATATCTGCCCACAGCTTATCCATGACGAGCCCCTGGAAAAAATTTCATGTCATATCCGCGTCTAGAAACCGCGCTGGTGCAACCATGCTATCATCACGCGAGGAAGCGCATAACGCTTCGTAGTAAATCCATGATCGGTTTCCAGTACCCGAGATGTAAAATCCTTTACACCGGCATCCTGCAAAGCTTTGGCGATCAGGTTATGATGCATGGCGATCGGCGCCGTCATGTCATTATATCCTCCGAGCAGCAGCAGATGCTCGGAAACGAGTTTAGGAGCGATATTGATAAGGCTCGTGCTCTTGACCTCTTCAGGCGTCATCGCCAGCATCCAGGCTTCATAATCATGGCGCCCGCGCGTGGTTTCTTTTATCCTGTTGAACATGGGGCGCAATTTTTCGAGATTATCAGGACGCAGCGCCCACTCGATGTTTCCGGTGGCAACCGCGATCGCAAAATTTGCGTGTTTGGATTCGGCGCAAACGGCATAGGAAAGATTGCCGCCGCCTCCGCTCATTCCGAAAAGAGCGATCCGCTCGGGGTCGAGACGCAGCGGGGGACCGAACGGCGCTGTTTTGTTGGCGCCTGCGTTCGCGACGACCCAGTTTATCATCGCGTGGATGTCTTCCATCTGTTTCATCTGGCTATAGGCGACCTTGGGGTCCCTGATGCCTCTGGGGCGATAGGACAGGACATGGATGCCGGCGTTCATGAGCGGGATAGCGACACTGTTCATGCTGTCGCTGCCGCCCATGGGAGGGCTGATAATCACCGTGCCCTTTGCCCCCGCGCCGCCCGCCAGCCACATCTTCACAGGCACGTTCGTACCGCCGCTATCGATGGAAAATTGCATGAAGTGAGGCGGCAATTTCGGATCAACATATTCGGGATCACGAAAATAGGCGTCGAGATCAAGCGACAGACGTTGTTGCGCTGACTGCAATCTACCCTCCTGTATATTAATTCTTATATTTCGTAATCATGTTCAAACATTACGCTAAATTATAAATATTCATTTTTTCTCTGGCGATTTTTCCTCACCACTCGCAACGAAACCATCGCGATTTGGCATTTTAATGTCTTTGAGTTTTTTCGCATCCATGACGAAATTCTTGTCTTTGATTATTCCGTTCAGCGACAAAACATAGGCAGTAACCGAATAGACGTCGTCGTTGGACAATGACATGGGAGCCATGAGCGGCATCGCCCGGCGGATATAGTCGAACAAGGTGGTGGCGTAGGGCCAGAAGCTGCCGACCGTCTTGACGGGATGTTGGGTGGCAAGCGATCCCTTTCCCCCCACCAGCGCGTCGGCAAGGTCCTTCCCGCCCTCGCCCCTGGCACCGTGACATATCGCGCATTGGGTTTCGAATATCGCGGCCCCAGCCTTCACGCTGCCACGACCGGGCGGAAGGCCGGCGCCGTCCGGTCCGATGCTGATATCCCAGGCTGCGACCTGCTCCTTGCTTGCCGGTTTCCCCAGGCCAGGTCCGGCCTGTGCCATGCCCGCCCAAAGCAGGGCAGCCGTCACCGCAGCGCTCCAGCCATGGCTACGCAAAGACATTTCGGATGCTCCCGTCACTCTGGACCACCCAGCTCTGGATGGCGTTGCAATGATAGGGCTGGGCCGCACCATATCCGGTCGCCCATTCGGCGCGGGTCGGTTGCACATTGCCCTCATCATCGGTTGCCCGGCTCATCATTATGCTGGGCCGACCGTCCCATTTCCACGGCAGAGCGAAGCGTCTCATGGCCATCGGCAGGTCCGGCTGGCTCAGCGCCGCCTCAGCCCAACTGCGGCCGCCGTCGGCCGACACCTCGACCTTTGCAACGCGCCCGTAGCCACTCCAGGCAATTCCGGAAATCTCGTAAAAGCCCGGACCCTGCATCGCGAGTCCCGCGGCCGGATTGCAGATCACCGATTTGACGCCCACCGCAAAAGTGAACTGCCGCGCTTTTCCGTCGGGCAAAAGATCGGAATATTTCGACGTCTCGTCCTTGCTATGCACAGGTTCCGCGGTGACTTTCAGGCGACGCAGCCATTTGACGCACATATTGCCTTCGAACCCCGGCAACAGCAGTCGCATCGGATAGCCCTGCTCGGGGCGAACCCTCTCGCCATTCTGGTAAAGCGCGATCATCGCATCATCCATGCACTTATGGAGGGGGATGCTCCGGCTCATACCGGCGGCATCGGCGCCTTCGGCGATGACCCAGCGGCCCTCCGGGCGTATACCGGCCTCATCCAGCAAGATCGCCAACGGGATGCCGGTCCATTCCGCCGAAGACACAAGACCATGGATGACATCGACGGAGACCTGCGGCGCTTCCGACACGATATTGCCGTTCATCGCACTGTTGCCGGTACATTCGATGAAATGGATGCGCGACACCATCGGGTAGCGCATCAGCGCGTTCATATCGAAGACGAGGGGGCGATCGACCAGACCGTGGATCAGCAATCGGTGCTCGGCGGGATCGATTTCCGGGATCCCGTTGTGGGCGCGTATGAAATGCAGCCCATTGGGGGTTATGGTGCCCCGAAGATGCTGGAGAGGCGTCAGGCTGCTTCCTGTTCCGGGCGCCAGCTCGGGCAACCGCGTGCGCGTGGTGCGCTTGACCGATTCGAACCGGGCCGGTTGCCCATATTCGGCGAAGGGGGCACCAGGCGTGCGCATGGTTCCGGGCTGGCCTTCGGCGATCGCCGACGCCGGATTGGGCGCCGCAACAGCCACTGCCGAACGGAGTGCGAGACCGCCGGTGGCGACCGCTCCACCCAACAGCAAAGCGCGCCGGTGCAGCAGGCCGCTTCCGGCTACAAATTCCGAAGCCGCATCATGATGCAAATTCCTGTCGCCAGCCATTGCACACGCGCCCTTATATCAGAAGGTCCTGCCGTGCGGACAATGCGACACACGGCCATCAAATGGTTCGCCTGATGACCGCAGCCTCAGACCGACCAGATTTCGAATTCTATTATGCCCGGAATATAGGATGTCGCTTCCGTCACGGATTGCGGCGAAGAAATTTTGTCTTTTGCTTCTGCGAAATTCGCTTCTGCTGGTACAGCACTGGCTTCCGCAACGGGAAGAGCCGCCACCAATGATCCGACACCAGTAGCCAACAGACTGCGCCGTGAAAATGCAATGTCCTTCATGGTAGACACCTCTTCCTGTCCGTTTCCAACAAGCAGCCGCAAATTCCAATCATTGTCCGAAAGCGACGGTCAGGCGAAGCATGATCTCCCGCCCGCGGTTGGGGACGGCGTATGCGTCCGAAGGCCTGCCGGGGTTTACACCGCCGGTGGGTCCGCTCCCCGTAATGCTGATATTCTGCCCGCTCGCCCAATAATATTGCTCCGTCAGATTGCGACCGATAAGAGCGACTTCCCAGGCGTCCTTGGCATCGGCGATGCGCATGGTGGCGCTGAGCAATGCGTATTTCGGCGAGTCCGCCCCCTCCCACAGCGCGCTGTTGGTCGGGTTGCCACCGGCAAAATTGAGGTCGGACGAGAGGCCGAGCTTCATTGCCGAGCCAAGCGGGGTTTCGTAGCTCACGCCTACATTGCCCGCCCACTCCGGCGCGTTGATGAGTTGCCTTCCGGCCAGATCCTGGGCGTTGCCGGTCTCGCCCGGCAGAACGGGTCGGGCCTGGCCACCGCCCAGCGCTCGCAAATTACAGCCCATCGCCTGCGATTGCCCGGTATAGCATGGCCCGAAATATTCGGTGTAGCGGGCATGGTTGTAGCTGATCGCGCCCCTCACGGTCAGTCCATCGATCGGGGTGCGATAGTTCAAATCGAACTCGATACCTTTGGTCCGCGCCCCGCCGGCGTTCCGAAGCGTGCCGATATTGACGTTGTTGACGATCTCGAAGGAGGTAATCTGGAGGCCGGGCACACTATAACTATAGGCGGACAAATTGGCGCGCAGCGCGCCGTCAAACAACAAGGCTTTCACGCCGCCCTCGAAGCCTCTGATCTTCTGCGGGCCATAATCGAGCGGCACGCTGGCCGTCGGCAAGCTGCCGTTGAAACCGCCGGACAGAAAACCACGCTTGTACGATCCGAAGAGGGTCAACTTGTCGGTGGGCCGGTAAGTGACCGTGAGTTCCGGGGAGAAATCGTTCCACGAAGCCTGCGTATTGGATGGTGTGAAAGGCACCATCGGATTGGTGCGCGACAGCGTAAAATCCGCCATGGTGACGGGGAGCGTTTTCTTTTCATGCGAATAGCGTCCGCCCGCCGACAGTTCGAGTTGCGGCGTCACGTCGAAGCGCGCCTGGCCGAACGCAGAATAGGCCGTGCCCTTCTGCCCGATTAAATATTGAGATATCTCGACGGGCAAAGTGCCGTTGGCAAAAGCATGGTTGGAGATCGACGATCGCGAGGCCGTATAAATCCCGCCGACCGTGAAATTCAGCGGCCCGTCAAAGCTGCTGTTAGCTCGAAGTTCCTGCGAAATCTGCCGGTGCTTCAGATGCTGATAAGACACGAGCGCCGGCAGGCCGACAGAGCCGCTCTGCAGTATCGGCACAGCCGGGTAGACAAGGTAATGGTCGGTGCCATTAAACATGTTCCGATAAAACCCAGTCACCGAGGTCAGGTCGATCGCGTCGCCAAGCTTGTAGTTCAGTTCCAGTCCGGCGAGGATCTGGTCGCTTTCCGCATAGGTTTCGCCATCGCGAAAATTCGGCTCATATTGCGTAAAGATCGTGCCGATATTGTCGGTGCGATTGACCCGCTTGTCGGCTTTGCAGTCGCTGACCACGCCGACCAGTTGCGTGGTCCCGAACGGACAGTAGATCCCCTGCCCGTTATAGGCGTTGGATGCGCCCTTGCTCTTGCCATAGGAAATTTTGAGCCGCGCGCTGAACGCGTCGGTCGGATCGAACTTCAGCGTACCGCGCACCGCCCATTCGTGTCCGCGCGGACCGTAAGGATGGAATGGCGGCAGCGGGCTGTCACTGGGCACGATGTTCTTCACCCAACCACGCATGTCCGAACCATAAAAGGCGAGCCGCGCGCCGAGCGTGTCGGTCAACGGGCCGGAAACGAAGCCTTCGCCGCGCCATTCGTGCGCATTGAACTCATAGCCCAGCGACGCCTTGGCCGCGAAATGCGGTGTCGGGTCGGCCGTGCGCAGCGAAATGATGCCGCCCGGACTGTTCTTGCCGAAGAACAGCGCCTGCGGCCCTTTGAGCACCTCGACCTGCTGGATATCCATGAAGCCCAGGCGGCGAACGCTCGACTTTGCGATCTGGACGTTGTCGATGTTGAACGAGACCGCCTGATCGCCCAACGGGTTGCTAATCGGCCCCGCCACGCCGCGCAGCACGATCGTGCCGCCCTGAACGCTCCCCGCGTGCGCGGAGGAAGCAAGGCCGGGAACCAGTTGGGCCAGCGAGTCAGCGCTGTTGACCCCGCGCCGGGTCAGTTCCGCTCCGGTGACCGCGGTCAGCACGACGGGAACCGCGATCGACGTCTCGTCGCGCCTGCGCGCGGTGACTATGATATCCATGGGATCCACGGCGTTTCTGGCGGCAAGACTGCCGCCGCCTTGCGCATCGGCGATGGTCGGCGACGCAGCGGCGAGCGCGGACGTGACAAGAAGAATCGATCTGATGGCAGATGTACTCATGGATACCCTCCCCTATTATATTTATATTTCGACAGTTTTACACTTGATAAGGTGACGATTGGATTAATAAATCCCGCATATGTCAATCAAAATGCCCGAACTTATTCTATATATATGCTATTATCTACGTAATTATGTGACGATAAACGATATATCGGCTCAAATAGGCCATGCGCCAGATCGGCGTAACCTCTTAATTTACACCGGAATACTTTATTCACTGATGGTATGGGCGCCGCAATTAGATTGTCCAGATAATTAATTGAATCGCCATTCTAAGAGCATGTTTAAAATTGATTTTTCAAACGGCTGCGGCGGATTTCATGGTCGCGGGCGCCAGTTCTGCGTTCGCCGCGAGACTCCGAGATCGCATCGGCATCATCACCCCATACGACCCCGCATTGCAGGCGTGGAGATCATGCATCGCGCTCGCAGCCTTAGTGACGTGCCCTAAAATTGGCTTCCGCACGATGCGAGGAATGCGCAAAAGTTATTTATATTTATGCTCTGTTTTCACAACATTCCGGGTCATATGCACATTATAATTCAAATCTTCTTGAAATATCGGCCCATTATATATATTTCGCTGACTAGAAGTGAGCACGGCTCGATCGAACGAGGCGGCCAACCATGAGGGGATGGACCAATGATTTATGCGAAAAATATCCGTTGCACGGCGCTCGCGGCCAGCGCGCTAACAGTGATCGCAACCTTGTCGCCGACCGCTGCCTTCGCCGAGGATCGGGCTGCGGCTGCCGAGCAGGCATCCCCGTCGCCCGATCAGGATCAAGGCCTCACAGACATTATCGTCACCGCTCAAAAACGGTCGGAAAGCTCGCAGCGGGTTGCCGCGTCGGTGACGGCGCTGTCGAGCGACGCTCTGGAGACCCGGCAAATTCAGAGCGTTACCGACCTCCAGTCCGAAGTGCCGTCCCTCGTCGTCAACCGCTATTTCGGCACGAGCGTCATTGCGCTTCGCGGCATCAGCACCGGCGTTACGTCCGGCGCGGAAGATCCTTCGATCGCGACCCACATCAACGGCGTCTATCAGCCGCGTTCGCGCAGCGTCGATTCAGCGATGGCCGATCTTGAGCGGGTGGAGGTGCTGTCGGGTCCTCAGGGAACGCTTTACGGGCGCAACGCCACGGGCGGCGTGATCAACTATATTTTGAAGGCGCCCACCGAAAGCTTCGAAGGGGAAATCACCGGCCGGGTTGGCAATTACGACCGCTATGGTGGTCAGGCACGCATATCCGGCCCACTTTCCGACACTGTCGGTTTTCTCGTTTCCGGCATTTACGATAATCAGGAAAGGGCTTCACGAAGAATCTCGCGACGGTCGGACCCAAGTCGGTCGAGACCGGACGTTCCGCCGGGGGCCGGGCCGCGCTGGCCTTCCGCCCTGCCGATGGCTTTCGTATCGATCTCGAAGCGATCTATCTCAACTCGCGCGGGTCACCCCTGTCCGCCACTTTCGAACCTTCGCCCGATCCGCGTCTCAGCCCGCAGACCATCGAGCCGCATCGCATATATACCGACCTCAAAAGCCGCACGACGTCGAATTATTTTCAGACCGACGCCACCATTGCCTATGATCTGAGCGACACCGTCACGCTGAAGTCGATTACCGCTTACCAGTCATTCAAGGACAAGATGCTGATCGATCTCGATGCCAGCGCGTTTCGCGGCATCACCGTGCAGCAGGGCATAAAGAGCCACACCTTCACTCAGGAAATCAACCTTTCAGCCTCGATGTTCGATGACCGGCTGAAATCCATCTACGGCGCCTTTTACTTTAAGGATAAATTCCGCAGTTCGGCCTATACGAATTTCGACGTTGCGGGTCCTGGCTTCTTTTTCGCGGTGACGACCGACCAGACGTCTGAGTCCTATGCTCTGTTTACGGATCAGACGCTGAGCGTGACCGAGAATCTTCGGTTGATCGGCGGCCTGCGCTATAATCACGATCGCAAAGACGCCACCCAGTCCGTGACTACGCCGGTGCCCGCATACAACTACCCGCTGGCGTCCAAGGGGGCAGCTTTCTCCGCCTGGACGCCCAAGGTCGGGGCGCAATATGACATCACGGACAAGATCATGCTCTATGGCCAGTGGTCCAAAGGGTTCAAATCGGGAGGTTTTGTCGCCAATAGCGCGGGCGACGATTTCGCACCGGAAAAGATCAAGGGCTTCGAGGTCGGTTTGAAATCCCAGCTGTTCGACAATCGCGTCCGGTTCAACATCGCCGGCTATCACTATAAATATTCGGATCTTCAGGTGCAGAAGGTCGTCGGCGTCGGCACCTTCCTCGTCGAAAACGCCGCTGCGGCGAAAATATACGGGGTCGAGGCATCGCTGAATGCGCTCATCACCGACACGCTCCGCCTCGATGTTTCGGGCCTTGTGCAGTCGGCGAAATATACAAATTTCGTCAACTGCGATCAGACCGCATTCCCCGGCGCCTGCTCGGCGTTCGACCCCCGGCCCGACGACGCGAGCCGGCTCACCGATGTTTCGGGAAACTGGCTCAACCGCGCCCCGCCATACACGCTGAACATCGGTCTGGAAAATCGCTTCGACCTGGCGGGGGGCGGGAACATCGTCGTACGCGGTGAAAGCTATTTCAGCGGCAAGGTCCATTTCGACGAATTCGCGCGGGCGGCTGCGACCCAGAAGGCTTACAACACTCAGAATATATTCATCAGCTTTACCCCTGCGAACGATCACTTCACCCTGCGGGCCTATGCGAAGAATATCGGCAAAACCGATTACAAGACATTCGGCATCTATCAGTCGTCCGTTTCCCAATATCAGGGCAGCTGGGACGCGCCGCGTACTTATGGCCTTGAAGGCAGTGTCAGGTTCTGACCCCGCCCAACTATTACACGCCGCATAATCAGCATATCATCGTTTATACATAAGGAAGTTTCATGATTGAGAAGAATAAAGAAGCCGCGATAGCCTATCTGAAAGCGCTTGTAGATGGTGACACGGCGCTGATGGACAGCGTCCTGACGGATGATTTCGCCAATATAGACCGCAATACCGCCAAGATCGGCGGCTGGCGTTCGCGTGACGAGGTGCTGGCCTTTGCCGCTGCGGTTCCCGGCCTGTTTCAGGAACGGCTCCGCTTTGAATATGAAAGCATCACCGCGGAAGAAGACCGGGTCGTTTGCCAGGTCAAAGGCTTCTCGAAGCTGGCGGATGGCCGCGAGTATAACAACCAGTATGTCTATCTTTTCCACATGCGGGACGGCAAAATCCGTCACATGGACGGATATTATGACAGCAAGCTCGCCGACTCGCTCGTTTTCGAGACGATGGATGAGCAGAACGTCCCGGCGGCGGCAGGCAGCGACTTCGGCCCGGCTGCATGATCGATCCGCGGCACTCCCTTTGCAACCGGCCCACCGGGTTGGAACCGGATAACCGGCGGCACAGGAGAGTGCCGGTCGCGGTGATGATGCTTGCCGGTCTGGGCGCGTTCGGGCTGGCCATGGCTCAAAATCCTCCGCCTGCCGACGCGATCCTGTCGCCTGAGGCACAACGGGGGTTCGCCACCTTCACCCAGAATTGCGCGGCCTGCCACGGCCAGCATGGGCGTGGCGCTCAGGGGCCGTCGATCACCGGGCCAATCTTCCGGCACGGATCCAGCGACGAGGAACTGGAGAAAAGCATCCATGAGGGCTTTGCGGCGGCCGGAATGCCCGGATTCAAGGACATGCTCTCCGACACGCAGGTGAAGGAGTTGATCGCCTTCGTTCGAAGCCAGGCCGATACAGTCCAGCCTGGGGAATTAGGCCCCCTGCCCAACATCGTTCCGGCGGACCCGTGGCCCACCGGGATCGTGCATTCGGCCGTGCATGATTTTCGGGTGGAAAAGGTTGCGGAGGTTCCGCAACCCTACAGCCTCGCTCCGTTGCCGGACGGCCGGATGCTGGTGACGCAGACAACGGGCGAGCTAAGAATCGTAGACAAGACGGGCGGCGTCTCCGATGCCATCCTTGGCACCCCCAAAGGGTTGCCGGTGCACGATGCGATGCGCCGCATGATGCTCGATGTGGCGATCCATCCGGATTATGCGAAGAATGGCTGGGTCTATCTGACCTGGGCGGATCAGCAGCCCGGCGTGAAGGGCGACGCAGGGGTGCGCATCACCCTCAGCCGGGGCCGTATCGATAACGGCCGCTGGATCGACAATCAAAACCTGCTCACGACGCCAAGTCTGATGTCCGGTTCGGCAAAGATCGCCTTCGACGGTAAAGGCCATGTCTTTTACCCCATTCTTGACGAAAATGTCATGGAATCCGATCAGGAAAAGGCCCCCGCGCAGGACCTCGCCAAGCCGCAGGGCAAGGTGTTGCGGTTGAACGAGGATGGCACTGTGCCGTCCGACAACCCGTTCGTGGGCCGGAAGGACGCCTTTCCTTACGTCTGGAGCTATGGCCATCGTGTGCCCTTAGGTCTGGCGTTCGACGACAACGGCTTGCTTTGGGAAACGGAGAACGGGCCGCGCGGCGGCGACGAACTCAACCTGATCCTGCCTGGCAAAAATTATGGCTGGCCCGTGACCACCTGGGGGCACCGCTATGACGATAAGGCGGTCACGCCGCGACCGCTGCAAGCCGGGATGGAGCAGCCCGTCTACAACTGGTCGCCATCGCCCGCTTTGTCGTCGATCCGTTTCTATAACGGCAAGGCGTTCCCGAAGTGGAAAGGCAGCGCCTTCATCGGAACGCTCCGGTATCGCTCGCTCATGCGCGCGACGCTCACGAAGGATCGCGTGGTCCTTCTGGAGACGGTCCTGTTCAATGTCGGGCGCATGCGGGATGTGCAGGTCGGTCCGGACGGGTTGATCTATCTGATCACCGACGGCGGCGAACTCATGCGCCTGCGACCGGCGCGGTGACACAGACGGGCCTGCTCCCACACAGGATTTTGATGAAGCGATAGCGCCGTGGTGCCCGTTGGCCCCATGCTTGCCGGGCCGCTATCTTGTCACGGCGCGCATCTCATAATAGAACTTGAGTGATCGAGGCGGTTCGCGTCGAATGGCGTTCTGGTGTCGTTGGCTATAGCGGGGATTATGAGCGTCAGTACCGGAGCGGCTGTCCACCTCTCTTGCGCAACCGCGATCAAGATATGTCCCGGATAATAGGGCAGATCCGGTCGGCCGGCTGGAGCGCGTCCAGCCATCCCCTCGTTCTCGCGGCCGTTCGCCGCAGTACCTCTTATGTCTGGACCCGTGGGGTTGGTTGCATGTTGATGACACAGTCGCGCGATGGCGCGCTCTGCCGCTGGCGTTCAGGTGAAGGCGAATGACAGCGCATCCACCGCTTACCGACCTCGACCGGGCAATCCTCAATGTGTTGACGAGTGACCCCCAGGCCAGCACCCGCATGGTCGCCGATGCGCTCGGCCTGTCCCTGGCCCAAGTCGCACCGCGTATCCGAGCCATGGACCGGCGCAAGGTGTCACGGGTATTGGCGGTTCTGGATCTTGCTGCCGCCGGCCAGCAAATGTGCTTCGTGCTGATCGACGTGCGCCGCACATCGGTCGAATCCGTAGCCGCGCAGATCGCGCCGATCGCACAGGTCATCCTGGTTAGCACGCTGTTGGGGGGACCCCATGACTTGCTGGTCATCGTTCGTTTCAGAACACTCGGGGGCCTCCACGAACTCCTGTTCAACCAGATCGGGAAGATCGACGGCATTTACCGTTCAGTGGTGTCGATCGTCCTGGATATCGCGCTGTTCCGGTCGGAATATATTCGACACGACCCCGGAATCGAAACGACGGATATCTTGCGCGATCTTGCCGAAGAATATCCGGAGGACCAGGTCGATGAAGTCGATCGCCAAATCCTTGCCGAACTGCTGTTGAATGCGCGCCAGTCGATCAAGGCGGTCGCGCGCAAATGTCAAATCAACGCCAGCACTGTGCGCTATCGAATCCGGTCGCTCGAAAGCCGCGGCCTGATGCGTTTCATCACCGTGCTCAATCCGCCCGCGCTCGGTATCGGCGCCTTTGCCCTGGTCGAAATAGAGCCGGAAACCAACCGGGTCGCAGAGGTGATCGCCAGCCTGCGGCAAAAAAGCTGGCTGCCCCAGATTTTCGTTACCTCCGGATTCGCACCGATCAAAGGCATCATGCAGGCCGAGAATGCTCGGGCCATCATGGAAATCAAAAACCAGGAACTGACCAGGATCGAGGGCGTCGTCGGGGTTCAGGTTTCGACTTTGGTAGGCAACCACAAGATGGATTTTCGCTGGGGTCAGAAATATGTCTAGCTAGTGGTCCGATTGGGACATTAGTGACCGTTGGCTGCCAAATTTCCCGCGCATGTCATAAACGCTTCGGACTACGATAACTCTTTGAATTTAAACGATCTTACGATTCTACGTTTGCGGCTCATTCCGGCCGCCAGTGGATGCAAATATAAAATTGCTCCGTCAGGGCTATGGCCTGCTACCGCTTTGCAAACATCGAACATCTATCGTCGCGTTCAGCAAGCCGGTAGCAGGCCATCAGGTCAATGGCCCGAACCTGCGTCAGTCCGGCAAGGGACTCCGCAGCGGCTCTCATAGCTCGTCCGGCGATTCGCCATTTCGGCTGCTCGTTCCGTAGCGCTGACAGCAGGAAATCCGGATGGAAGCTCCGCACGAAGATCACTAAACTTGACGCGCTTGACGCTCGTTACAGCATCATTCGGATTGACCTCCGGCGCATTCATTCCCTCCCAGCGTAATGTCATGCCGCCGTCAAGCAGACCACCTGTATCCAGCCAGTTCGCGACGCCAGGATCCCGGCTGCTCACAATATAGGTGTAAGAGCCGTCCGGATTCTGATGCGACTGCCTGTTCGTCCGGCTGCCCGAATGGTCGATATAATCGCGCGTAATCAGCCAGGGCGATGTCACCGTGGTTCCGATATATTCCGCTGACTGCGACCGGATGTTCACAATGAGCGCCTCATCATTCGCGATATGAAATCGCCCCATGCTGATCATCGATTTACCAAATCCCCGTGCAACTGACGAGAAGCCGTTGACAGGCAGGGGACTGTAGGTCCTTTCCTGATCGATAACGGTCTGCGTCGCCGCTAGCAGATAGTCTTTCGCGGTCGCAACGCTTTCATCGAACGTCAGCGAGTGCGCCTTCGGCCCGGAAACCCTTTTGAGAGACATGGCACGGGGCCGCTGCGTCTGCCAATCATATACGGCCTCTCGCACCAGCAACATACGACCGCCCCCCGAGTTCAGGTAAAGCGTGCCGTCATGCGGATCGACCGGCCCGATCGTGATCCGCGTTTTGCCTTGGCCATCGAATTTGATCCGTTGCTCGTCCGCCGAGGCAACAGCCCGCCCCCAATTCGTCGTTTGCGCCCCGACAAACGCTTTGTAGACCGTGACGGTCAATCGACCAGCAGGCCCGTTTGATCGCGCATCGAGAACATAAGTCGATGCGTCATCAATGATTGCGTAGCGGTAGACATTATCCGGATTATCAAAGGCGAACCGGGAACCGGGTACGGAGTGCCCTAACCATTCTCTGGAAGCAGCGATATTCCACACGAGACCGGGATTTTGCGGGTCGACGCTGGCCGCTGTCAAAGTCGCAAACAGAGCCGTTTCAGACACCATCTGTTGCAGCGTCTGTCGAGCAGCCTCCGATCCTGCCGGCGGCGTTGCAAGCAACCGCCGCCTTACTTCCTCCATCGTTTCCCGCATCTGAGGCGTCCGAAGAATCCTGTTCGCCGTTTCCTCTATCTTATATTGTCGTGGGGTAGCCAAAGGCCGATCAGGCGAAACTCCGCCTGTATCGGCGGATGCAGAGCCAGAGATTCCCGCTCCGAAAATAGCAAAAGTATAAATTAATATCATGAATGAATGAATCGGGATTTTTTTAACATTAAGCATCACCATCTCCTTTATTTTTATTCATTTACTGAGAAGATTATACATATTTCGCAGAATTAATGCCTCTTTACAGGTGCCCTATTATTCATTCCAAACAGACTCTTACTGCCCGAAGGTCACGCTGAAGGGGAGGATGATTTCTCTCCAAAGGTCGAGGACCCCGCAACCGTCTGGCGCACCGGCCGCTTTGATCGCCTCAAGCCTGCGGCGGCGAGAGCACAGCCCGCAGCGCCACTTCAAATCCGGGGGCAAGTATTCCGGGGTCGCTGGCCGGATGAGTACTCGCATGAAGCGACAAGGCTCTAGTCATCACCAGCAGCGTCTCGATACGCCCGTCGACTTCGCTTTCTGTAAGACCTGCGAACACCGGCTTCACAATCGTGCGGATTGCATTCCTGAAACGGTCGTCGACGCGCGCAACCAGTTCGGCCACTCTGGGGTTGCGGGCCGCTTCGGCCAGGACTTCCTGCGCGAGCGCGGCCCGGTCATAGTCAAGCAGCCAGGGCACATCATTGAGGTATCGATCAATAAGGGCGTCGATACTCAGATTTCCAAGTTTATCCGGATGAGTGATGTGCAACATGAACTCTTCAAAATCGCGCTCCGTGAGAGCGATCATGATCGCCTCCTTGCTCTCGAATATTTTATAGAGATGCCCGACACTCATCGAGGCTTCGGCGCAGATACGGCTTATCGTTGCTGCGTGGAAACCCTCGGCTATGACGCAGGCGCGCGCGGCGTCGAGAATTTGAGTCCTGCGAGATTTTAGACGCTCTTCCCGTCTCAGTGCCACTGTCGGCGATTGTGCCATTATCACCTTCCACATCATGCGTTGCGACGAACTCTCAAGCTGGAAGCCTTACAGATTCCCCGGAGGAAACAAAACTATGATATTAAAGTGAGCGATCACTCTATTTGGTTGACTCGACGACCTGCTTCGGCCATTCAATCGACAATCGGAACCCGATGCCCGCCAAAGGCGCATTGGACAAAAGGATGAGGTGCAAGGATGATTGGTTTTGAACACGCAGAGTTGCGCACCCACTATGATGAGATCATGGCATTGGTCGCGCGCAAGGAACCGACGCTCGCGCCCGATATCCTCAAGGTCCCCGTGACGGATTACACGGATCGCGAACGTTGGGAACGCGAAGTCAAGTTCCTTCAAACGACACCGATGATGCTTGCATTGTCGAGCGAGCTGCCCGAGCCGGGCAGCTATTGGGCCATGACCCGGCTGGGTGTGCCGATGCTCCTGACCCGTTTGAAATCGGGTGAGGTACGGCTGTTCATCAACGCCTGCCGACACCGCGGCGCCAAGGTGATGGAGGAAGGAAAGGGCAAGCAGCCGCGTTTTACCTGTATCTACCATGCCTGGACATATGGGTTGGACGGAAAACTTCTGGCCTTGCCCGAAAACCGGATCTTCGGGGACGTCGATAAGAACTGCCACGGTCTGACCGAACTGGCCGTGGAAGAACGCGCGGGCCTGATCTGGGGTATGCTGACCCCCGGCATACCGCTTGGCCTCGACGAATATCTGGGGCCACAGATGACCGAGCTTCTGGAGAAATGTCGCCTGGATCGATTCCAGGTTGTAAACCAGATCGAGCTACCCGCGGCGAACTGGAAGCTGGCATTCGAAGGTTATTGCGAATCCTATCATTTTATCAGCCTGCACGCGAAGAGCTTCGGCAGTTTTGTCATTCCCAATGTGCTCAAGTTTGACAGGCTGGGTCTTCACAACCAGTTCTTAACCCCGGTTCTGGGTATCGATAAATGTGATCCATCATCGACCAGCGATCTGAAGCGCTATGTACAACTCGCCTTCACCTGTTTCCCCACCACATTTTTTGCTTTTGCGAGTGACACGGCTTTTTCGAGCGAACGAGAGGCCGGAGTTGAACCTGTAGAACGGATTTTCATCAATCAGGTGCTGCCCGGCGATAGCCCGGAAACATCGATAACCATCTCGCGCACTGTGGTCAGCACCGACTTCGTCGGCACACCGATCGAAGAAGAGACACGGCACTGGTCCACGATGACCCACAACACCGTTCGCGAGGAAGATTATCCGGTCGTGCAAGGCGCTCAACAAACATTGCGATCTGGCGCGCAGGACCATCTTACGATCGGACGCAATGAAATCGCGATTCATCACCTCCATCGGACATTGCGCCACGCCTTGGGCGATGAACCCTCGCACCAAAGCTCGAAATTATAAGACAGCGCCAGGCTCTGAGTCTGCGGACTCAGGGCCTCGGTTTGTTATTCAGCGTTTTGAGCTGCATTGAGATATGACCCGTGTCTCCCTCTCGTCCGGCTGCCAGTCGGAGAGTCTCGGAGTGATCGACATGGACTGACTTAGTTTGACCCGCAAATATCTGTGGTCCGACGCGCTGGAACCAGCTTCAACGTTCCGGCTTGGCCCAGCATCCAGCTTTCGTGCATTCAGACAGGGAATGGATAAGGTGGTGATCCCAAGTGGATTCGAACCACTGGCCTCAAAATTAGGAATTTTGCGCTCTATCCGGCTGAGCTATGGGACCACTAAATGGGTCAATATCTTCGGCCTGAGCCTGCGTCCATCAATATCGGCAAGCCCATGCTTTAGAGAGGCCGTCCCGCATAGAGGCCGGACGCCATCTCCTTAATCCCGTTCGCGGATATCGCATTCGCAGATTGCGTCTCCGGCACCGCCTTCGCGTTCTTCACTGCGGTTTCTGCTAGATTCTTCGATACTATGTCGCTGCTCATTCATTCAAAGCCAAGCAGCCTGAAGGTAGTCATAGATCTATTTTGTGGCCGCAGGTGCGGCGGTCAATTCTTCGCTTCGGGGGGGACCACGGGAAAGGGCAGCGGTGCGAACTCGACACCTTCGGCGATCAGGGCCTTGGCCTCCTGCGGGGCCACCTCGCCATGGATGCCCTGGCGCGGCTGTTCGCCATAATGCATTGCGCGCGCCTGTTCGGCGAAACCGCGTCCGACCCAGGTCGATCCTTCGAGCGCTTTCTTCTGGGCCTGCGCCAATCCTTCCATCAGCGCCTGCATGCGTCCCTCGTCGCCTCCGGTGGCTACCGCGCTGGACGGCTGGGGCGCGACCGCGTGCTTCGATGACCGGCTATTGCTCTTGGCCGCGACAGCCGGGGCCATTACCGCCTTACCCACCTCCGCATCGCCGCACAGCGGACAGACGAGCAGGCCGCGCGCCAGTTGCTGCTCATAATCCGCGCCGGAGCCGAACCAGCCTTCGAATATATGGCCTTGGGCCTGGCATTTAAGGTCGAACACGATCACGTCAGCAACACGTCCCTGGGAATGGCCCGCCGGTTGGCGATGGCGGGCACGCGCCCACGCACTTCCTCTACGCGCGAAAAGTCGAGATCGGCAAGCGCAAGCCCCGCACCCTCCTCCATATCGAGCAGGATTTCGCCCCATGGGTCGACGACGAGGCTGTGACCATAGGTGCTGCGTCCGTCGGCATGGTCGCCCGACTGCGCTGCGGCGATGACGAAGCAGCCTGCCTCGATCGCACGGGCGCGCAGCAGGACATGCCAATGCGCCTGCCCGGTCGGGACAGTGAAGGCGGCAGGCGCGAGCAGCACGCTCGCCCCGGCATCGGTCAGTGTGCGGTAAAGATCGGGGAAGCGCATGTCATAACAGACGGAAAGGCCCATACGCGCCCAGGGCGTATCGACCGCGACGGCCCGATCGCCCGGACCATAGACGGCCGATTCCCGCCAGCTTTCGCCGGTCGCCAGATCCACGTCGAACAGATGGATCTTGTCATAACGCGCGCGGATCGCGCCGCTGTCATCGATCATGAAGCTGCGATTGGCCCAGCGGCCGTCGCTGCGTTCATCCTTGAGCGGCAACGATCCGATATGCACCCACAGGCCTAGCTTCGCGGCGGCCTCCCGCACGGCGGCCAGCACAGCATCCTCCGCCTCGGTACACAGAGTCGCCGCCGCCCGCCCGCGATCACGGTCGAGATAGCCGGCCATTTCGGGGGTGAAGAGCATATCCGCGCCCTGCCCCTTCGCCCGCGCTGCCATTTCCGTGATGGCGGCGGCGTTGGCGGCTGGATCGATCCCGCTCGTCATCTGAAAGATCGCCGCGCGCATCCCGGTCAAAATCCGAGCAACGGGTCCAGAGCACCCCTCCGGTCGAGCGTCGCCATATCGTCGCTGCCGCCGATATGGCGACCGTCGATGAAGATTTGCGGCACGGTGCTGCCGCCATTGGCGCGCTCCAGCATTTCCGTCCGCTTGGGACCGCCCATGCCGATATCATATTCCTCGAAGGCGACGCCCTTCTCGTTCAGCAGCGCCTTTGCCCGCGCGCAATAGCCGCAAAACGGCTTCGTATAGATTTCGACCTTCGCCATGATGGTTTCGTCACTCCTTTATGTCAGCGAAATTGGGCGCGGGTGCGTTTTTGTCAATCACCGGCTCGTCAAGATGCGGCAAGGCGCGCGCCCAGCAGAGCAGATGCACGCTTGCCGCTCCACCCCGCTTGAGGGTGCGGGCGCAGGCGGCGGCGGTCGAACCGCTGGTATGGACATCGTCGATCAGCAGGATCGACCGGCCCCTGACCATATGACCGGGCGCGAGCGCGAAGGCGCCCTTCACCACCCGCGCCCGCATTCGGGGGTTGAGGTCGCGCAAGGGCTGCGTCCGCCGGGTGCGGGCGAGCGCCAGCTTGTCCACGGGCAGGCCCGACAGCCGCCCGAGATGATCCGCGATCAGCGCAGACTGGTTGAACCCCCGCCACCACAAGCGCCAGCGGTGGAGCGGCACCGGCACGATCAACGCACCTGCGTCCATGTCCACGGGAACATGCCGCGCCATATGTCGCGCGATCAGCCGCGCCAGCCCCAGCCGCCGCCCATATTTGAGCCGAAGCGCGACCGTGCGCGCGACATCGCCATAGGCGAGCACCGCCCGCGCGCTATCGAACGGCGGCCGGTCGGCCAGGCAGGCGCCGCATAGTGCGCCCGCGCCCATATCATGATCGAACGGCAGGCCGCAGCCTGCGCAGCAAGGCGCGCCAAGAAAGCGCATGCCCGACCAGCAGGCGAGGCAGAAGGCGTCGTCCGCCGCCACGATCGCGCCGCAACCGGGGCAGCGCGGCGGCAGCGCATAATCGACGGCCGGGCCGATGGCCGAACGCAGGATCTGGACGAGCGTCATGATCGGCCCTTGTCCCTGCTTCCCGTGCCATGCACAAGGCCGGCATGAACAGTGCCCCACCCGACAGGCCCGACATTTTCGACCGCAGGCTGCGCGCGTTGCGCCGGGATCGCATGTTGGCGCGCTTCCCCGATCATGATTTCCTGTACCGCGCCATGCTGGACGAGTTGCTGGATCGCCTTGCCGATGTGCGGCGCGATTTGCCGCGTGCGCTGGTGATCGGGTGCCCCGACGGCAGCGCGAAGGCTGCGCTGGAGGCGTTGGGCAAGCAGGTGATCTGCGTCGATCCGAGCTATGCGGCGGCGCGCGCGGCGGCGGGCGTCCAGGCGGACGAGGACGCCCTGCCCTTTGCCGACGACAGTTTCGATCTCGTGCTGGCATGCGGGACGCTCGACAGCGTGAACGACCTGCCCGGCGCGCTCATCCTGATCCGCCGCGTGCTCAAGGCCGACGGGCTGATGCTGGCGGCTTTCGCGGGGGCGGGCAGCCTGCCACGCTTGCGCGCCGCGCTGATGGCGGGTGAAGGCGATCGCGCGGCCCAGCATATCCATCCACAGGTGGACGTGCGTTCGGCAGGCGACCTTCTGGCCCGCGCCGGTTTCGCCATGCCGGTGGCGGATGGCGAGACGCTGACCGTGCGCTACGGCGACATGTTCGCATTGATGCGGGATCTGCGCGGGATGGGCGGCGGCAATGCGCTTGCGTCCCGACCGCCCATGATCCGGCGCGATGCGCTGATGGCGGCGGCTGCCCATTTTTCGGCTGCGGCAGACCCGGACGGACGCACCGCCGAGCGACTGGCGATCGTCTATCTCAGTGGATGGAAGCCCGATCCCAGTCAGGCAAAGCCCGCACGGCGGGGCAGCGCGACGGTTTCGCTGGCACAGGCGCTCAAGGGGAAGGACGCACCCGGAAACTGATCCGCGTCAGGCGGCGAGGCGCAGGAACGGCACCGGATCGGTGGAGCGCAGCACGATCGGGCGGCCCTCCGCCGCTTCAAACAGTTCGCCGTCGAGGATCACGCTGCTGCGGTCGCCCTCGATACGAATCGTGTCACCCTGTTCCAGGTGGATGCCCTGCATCTTGCCCTTGCCCATGCGACGGAACAGGCTGGCCCAGACCAGACGCAGCAAGGCGGGTGCGCTCTGGTCCACCGCCATCAGCTTCATATTGCCGCGTTGGCTATGCCCCGGCCGCGTGCCCAGCAGCAGCCGTTCCAGCGTCGTGACGATCAGCACCGAAAAGCGCCCGACCAGCTGCCCGTCGCGGATCAGCGAAATCCGTACCGGCCGCGTAGAGGGCGGCAGGAATCGGGCACGAATCCCGAACATCACCGACGCCAGCACGGCCAGCGCGGTCAGGAAATGGCTAAGGCCGTTGGACAGGCCCAGCGGATAAATCTGGTTGCGGCAATAGAGGATATAGTCCGCCAGACCGGCGCCCCCCAAAAACATGCCCAGCACGGGGCGCGAATCGACATGGCCGTCGGACAGAGCGATCAGCTCACGCGCGACGACATGATCGTCGACGCCCGTCTTGGCGATTTCCACGATCCGGGCCAGCGCCTTGATCGGATCGCCGTGAATGCCAAGGTCGAGCGCGATCAGGTTGGTCTTGCCATTAGGCAGCACCGCTATCGGCGGCACGCGACCCTGAAAATGCTCGCCCTGATAGAGTTCGGTCAGCGCCGCCTGTACCGTGCCGTCGCCGCCGTTGATGACGATGACGGCGGGACCGACCCGCGCGATCGTCTGAAGCGCGCGACCGATCTGATCGACATGTTCCACCTCATAGTGGAAAATGTCCGGGTTGCTGGCGCAATAGCTGCGCACACGCGGAAGGGTCTGGCGATTGCCCGTGGATTTGGGGTTGGACAGGAGCGCGACACAGACCATTTTTTCAAATCACATATATTTGAGGGTGATGGTGATTTTGGTCACGCCCGGCCCCGCATAGAATGCGGCCTTTTCCACCGATGGCTTGCCCAGATTGAAGATGCTGATCCCCGGATTGTTGGAAAAGCCGCCGCCGTCGCGGGAAATATCGGTCTTGCCATTGCCGTCGCGATCGTGGCGCACGGCGATGCCATAGCGGCCGGCACCGGGCACCGGCATGCAGAAACGCATCTCGCCATTGCTCGGCCGCACCGCCGTATCGATCCGGTCAAGCCATTCGCCCTTGGCGAGCCAGGCGGCCCGCGTGGCGGGATAGGATTGGACACGGACCGTGCCGGTAGGCGCGACGAAGCCGCGCACATCGACCAGCACCGCCGGTCCTTTGGCAGATGTGCTGCAACGATCCATATCGTTGGCGATTTCATGACCCTGGGCCAATGCCGGGGTGGCGGCGAACAAGACCCCCAACGACATCAGACCCAATGCAACTTTCAACATGACCATCCCATCCCGTGAAGCTATAGCCGCCAGAACCAATCGGACGGCGAGCCCCTGTTCGCCCCGCAGCTTTAACCTCATTCTTCTATGGGATGGGTTTGCGGCCAAAACATGGTGATGGAACGACCACATATTGAAATGCTGACCGCCACCGACCGATATCTCGCCCGCCTGATCGCCGTGCCCATGATGGGGACGCTGGTGATCGCCGCGATGCTGCTGGTGCTCGACAAGATGCTCAGCCTGTTCGATTTCGTCGCGGCGGAGGGGGGACCTGTCAGCGTGGTGTGGCGGATGCTCGCCAACATGCTGCCCGAATATCTCTCGCTCGGCATTCCGACCGGCCTGATGCTTGGCATTCTGCTCGCCTTCCGCAAGCTGGCCTTGTCGTCGGAACTGGATGTGATGCGCGCGGTCGGCCTCTCCTACGGGCGGCTGCTGCGCGTGCCCTATATGTATGCGATCGCGCTCGCGCTGGTCAATTTCGGCATTGTCGGCTTCGTCCAGCCCCTGTCGCGCCACGCCTATGAAGCGCTGCGATTCGAGTTGCGCTCTGGCGCGCTCGGCGCTTCGATCAAGGTCGGCGAGTTCACCAGCCTTGGCAAGCGGATGACAATGCGGATCGAACGCAGCCTGGATGAAGGGCGCAATCTCCAGGGCATTTTCGTCCGGGCGCTTGGCAAGAATGGGCAAACGCTCGCGGTGACGGCAGCGCGCGGCGAATTCCTTGCGACCGATGACCCCGACACTATCATTTTCCGGCTGCGTGACGGCGTGCTGGTCAACGACGCGCCCAAATATAAGACGCCGCGAATCCTCTCCTTCTCCAGCCACGACCTCCCCATCGACCTGCCGCAGATCGAAAATTTCCGCGGGCGCGACGTCGATCGGGAAAAGACGATTCCCGAACTGGTCATGGTGGGCCGCGACCCTGCAACCCCGCCCAAGCTTCGCCAGGAGATCCGCGCGAACTTCCATTTCCGCATGGTGGAAGTTGTGATGATGATGCTATTGCCGCTGGCGGCGCTCGCCTTCGCCATCCCGCCCAAACGATCGACCTCGGCCCTTGGCGTCTTTGTCTCGATCGTCTTCATCGTGACCTATCACAAGATCAACCAATATGGCGAAGGCGTCGGCGCGCTGGGCAAGATCGATCCGGTGATCGCGCTATGGGGACCCTTCCTCCTGGTGTCGGGCCTGATCTTCTGGATGTACCATGTCGTCGCCCATCGGCCCGGCGGCCAGCCGATCGGCGCGCTGGAAATCGCCTTTGCCAAGCTCGGCAAGCAAGCCGGTCGCCTGCTGCGCTGGCTTCCACGGCTCGGCGCCGGCCGGCAAGGAGCGGCCTGAACCCATGCAGTTCGACTTTTTCCCCTCCCGCCAGATCAGCTGGTACATGGCGCGCATGTTCCTCACCCGCACCTTTGCGGTGCTGGCGATGCTGGTGATCGTGCTCCAGACGCTCGACCTGCTCGGCAATTCGGGCGATGTGCTGGCCTATCCCGGCAATGGCGACGCCCAATTATGGCATTATGTGGGCCTGCGCGTGCCTCAGATCATTGCCCGATTCCTGCCTTTTTCCGTGCTGCTCGGCACGCTCATCATGCTCGCCTCGCTCAACCAGAATAGCGAGATCGTTTCCATGAAAGCGGCGGGCCTGTCCGCGCATCAGATTCTCGCGCCGCTGGTTGCTTCGGCGCTGGGCGTGGCGATCATCAGCTATGCCTTCAACGAACGGGTGGTGGCGCGATCGACGGCGTCGCTGAATGCCTGGCAGGCGGTGGATTATGGCCCCATACCGCGCGATAGCGGGGTCAAGGCGAACCCCTGGGTACTGGACGGCAATAATCTCGTGACCGCCGCGATCGTGGCGGGCCGAGGCACCAACGTCCAGTTGCGCAAGGTGGAAATCTTCAACCGCGCCGGCAACAGCCTGACCACCATCATACAGGCGCCGCGCGGCCATTATGAGGCGGCGACGAAAAGCTGGGTGATGGAAAATGCCAGCCAGTTCGACGTTGCGCGGGGCACGTCTCGCAATCTGGGCACCGTCCATTTCGGCCATGATATCCGGCCCGATCAGTTCACGCTGGCCAAGGTCGATCCCGACGCCCTGACCTTCAGCGAGTTGCGATGGGCGATTTCCAATCTGCACGATGCGGGCCGGCCCACCGCCGAACTGGAAGCGAGCCTGTGGCACAAATTGTCCAGCCCGCTGTCGGCGCTGCTGATGCCGATCCTGGGGTCGGTCGCGGCGTTCGGCCTCGCGCGCTCGGGGCATCTGTTCATACGCGCGGTTTTGGGCATGGCGCTCGGCTTCGCCTATTTCGTCGCCGATAATTTCTCGCTCGCCATGGGCAATCTGGGCGCTTACCCGCCCTTCCTCGCCGCCTGGGCGCCGTTTTTCCTGTTCCTGCTCGTCGGCGAGACGGTGTTGTTCCGAACCGAGGAATAGGCGTCAGCGCAGACCCATCGTGCTCCGCGCAATCTTGCCGACCAGGGGAAACATTCCCGCATAATTGCCGCGATGATAGGGCGACGCCGCTTCGAGCGTTGCGATCAGCTGCCGGTGCGCGGGCGCCAGATTATGATAGGGTACGCTCGGCAGCAGATGATGCAGCGCGTGGTAGCGAAGGCCCACAGGTGCCCATAATGGCGCGAGCAAAGCTGGCGGCGGCACATTAACCGAATCGAGATATTGCGCCGTCACGGTCATCGCCTCACCCTCATTTTCCCAGAGATGGGCGACAAGCGTGCGCAACTGATTGATGACGGTCATCGCCGAATGCACCGCCATATAGGCGAGCAGCGGCTTCCAGCCGAACAGGAACACACTGCCGACCAGCATCAGCGCGACGATGCTGGCGCCCGCCTCCTGCCACAACCACATGCGTGCGAAATCGCCCTCCGGCGCGCGACGGCGATAGCTGGGGTTGATCGACAGCGCCGACAATTGTTCGATCACGATCCGCCGCAGCGGCGGCACGACGAACGACAGCGGCGTCAGGATGCCAAAGCGCAGGATAAGGCCGACCGGCGCGAGCGATGCGACAAGGATGAACAAGGGCAGCGACCAGGGCTTCATCAGCGCCAGCGGCAGATATTCCGGGTCGTCCGCCGTGCCATAGCGGGTGCGGGCATGATGCTGGGTATGCACGCCCTCATACATGAAGGACGGGATCATCAGCGGGATGCCGACAGCCACATTCCAGGCGAAGCGGAAGCCGGGCAATGCGCCTTTGCGGATATGGGTGAGTTCGTGGATGAAACTCGCCGCGCGATAGAGCGCCAGCATAGCCATCAGCCCGGCGGCAAGCGCCAGCGCTGCACCCTCCGCCATGATCGCCACGCCCAATGCGCCCCAGCCTATGATCGCCGAACCCAGCATATCGGGCCAGTAGATCGCCGGATTGGCGGTCGAAAGCGCCCTGGTCAGATCGGCGGCGGCGCGCAGCATCGCGCCATCATCGGGAATAGCAGCCGTAGCGCGGCTGGCTGCGGCGAGGACGGGATCATGAACGGTCATGCGAGCCTGACTAGACAGAAAATGCGCTGCAATCGTGGCAGCAATGGGACATCTTTACCATAAGTGCCCCCGCCCATCGCACCGGATTGACAATCGCAGGCCACGCGTCAAACGCATGGAGCCACTATTTTCTTCCCCAACAAAGGCGGCTGGCATGGCCCATAGCGATCTGGTGATTACCCCCGTGACATCCAAGGCCGACAAAGCGGCTTTTGTCGATCTGCCGTGGCGGCTCTATGCCAATGATCCCAACTGGGTCGCGCCGCTCAAGGGCGAGGCGCGCGACCTGATCACGCCGGGGAAAAATCCCTTTTTCGGTCACGCCACGGCGCAATATTTCCTCGCCAGGCGCGGGGACGCGGTGGTGGGGCGCATCGCCGCGCATATCGATCATCTCGCCGTTGCCCAGCCGCCGGAACAGGGCATGGGTCCCGGCGTCGGCAATTTCGGGCTGTTCGAGGCAAAGGATGCGCAGGCGGGCGCGGCGCTGATCGCGGCGGCGGAGCAGTGGCTGCGCGACAAGGGCATGACGCGAGTCCTTGGCCCTATATCTCTGTCCATCTGGGAAGAACCGGGACTGTTGATTTCGGGCCACGACCATCCGCCGACGGTGATGATGGGCCATGACGATCCGGCCTATCAGGCGATGATCGAGGGCGCGGGCTACCAGCCGGTCAAGCAGCTCAAAACCTACGAACTCGACATCACGCGAGACTTCCCGCCGCTGATCCAGCGTATCATCGCATCAGGCGAGAAAAACCCGCGCATCCGCATCCGCAAGGCGGACAAGAGCCGGTTCGATCAGGAAGCGGCGCTGATCCTGTCGATCCTCAACGATGCGTGGGGCCGCAACTGGGGCTTCGTTCCGATCACGGACGAGGAAATCGCCTTTACCGGCAAGAAATTGAAGCCGATCGTATATGAGGATCTCATCATGGTCGCCGAACTGGACGGCGAGCCGGTGGCGTTCATGATGACCCTGCCCGACCTGAACGAAGCGCTCCAGCCGCTCAACGGTTCGCTGCTGCCCTTCGGCTGGGCCAAGCTGCTCTGGTGGCTGCGCAAGCCGCAGGTGCGCACGATGCGGGTGCCGCTGATGGGCGTGGTGCAGCGATTGCAATCCTCGCGCATGGCCAGCCAGCTCGCCTTCATGATGATCGAATGCATCCGTCAGGCCGCGATCACTCGCTATGGCGCGACGCGCAGCGAGATCGGCTGGGTGCTGGAGGATAATCAGGGCATGAACGCCATCGCAGAGGCGATCGGCAGCAGCGTCAATAAAATCTACCAGATATACGAAAAACCGCTCTGAGAGTTGTCGTCAGCCCTGGCGCTGCGCCAAGATCGCCTCGATCGAGGTCACATCGTCGGGCTTGTCGGCGTCGATACACGCCTCCGCCTGCGTCATGGCGACCAGCCGGGCGGTCAGACCAAAGCGGCGGCCGACCCGCGCGATCCCGCCGCGCAGCGTCGATATCCGCAACAGCGCGCCAAGAAGGGCCAGCGGTCCGAAGGCGGCGAGGATTTTCCAGCCCTTCTTGCGATCCTGCTCCACTTCCTGCCACAAAGCGACCACATCGCGCGCGCGGGCGCTGCCGAACCAGAAGATGTTCGCGCCCGACCACCAGCCGTCGCGGAATTTGAGCCAGGTCCGGCGCGAATGAGGATAGCGCGCGACCAGCGTACGGCGCTCCACCATCGCGACCGCGACATCCGCTCCGCTCGCCTCGCGCACGAACTGGTCGAGCATCGCGCCGTCCAGCAGCACATGGTCGGCGGTCGTCACCAGCAGCGGAAAGTCAGTCCGCTCCATAAGCGTAAGGAGCGACGAGGCGATGCCTGCGCCGCTCTGTTCGAACCGCACCTGCGGATGATCGGCCAGCCAGGCAGTCGCGGGATCGGCCGCGAATAGCTCGGGCGTCTGCGTCACGATGACGACCTGACCGATGGCGGGGTGCGACAGCAGGGCGCGCGCGGGCCAGTTGATCATGGACTGTCCGGCGACGGGCGCCAGCGGCTTGATCGCCACGCCGGCGGCGAGCGCGATCGGATCGGGCGTAGGCCGTGATCCGGCCAGGAGCAGCGCGGTCACGGAAGTCGGTGCCGGGGTCATCATCAGGCGGCGTTAGCCGAGCGCAGGCATCTACGCAAAGCGGCTTATTGGCCGGCAGCGACGCTCCCCGCCGAGGCGATCTTCACCGGCCCGTCGCGCAAGCCCGCGCGCAGGCCCCTCAGCTCCGCCAACCGCGCCCGGAATGCGGCGAGATCGCGTCCGGCGAGTTGCGCCGTGCTGGTGAAGGTGACCGAGAGCGGATTCACCGTCTGCCCGCCGCGATACAGTTCGTAATGGAGATGCGGGCCGGTCGACAGGCCGCTCGATCCGACATAGCCGATCACCTGGCCGCGTCGCACATGCTCGCCGGGGATCGCGGCGATCCGGCTCATATGCGCATAGCCGGTGGCGATGCCGCCGCCATGTTCGATCCGAACATAATTGCCGTGACCGCCATGGCGACCGGCATAGGATACGACGCCATCGGTGACGGCGTAAATGGGCGATCCGTAGCGCGCGGCGAAATCGATACCGGCATGCATGCGGGTATAGCCCAGGATCGGGTGACGGCGCATGCCATAACCCGACGAAATATGACCCGCAACGGGCGCTGAGAGCACGCCGCGCCGTTCGCCGACGCCGGACGCCTCATACCATTCGCTATGATCGCCGCTGGTCCATTTAAGCATGTCGATCGCCTTGCCGCGCAATCGGCGCAGGCCGGCATAAAGCAACTCACCCACCTCGACCTCTCCGGTTTCGGCGCGGCGATAGCCGGTGACGATGTCGTAGCGGTCCCCGGCCCCGATGGATCCCAGATCGACCTGTTGCGCGATCACGCGCAGAAATGCCTGGATCGCCTTGGGCGGGGCGCCCGCCGCTCTGGCCGAGCGATAGATGCTGTCGCCGACGACGCCCTGAATCCGCAAGGGCGTCGAATCGACGCGGATCGCGGAGCGCTTCACTTGCAGCACGCCCCCCGCCCGGCTGATTTCGATGCCGAGGTCCAGCCGCGCACGGAATGCGAGCCGATCCAGCGGCCGGGGGCGATCGCGGCTGATCCGGCGCCCCAACAGGATGTCGAGCGGCGTGCCTGGCTTGACCCCGGTGGCGATATCGCCGCCCACCAGCGCGTTGACGGTCGCGACGTCATCGCCGCTGACTCCGGCGCGCGAGAGCGCCCGGCCGAGCGAATCACTGCTGCCGATCTGCGCGTTCAATTCGATCTGCGGGCGTTCGGGCGTCTCGCGGAGCGGTTCGACGGCGTCTGTCGATCCCATCCGGCGGCCGCTGTCCGCGCCCAGTGCGAGCGGCGTGAGCATCTGGCTGCGCACCTCGTCATATTGGGCGCTGCCAAGCAAAGGCGCAGGCGCACCGGGCAAAGCATGAAAGCCGGGCGAAAGCGAGAGCGCGGCGGCGCATAGCCCCAGACAGGTGGCCAAGCCACGAAACCATGTGAGAGTGCCGACATTCTGGCCAAGATCGGGAACGAGATCGACGCCCTGCGCCCAATGCTGGAAGCGCGATCGCCAGTCGGCGCGGTGGGTCGGGACATCCCGCCGTAACGCGTCGGCCATCCACAGCGAAACGGCGGCGCCCCCCGGCTGGATGTCGAACTGGCTTTCCTGAAACAAACGGGCGTCCCCCGGCAATCCTGTCATTGCGCGCCGCAACGGCCCCCGCGCCGCGCGTCGAGCCGAACCGTTGTGAAGGCATAGGGTTAAAGTCGAATAAATATCGACGGAGCGACCTTATAGCGCCACCTGCTGCGCGCGCATCGTTTTCCCCTCCTCAAAGCCCCTTGTCCTCGTCGCCGCCATGCCCGACATAGACGGGATATGGCCCAGTTCGCCCGCCCGTCCGTTACCGCCGTGCTGGGGCCTACCAACACCGGCAAGACCCATCTCGCGGTAGAGCGCATGTGCGGCCATTCGAGCGGCATGATGGGCTTTCCGCTGCGCCTGCTGGCGCGCGAGGTCTATGACCGGGTGGTGGCGATGAAGGGGCCGGAGCAGGTCGCGCTGATTACCGGCGAGGAAAAGATCGTGCCGCCGCATGCGCGCTATTTCCTCTGCACCGCCGAATCGATGCCGACACAGGGGGATTACGCCTTCGTCGCGCTGGACGAGGCACAGATCGGCGCTGACCCGGAACGGGGCCATATCTTCACCGACCGTCTGCTGCATGCGCGCGGCCGGGAGGAAACAATGATCCTGGGTTCGGCCAGTATCAGCCGGGTCGTCAAGGCGCTGGTGCCCGACATCGACATCATCGGCCGGCCGCGCTTTTCCACCCTGTCCTATGCGGGTGCGAAGAAGCTTTCCCGTCTCCCCCGCCGCTCCGCCATCGTCGCTTTCTCCGCCGAAGAAGTCTATGCGGTGGCCGAGATGCTGCGCCGTTTTCGCGGCGGTGCGGCCGTCGTGATGGGCGCGCTTTCCCCGCGCACGCGCAACGCGCAGGTACAGATGTTCCTCAATGGCGAGGTCGATTATCTCGTCGCGACCGATGCGATCGGCATGGGCCTCAATCTCGACGTCGCCCATGTCGCCTTCGCGTCGCTGCGCAAGTTCGACGGGCGGCGCTCGCGGCGGTTGACGGTGGCGGAAATGGCGCAGATCGCCGGCCGCGCCGGGCGGCACCATAAGGACGGCACGTTTGGCAGCCTGGGCGGCGAGGAGAGCGATTCCGCCTTTCGCCCGGAGGAGATCGAGGCGATCGAGGCGCACAGATTTCCCCCGATCGAGCAGCTTTACTGGCGCGACGGCGCGCCGCGCTTCGATTCGGTCGCCACGCTGATCGGCGATCTTGAGGAACGACCCGACCGCCCCGAACTGCGCGCCGCGCCCGAGGCGGTGGACCTGGCCGTGCTCAAGCGCCTCGCCGACGATCCGCTGGTCATCGATCGCGTGCGCGGCCACCGGCAGGTCGAACGGCTGTGGGCCGCCTGTGGCCTGCCCGATTTTCAAAAACTGGGCGCCGATCACCACGCCCGCACCGTCACCCGAATCTGGCGCTTCCTGTCGGAAGGGGACGGCCATATCCCGCGTGACTGGTTCGCACAGGCTGTCGCCCGGCTCGATTCGGTGCAGGGCGACATCGACACGCTGTCTGGGCGGATCGCCGCCGCGCGGACATGGGCCTATATCGCGCACCGCGCCGACTGGCTGGCGCATCCCGCCGAAATGGCGGAGCGGACCCGCGCGCTGGAGGAAAAGCTGTCCGATGCGCTGCACGGGGCGCTGATGCAGCGGTTCGTCGACCGGCGCACCGCCGTGCTGCTGCGCGATCTGGGCCAGAATGCCGACACCCTGCCGGTGACGGTCGAACCCGACGGCGCGGTCTGTGTGGATGGCGAAACGATCGGACGGCTTGACGGATTTCGATTCTCGGTCGATCCCGCTACCCGGCTGGCCGATCGGAAGATGTTGCTGGCTGCGGCGGAAAGGCGCCTGGGAAGGATATTGCGAGTGAAGGCTGACGAATTGTTGAGCGCGGAGGACAAAGATTTCGCGCTCATGGATATGGCGGGATCGGCGCCGGGCATCGGCTGGCAGGGGCAGGTCGTGGCCGGGCTGTTGACAGGATCGACGCTGCTGACGCCTGAAATCCGGCTGGATCGCGCCCTGCTAACGCTGGGGCAGGATGTGCAGAAGCAGATCGCCGCCCGCCTCGCCGCCTGGGTCGAGGCGCAGAAGGAAAAGCATCTTTTGCCGCTCCTGAAGATGGTCGCGAGCGCCGCAGATGTGCAGACGCCCGCTGTCGTGCGCGCCGTGTTCGCGCAACTGGCCGACGCGGGGGGCGTGATCGCCCGCACCGAACTGGATTCGGCGCTCGGCCATCTCGACAAGGACCAGCGCCACCTGCTGAGGCGGGCCGGCATCGATATCGGCGTCCTCGATATCTATCATCCGGGCCTCCTGAAGCCCGGTGCGGCGCGCTGGCGCTCCGTCCTGCTGGCCGCGCGAATCGCCAAGCCCTGCCTGCCGCTGCCGCAGCCGGGTCTGACGCTGATCGCCGCCGGTGATGGTCAGGAGCAGATGGGCGCGCGGATCGCCGGTTTTCGGGCGTTCGGGCCGCAGATGCTGCGTATCGACATGGCCGAGCGCATGGCGCGCACCGCACATGAGATCATTGCCAAGGGCGAGGCCTTCACCCCGCTCAGCCCGCAGATCGTGTCGCTGGGCCTGAGCGAAGCCGCTTTCCTCCAGTTGATGCGCGCCGCCGGTTTCCGGCCGATCGAACCCGTTGCCGATGGCGGCGTCAACTGGGTTTTCAAGGGTCGGCAAAAGGCGCGCGCGCCCCAGCAACAGGCCGGACCGCGACGCAGCGACCCCGCACCAAGGGCCGCCTCTGTGCGGCCAGCGCCAGCCAGCAATGCCTTTGCCGGGCTTGCCGACCTGCTGGGACGCAATGGCTGAGCGGCCCGGCGCCACCGCGCCTTCGCTGCGGATCGACAAATATCTGTGGTTTGCCCGGCTCGCCAAAAGCCGGTCGGGCGCGCAGAAGTTGGCGGAAGATGGGCATATCCGCCTCAACGGTCGACGCATCGAGCGATCGCATGCGCCGGTGCGTCCGGGCGACCTCATCACCTTCCCTCACCCTGCCGGGGTTCGCGTCGTCCGGGTGGTCGCGCTGCCGTTGCGGCGCGGGCCGGCACCCGAGGCTGAGGCCTGCTATGAGGAATTGACCCTTGGCGCGCCAAGCTGAGGCTTTGGTTCGCCAACAATATCCTCATTGACGTTCGCGCGGTCGCGGCATAGCAGGGCCGCCGCTGTCGTAACCTTTCGAGTGCCCTGACAATGACCTATGTCGTGACCGACAATTGCATCCGCTGCAAATATATGGATTGCGTCGAAGTCTGTCCCGTGGACTGTTTCTACGAGGGCGAGAATATGCTCGTCATCAATCCCAGCGAATGCATCGATTGCGGCGTGTGCGAACCGGAATGCCCGGCCGAAGCCATTTTGCCCGATACCGAGAACGGGCTGGAAAAATGGCTCGAACTCAACACGAAATTCTCTGCCGAATGGCCCAACATCACGGTCAAGGGCGACGCACCCGCCGACGCGGACGAGATGAAGGGTGTTGAGGACAAGCTGGAGAAATTCTTCTCTCCCACACCCGGCGCTGGCGACTGATAGTCCCGGCGCGGCGGACAATCTCTGCCTCTCCATATCAGCAATATCGGGCGCTTTTCCGGTCAATATGACCGGGGGTGGCAATTTTATTACGAATCTGCTATAGGCTCCTCAAGCAGACGGGCATTTTCGCGCCCGTCCTGGAGAATTTGCCTGATGTCCTGACGGTGACGCCGCGGGTCCCCCGGCATGCGGTATCCCGCATGTGCACCGCGACGCCCGTTCCCCGATTGAATGGAAAGGTTTCAAATGGCTGCCAAGGCGCTGTCCTTTGACGTTGGTGATTATGTCGTTTATCCCAAACATGGTGTCGGCCGTGTGGTCGAACTGCAAAAAGAGCAGATCGCCGGCATGGAGCTGGAACTCTATGTTCTCCGCTTCGAAAAGGAGCGCATGACGCTCCGCGTTCCCACCAACAAGGCCGAAGGCGTGGGCATGCGCAAGCTGTCCTCCAACAAGACGCTCGAAGAATCGATGGAAACGCTCAAGGGCAAGCCCAAGGTGAAGCGCACCATGTGGTCGCGCCGCGCGCAGGAATATGAAGCGAAGATCAATTCGGGCGACCTCGTGTCGATCGCCGAAGTGACCCGCGATCTGTTCCGCGCCGACGATCAGCCCGAGCAAAGCTATTCCGAGCGTCAGATTTTCGAGGCCGCCTCCAGCCGCCTCGCCCGCGAACTGGCCGCGATGGAAGAGACCGACGAGCCGACCGCGCTGCAAAAAATCCTGCGCATCCTCAACGAGGCCGCGCCCAAATATGCGAAGGTTGAGAGCTAAGGCTTTCGACCCCAGTGACGAATGAAAAGGGCGCCCCGATCCGGGCGCCCTTTTCATTTGGCCCGTTCGCGATCCATCAACCGCGCAGTTCGACCCAGGTCGGGGCATGATCGCTCGCCTTTTCCCGGCCCCGGAACGCCTTGTCGACCTGCGCATCGATCAGCCGGTCGGCGGCGGCGGGGCTGAGCAGCAGATGGTCGATGCGGAAACCGGCGTCGCGCGGCCACGCGTTCATCTGATAATCCCAAAAGGTCCACACGCCGCCTGCCGGATGTCGGCTGAGCAAGGCGTCGGTCCAGCCATCGGCGAGCAGGCGGCGATAGGCGGCGCGGCTTTCCGGCTGCATCAGCGCATCATCCTGCATCGCCTTGACCGAATAGACGTCCTTGTCACGCGGGATGACATTATAATCGCCTGCGAGAACCGCCGGCACTTCCTCCGCCCAGATTTCGCTCGCCCGCGCACGCAACCGCTCCATCCAGCGCAGCTTATAATCGAACTTTGGCCCTGGCTGCGGATTACCGTTGGGCAGGTAGATGCTGGCGACGCGCACGCCCTTCACATCGGCTTCCAGATAGCGGCTATGCTCGTCTTCCGGCTCGCCTTCCAGTCCACGGCGCACCTCGACCGGCGTCTCGCCCCGTGCCAATATGGCGACGCCGTTAAAGCCCTTCTGTCCGTGCCAGATCACACCATAGCCGGCATCCTCGATATCCTTGGCTGGAAAGGTCTCGTCGGAGGTCTTGATTTCCTGAAGACAGGCGACATCGGGCTGGGTTTCGCTCAGCCATTCCAGCAGGCGCGGCAGCCGCGCCTTGATGCCATTGATGTTGAATGTCGCGATGCGCATTGTCCGGTCTCCTCGCAACCTTCCCTAAGAAGAGGCTCCTGTCAGGACAAGCGCGATGACAGGCGGCTCAGACCGAAAAGCTGGACCCGCAACCACAACCGGCGGTGGCGTTCGGGTTAGTCACCTTGAACGCCGCACCGCCCAGATCCGACACGAAATCGACCGCCGATCCGCGCACGAGATCGAGACTGACATCATCGACGACCAGCGTCACGCCGTCGCGCTCGACCGCAACATCATCGGCTTCGACAAGGTCAGCCAGACCGAAGCGATATTGGAAGCCCGAACAGCCACCGCCTTCCACCGCCAGCCGCAATATAGCCGGCTTGCCCTGCTTGGCAGCGATGGCCGCTACGCGGGCGGCGGCGGATGGGGTGAGATCGATGTCGGTCATAGTCTTTAGATAGGGACAAGCAAAAGGCCCGGCAAGCCACGCTTGCGGGCCTTCATGCAATCCGGGCCAGGCCAGCCGTCAGTCGGCGGCTCTTTCCTGCGCTTTGGTCGGGCCACCCATGGCGATCGGCGGCTTGGTATTGACGGCGATCAGATAGTCGGGACCAGCCACGAACGGGATCGGATTGATCGCAGCGCCTTCGACACGAACTTCATAATGGAGGTGGCTGCCGGTCGAACGGCCGGTGGAGCCCATGAGGCCGATCACCTGCCCGCGATGCACATAGCTGTTGGGGGCGACCAGGAGCTTCGACATATGGCCGTAGCGCGTTTCCATGCCATTGCCGTGCGAAATCTGAACGAGATTACCATAACCGCTGGCCCAACCGGCGCGGTTGACGATGCCATCGGCGGTCGCATGGATCGGCGTACCGATGGGACCTGGAATATCGATGCCCTTATGCATCCGCGCACCGCCATTGAACGGGTCGGACCGAACACCGAAATTGGAAGTCAGCACGAGCTTTTCGACCGGACGACCGGACGGGATGTAAGCGGATGAGCGTGGCTCGCCATCCAGTCGCTGGAGGCTGGTGAAAAGGCTGGAAAAGCCGAGATCGGCGGGTCCGAGCGGGCTGGTGTTGATTTCCGACGCATCGCCATAGGGATCGTCACGGTCCAGGGCCTGCGCCGGGGCTGCGGCGCATAGCCCCGCGATCAACCCTGCCGCCCCGAAAATCCTCGCCATCTTCATCGACGGTCGGAACCAATTAGAATCAAGAACATTCACCCAACGAAGAATTTGCATGCCGACCCCGACTGTCCGCCCGAAGCTTAACGCCTCGTGACGCTTCCCCGATTGTACCTAAAGCGATGTAAACCGCCCCACCGATTACAGACTGCCCATATGCGCTCATGTTGCAAGCGCGTCATAGAAATCGCGGGTTAAACCGGCCTGTCGGCGGGCTGAGTCGTTGAATGGCGCCTTCAAGCCACCGCGAAAGTGGCGCTTAACCATTGTTTGATAATATTTTATGGGTTCAACGCCGGATCGGTTCGCCGCATGTCGGAACCAGTTCGTGCCCGCCGCGACATGGCGGATTTCGTCGGACATGATGCGGTGCAGGATCGCGGTCGAGACGGCATCGCCAGCTTCTTCGAACCGCGCGGCGGTCGCAGGCGTGATATCGAGCGCGCGGGCTTCCAGTACCATCGGCACGATCGCCAGTCGCGCGAGCACGTCATGCGCCGTGTCGGCCGCCGCCTGCCACAGCCCGTCATGCGCCGGCAACGCGCCATAATGGCTGCCCATTTGCCGCAAACGGCGGTCCAGCAGCGCGAAGTGCATCGCCTCCTCACTGCCCACCCGCATCCAGTCGTCGACGAAGGCGGCAGGAAATGCGCCGCCAAAGCGCCCGATCAGATCGAAGGCAAGATCGATCGCGACAAATTCGATATGCGCCAGCGCATGGAGCATGGCGATCCGACCGCGTTCCGATCCGATCCGGCCGCGCCGTGGCATGTGCCGGGGCGCGAGCAGTTCGGGTGCCGTCGGGCGCGCAGGCCGATCCGGCATGAGGACATCGAACCTGAACGCCAGTTGCCCCAGTCGCCATGAACGCGCGGTCGAGCGCGCCGCCATCAATTTTGCGCGCGGATCGGCCGTGGCCAGCACCATCCGACAGGCCTCGCCGACCGACTTCCTTGCGTCGGACTGGATCAAAGCGCCTGCGCCGCCTCCAGCACCTGCGCGGCGTGGCCCTTCACCTTTACCTTGGGCCAGACGCGCTGGATCACGCCCGCGCCGTCGATCAGGAAGGTCGCCCGCTCGATCCCCATATAGTGCCGCCCATAGAGGCTCTTTTCCACCCAGGTCCCGAACGCCTCGCACATCGCGCCCGGTTCGTCGGAGGCGAGCGTGACCGTTAGCCCATATTTGTCGGCGAATTTCTTGAGTTTCGCCGGCTTGTCCTTCGATATGCCGACCACCGGCACGCCCAGCGCCGCGAAATCGGGCGCAAGTTCGGTGAAATCCTTCGCCTCGCTGGTGCAGCCGGGCGTGTCCGCCTTGGGATAGAAATAAACCACGACCGGCTTCCCGTGATAGCGCGCCAGCGTGAAATCCTGCCCGTCCGCATCCTTGAGTGCCGCATCGGGCGCGCTGTCCCCTACCGTCAGCATTGCGTCGTCTCCTCAAAGGGCGCGGCAAGCGCGCGCCAGGCGTCGCCGATGCTTTGCCGCGCATGGGCGTAGCTTTCAAGCAGCGCATCCCAATCCGCCACGCCGCAGGCACGGGCCACCAGCGGCCGCGTCGCTTGCGGAGGTTCGGTCGATTTGGGCGACACCAGCCGGGACACGATGAGGAATCGGGTCACAAGGTCATGCGCCGGCAGCAGCGTTGTCGGCAGATGGCCGGCCTCGATCAGTTCGCACAGCGCGGCTCGCAGATCGGGTACGAACGCCATGTCATGCCGGAACTGAGTTACGTGGATCAGAAATTCGAGGTCAACCAGCCCGCCCGGCACCAGCTTAACGTCCAGTTCGCCCGCCGGTGGCTTATGGCGCGCAATGTCCCCCCGCATCGCGACCGCATGGCGTGCAAGCGCCTCGAAATCGCGTCGCTGGCCCAGCGTCCGCGCCAGGATCGCGGCCAGCGCCGCGCGCGCCGCCGCCGAACCGAACACGGGCCGCGCGCGCGTCAGGGCCAGATGCTCCCAGGTCCACGCCTCCTCCCGCTGATAGCGCGCGAAGCTGTCCACACTCACCGCCAGCAAGCCCTGAGCGCCCGACGGACGCAGCCGCGTATCGACCTCATAGAGCGGCCCGGCGGCGGTGGGCACCGACAGGGCGTTGGTGATCCGCTGTGCCAGCCGATTGAAATATTGGGTCGCGCCGAGCGGCCGCATACCATTGGATTCGCTCTGGAAGTCGCCGGTGAACAGGAACACGAGATCGAGGTCCGACGCATGGGTCAGCACGCCGCCGCCCAGCCGCCCGAGCGCCAGAATGACCAGTTCGCCGTCGGGCACTTTGCCATGCACATCCTCGAACATGGCGATGGTGGCGGCGGTGAGCGCCTCGATCGCGCCTTCCGCCACCCGCGCATAGCCGCGTCCGGCCTCCAGCGGATCGCCGCCGACGATGATCTGCGCCCCCAGCGCGAAACGGCGGTCCCCTACCCGCTGCCGCACCCGATCCAGCAGCGCCTGATAATCCTCGCCTGCTTCCAGCATGGCAAATTGCGCGGAAAGCGTTTCAACCGCGGGTGGCGGATCGAAGGCGCTGGCGTCGATCAATCCCTCGATCAGTTCGGCGCGGCGCGACAGCGCATCCGCCAGTGTCGGGGCATGGCTCAATATTTCTGCCAGCAGGTCGACCAGCGCCGGGCGTGCAGCCAGCAGCTTGAAGAAGTTGATCGCGCTCGGCAGACGCGCGATCATGTCGTCCAGCCGGTTGAGCGCGCGACCGGGATCGGGGGCCTTCGCCAATGTGCGCATCAATCCGGGCAACAGCGCCTCCAGCGCCTCGCGCGCGGGGGCGCTGCGCAGCGCCCGCATACTGCCCTCTCGCCAGCGCGCGATCCGGGCGACCGGCGTGTCGGCATCGGCAAAACCCAGCGCCGTCAGTTGCGCCCGCAGCAGATCGTCGTCATGCGACAGCGACGAATCATCCTTGTCCGGGGACAGCCGGTCATAGTTGCGCCCGACCCACTCCACCTGCGGTCGCAACAAGGTCAGCAACGCCTCGCCATCCTCCAGTCCGTGCAGCCGCGCGACATTGTCCAGCGCCGCCGGCTTTTTAGGCAATTCGTGGGTCTGAAGATCCTCGACCATCTGCAGGCGATGCTCGATCGTGCGGAAGCCGACATAGGCCGCATCGAGCTGCCCGGCGACCTCGGCCTCGATAATCCCGGCCTGGGCCAGCGCCGCCAGCGCCTCACGCGTATTGCCCGATCGCAACGCCGGATCGCGCCCGCCATGGATCAGTTGATGCACCTGCGCGAAAAATTCGACCTCGCGGATACCCCCTCGCCCCCGCTTGAGATCATAGCCCGGCCCGAACGCCTGCCCCTGCGCATAATGGTCGCGGATGCGGTGCGAGATATCGACGATCGCGTCGATCGCCCCGAAATCGAGATTGCGCCGCCACACGAACGGGCGGATCGACCGCATGAAATAATCGCCCAGCGCCAGATCGCCAGCCGCAGGCCGGGCGCGGATGAAGGCAGCCTGCTCCCATCCGAGCGCGGTCGATTCATAATAGCCGATTGCCGCCTCCACCGGCAGTGCGATCGGCGTCGCTTCGGGCGAGGGACGCAAGCGCAGATCGACGCGAAAGACATAGCCATCGCCATCGGGAGCGCTCAATATTTCGGTCATCCGCCGGCCGATGCGAACCGCCGCCTCCGCCGGCTCCTCTTTCGCGCGATGCGGGATGGTCGCCGGATCGTAGAGCAATATCGGGTCGATATCCGACGAATAGTTCAGCTCCCGGCTGCCATGCTTGCCGAGCGCCAGAACGACGAAACCGCCCGGCGGGGCATCGGGATAGCGCTCTGCCATCGCGGCGGCGAGCGCTTCCTCGACCGCCTGGTCGGCAAAGTCGGAAAGCGTGCGCGTCACCCGGTCGAGGTCCCATGCGCCCGCCAGATCGGCGGCGGCCGTCACCAGCGCCAGCGCGCCCCGACGGCGGCGCAGCGAACGCGTGACACTATCGTCGGGCGTAACGACCGATCGCGCGGCAGTAAGGGCAGCGTCGAAATCGCCGGTCGCCAATGTATCCGCGACGATCGGAAAACGATCCAGCATCCGCGTCAGAAAAGGCGAATGCGCCCTGATTCGTGCCTGCGCATCTGACCAACCCGGCATTGTTCGCATCCTCCTTCCCACGCTATCGCGCCCCGCCGTCGCAAAGGCCAGACCCTTTTGGCCCGAAACTTTTGGATATCGCGGTCGTTCTGGGAATATGGACATGAAGCGGAAATATGGTGGCCAGCCCCGGATCGCGGGGGAACGCAGCGGACAGCGATTGCTGACCGTTGGCGCGCCGCTGCGCTATGACGGCGTCGGCAATGCGCTGCGGAACAGTTTCCGGGCCGGGTGCGGGACCGTGCCGGCCGATATGCTCGACCTGCTGTCAAAGCTGGACAGGGACTGACAACTCCCTTCGCTCGTCAGTCTTTTGTTCATATCTGCTCTGTAAATTCACGGCATGTATAAGGCTTTTGCGATCGGCGTCCTGATAGCGGCGCCCCTGGCCGTTCTGGTCGTGCAGGCGGTCTTACCTCCATCGATGCAGTCGCCGGGTTCCGAGGTATCCCCCGCTCCTGCCGTTCCCCAGCCGCCTGCTGCCCAGCCCGCTTCGGCGCCTCCTGTCTATGCACCGCCTGTCGGTATCGCTCCGCCAGACATGCCGGGTTTCGCACCGCCGCCGGCACCGCCCGCCGCGCCGGTCCCGGCTGCCGATCCGGCCCCGACACCGCCCTTACCAACGTCGCCCCCACCGACGCCCTATGGCGGCCCTTTACCCGAACTGCGATAGGGCCACGATCCGGCGTAGCGATCATGCTCCGCCGGAAAAGGTGTCGCACTGCGCCGGGTCGCCGGTCGACAATCCCTTGCGCAGCCACTCCATCCGTTGCGCGCTGCTGCCATGGGTGAAGCTTTCTGGCACTGGCCTGCGCCCGGCCGATTGTTGCAGCGTATCGTCGCCAATCGCCTGCGCCGCAGTCATCCCTTCCTCCAGATCGCCCTGCTCCATCAGGCCGGTGCGCTTCGCCCACACCCCGGCATAGCAATCCGCCTGTAATTCGACGCGGACCTGAAGCGCATTGCCCTCCGCCTCGCTCACGGCGCGCTGACGCTTGTTCACCTCGCCCAGCGTGCCCTCCAGATCCTGAACATGATGGCCGACCTCATGCGCGATGACATAGGCTTGCGCGAAATCGCCCGGCGCACCGAAACGCTGGCGCAGTTCGGTGAAGAAATCCGTGTCGAGATAGACCTTCTTGTCAGTGGGGCAGTAGAACGGCCCCATGGCGCTTTGCGCCGCGCCGCAGCCTGACGTGCCGCTCTGATTATAGAAGGACAGGGTGGTCGGCTCATATTGGCGTCCCTCCTCCTTGAAAACCTGACCCCATACCCGCTCGGTCGTTCCCAGCACCTTGAGCGACCAGTGCTGGATTTCGGTGAGTTGCTTGGGGTCGCGACCGGCGGGCGCCGACTGCTGCGTCGGCGACGGCCCGCCGATTCCGATCAGGCTCAACGGGTTGAGACCCATGACGGCGGCGATGATCAGCACGATGACGATGCCGCCGCAGCCAAAACGGCTGCCGACCAACGGCAGCAACATGCCAAGACCACCCATACCGCCGCCAAAGCCGCCGCCGCGCCCGTCCTGCACCTCGAAATTGCTGCTTTCCTGTTCGTCGTCCAGCCGCATGGCGCCCTCCCTGTTTCTGACCCTTGCCTACGCGATTCGATTCCCGCAGGGAACCGTCCGCCCGCTCATATGGTTGCGCGCGCGGCATAAATTGTTACGCGACATTAAGTTGGAAAGCCGCTGGCAAACCCTATATTGCGCTGCGACATGGCCGATACCGAACCGCAGGCGCGTCGACGCGCCGCCACCCCGCTTCCCTTGCCCCGTCAGGTGGCGCTGCTGCTTCAGGGCGGCGGTGCGCTTGGATCGTTCCAGGCTGGCGTGTATGAGCGGCTGGACGAACTGGCGATCGACGTGACCTGGGTCGCGGGCATTTCGATCGGCGCGGTCAACGCCGCGATCATCGCCGGAAATCCGCCCCATAAGCGCCTTAGCCGCCTCAAGAAATTCTGGCGCACCGTATCCGGCGGCATGCCCAATGTACTGCTGCCCGAAATCAACCAGATTCGCGAAGTCATGCATCTGGCGGCCGCGGGCGCGGTCGCGACCTTCGGCGTGCCGGGCATGTTCCGCCCGCGCCTGTGGCCAGCGCCGCTGATGCCCGCGGGGACGACCGGCGCGATCAGCTTTTATGACAGCGCGCCGTTGCAGGACACGCTCAACAATCTCATCGACTGGGATCTGCTGAACGAGGGTCCGGTCAGGATTTCGGTCGGCGCGGTCGATGTCGAAAGCGGCAATTTCGCCTATTGGGACACACGCGGCCCCGGCGGTAATACGCGGATCGACGCGCGCCACATCATGGCGTCGGGCGCACTGCCGCCGGGCCTGCCGCCGGTGGAGATTGACGGCCGCCATTATTGGGACGGCGGTCTCGTCTCGAATACCCCGCTGGCCCATGTGCTCGAACATCAATCCGGCGATATGCTGGTGTTCCAGGTCGATCTGTTCCCTGCTGAGGGACCGATGCCGCGCCAGATGACCGATGTTTATTCGCGCGCCAAGGATATCCAATATTCCAGCCGCACCCGTCAGGTTACGGACCAATATCTGCGCCTGCGCCGCGAACATAAGGCGATCCGCGCGATCCTCGACAAGTTGCCCCCCGACATGCAGCACGGCCCTGAAGCCGATCGCCTGCGCCAGTTGCTCGACACCGGATCGCTCAACATCGTCCATCTCATCTATCGCAGCCGCGCGTGGGAAAGCGGGGCGAAGGACTTCGAATTTTCCCGCTCGACCATGCTCGATCACTGGTCGCAGGGGCGCGAGGCGGTGAAGGAAGTCATGCACAAGGGCGACCTTATCGCCAGCAACATCCTCGACGGCAAGAGCGCCACCTTCGACCTCGACCGGCCCGACCATCTCAAGGAGAAATCAGCATGAGCAAATCCTTAGCAGGCAAGACCGCGCTCATCACCGGCTCGACCTCCGGCATCGGCCTCGCCTACGCCCAGCTGCTCGCGGCCGAAGGCGCGAACATCGTCATCAACGGTTTTGGCGATGCGCAGGCGATCGAGCAGGAACGGCTCGCGCTGGAAGCGGCGAGCGGCGCGGGTGCGCGCTATTCGGGCCATGACCTCACCAAACAGGAAGAGATCGAGGCGATGATGAAGGATGCGGCCGATGCGTTCGGCGGCGTCGACATCCTCATCAACAATGCCGGTATGCAGCATGTCGCCCCGGTCGAGGACTTCCCGGTCGACAAGTGGAACCTCATCATCGCGCTCAACCTCAACAGCGCCTTCCACACCTCGCGGCTCGCCATCCCCTATATGAAGTCGAAGAAATGGGGCCGGATCATCCAGACGGCGAGCGCTCATTCGCTGACCGCATCGCCGTTCAAAAGCGCCTATGTCACCGCCAAGCACGGCCTCGCCGGTCTTACCAAGACCCTGGCACTGGAACTGGCGACGTTCGGCGTGACCGCCAACTGCATTTCGCCCGGCTATGTGTGGACCCCGCTGGTCGAGGCGCAGATTCCCGACACGATGAAGGCGCGCGGCATGACGCGCGAGCAGGTGATGAACGATGTGCTGCTCGCCGGACAACCGACCAAGGAATTCGTGACCGTCGATCAGGTCGCGGCGGTTGCGCTGTTCCTGTGCGGCGATGCGGCGGCGAACATCACCGGATCGAACATCACCGTGGATGGCGGCTGGACCGCGCAATAACGCGGAGCGGTCAGGGCGGGGGACTGGCCGCCAGCTGGGCGCGGAGATTGTCGAGCGTCCTTTGTCCGACCGGCGGCAGGTAGCGTGCCGGCTTGCCCTTGCGCAGCCAGGCGCGATCTTGCTCCGGCGGCTCCACCCGCCGCACGCGCACCGGGGCCTGTCCTTGCGCGCGGATGCCAAGCGCCTCCGCCGCGCCGCGCGAGAGGTCGATGATCCGCTTCGTCCGGCCAAAGGGGCCGCGATCATTGACCCGCACGATGATCCGCCGCCCGGTATCCAGCGCCGTCACCTCGACATAGGTAGGCAGCGGCAAAGTGGTGTGCGCCGCCGTCACCCAGTCTGCGCGAAAGCGCTCGCCATTGGCGGTGCGATTGCCCGATTCATTGCCGTACCAGCTGGCATAGCCGAGCATATCGTAGCCGGGGTCCGGTGCTGGCACATAAGTCATGGCCCCGACCTTGTAGGGCGGCCCGATCCGCACCGGCAGGTCGCTGACAGGCCGAAACTGCCCGCCACCGCAGGCTGACAGCAGCAGGGTCGTGACGATGGCGGCGAAGGCGCGCCTGTTTCGCGGAAACTCCATGCCCGCTCGTATAGCAGCATCGGGCGGCGCGCGAAGAGCGATCCGCGCTTGATGCGGCGTCGATCCCTCTTATGCTCCGGCTCGCCCACAAGGAGATTGTCGCCATGCGCATCGCGCTCGCCCTGACCGCCGCCAGCCTGTCCACCGCCGCCGGGGCACAAGCGCCCGCCGCGCCGAGCGAGATCGGAACGGCCATCGCGACCGATATGGACGGGCTGATGACGCTCTATCGCGACCTTCACGCCAGCCCCGAACTGTCGGGACAGGAAGTGAATACGGCTGCCAAGCTCGCGAAACGGCTGAAAGCGCTCAAATTCGACGTGACCGAAAAAGTCGGCGGCACCGGCGTCGTCGCGGTGATGAAGAACGGGTCCGGCCCGGTTCTGCTGATCCGCGCCGATATGGACGGGCTGCCGGTGGTCGAACAGACCGGCCTCGACTTCGCGTCGAAGGTGCGCACGAAAACGCCCGATGGCGTCGAAACCGGGGTGATGCACGCGTGCGGTCACGACACGCATATGACCGCCTTTATCGAAACCGCGAGATTGCTGGCTGCGCGGAAGGAGAACTGGAAGGGTACGCTGGTCATGATCCTCCAGCCCGCCGAAGAAGTCGGCAAGGGCGCGCGGGCCATGCTGGAGGACGGGCTGTATACCCGCTTTCCCAGGCCCACCCACGCCATCGCCTTCCACGACGCCGCCAATCTGCCGGCCGGCACGATTGGCTATACGCCGGGCTATGCGCTCGCCAATGTCGACAGCGTCGATATCGTGGTGAAGGGCGTGGGCGGCCATGGCGCCTATCCGCAGGCGACGAAGGACCCGATCCTGCTGGGCGCGCGCATCGTCACCACGCTCCAGACCCTCGTCAGCCGGGAACAGGACCCGCTCGACCCGGCTGTCGTGACGGTCGGCAGCTTCATCGGCGGGGCCAAGCATAATGTCATCCCCGACGAGGCGAAATTGCTGTTAACCGTGCGCAGCTATTCGGACGAGACGCGGGCGAAGCTTATCAAGGGCATCGAGCGGATCGCGAAGGGCGAGGCGATCGCCGGCGGCTTCCCGGACGACAAGATGCCGGTGGTGACGGTGAAGGATGAATTCACGCCCTCCACCTACAACCCGCCCGAATTCGCGCAGACGATGGCGGGGCTACTCGCCGCGCATTTCCCCACAGGACGCGTCCAGCAGGTGAAGGCGTCGATGGGCGGCGAGGATTTCGGTCGCTATTATCGCGCGGACAAGGCGATCAACAGCTTCATCTTCTGGGTCGGCGGCGTGCCCGCCGACCAATATGCCAAAGCGCAGAAGGGCGAAATCAGCCTGCCCTCGCTGCATAGTCCATTCTGGGCGCCACAGGCCGATGCCGTCATCGCCACCGCCAGCGAGGCGCTGACCGTGCTGGCGCTGGACATATTGAAGCGGGATTGAGCCACGTCCCTAAGCCGGGCGGTGCCCCTTGCGCCATTTGATAAAGAGGTGTCGCGCCAGCATCAGCGGCGGCATCCGCAGCCAGTGCGACCGCACGAAGAAGGCGAAGACGAGCAGCTTGCGACTTTCGCGGCCCCACGCGTCGCGCGCAAGCAAGCGTCGGATGAATAATTGGTCGCTGAATGTCAGCCGATAATTCACGCGGATAGGCGAACTGTATGCTTTAACGGGCGTTCCATAAAGATGATGAGCCAGCCGCAGGGCACGCCAGACAGGGCGGGTCAGTTGCTGAAATGCAGCCTCTTCGAACAGGCTGAGGTAGAAATCCTCCTGCGCCGCGCCAAACTGATGGCATAAGCAATGGATATCCCATAGATTTCTTAAGCCGCCCTGCAAATCGCCATCGGCCAGCATATGCGCCGCTGCATGGCAGATCATATGTTCGGGCGACAGAACGCATAACCCATCGCTTATAGGAATCGCATCGGCGATCATCGCTGGGGCATCGGGGGTCGGGCGCGCGGTCAGCGGCAATATGGTGTGGTGCACGTCGATCATCCGGTCGCGCGTCTGATGGATCATCGGCGGCAGTTCATGCATCCATTGCCGATAATAGGCGTCGTCATAGGGATCGGGCTTGGCCCATTCCCATCCCGCCGCGAACAATGCCGCCTCGACCGCATCCAGCGCTTCGCGTGGCACCAATATGTCGAGATCGCCGATAAAACGCCCCTCGCCCGCTTTCAGGCCGGCGGCGGCATAGGCCGTGCCCTTGAGCAGGATGGCCGAAACGTCCAAATCGGCCAGCGCAGCCATCGCCCGATCCGCTTCCCACAGGGCCTGCTGTGCTTCGCGCGCCGCATCGAGCCGTGCGTCGGCAAGGATCGACCTTACCGCCATGGGAACGTCACGGTCCGCCAGCCGCGCCGCCAATGTGCCGATCAATCGCTCCGCGCGCGCCATCGCGATCAGCGCGTTCCAGTCGGCAGGCGAAAGCCCATCGACGCTAGCGGGGTCGCGCAACGCGACGACGAGCAGGCGCGCGTCCTTCATGTGCGCTCCGCCCATAATTGCTCGACCAGCGCGATCGCCGCATCGCTGGAGGGAAAGTCGATCGCGGTGGCGGGCACGGTAGTGACGAACCGGCTGAGCGCCGCAAACCCCGCCTCGCCAAGCGCGACATAATTGGTCGATGCCTGCGTCAACCGCATGAATATCTCGCCCTGCCCGACCGGGCGGACATCGACGGCATGGCCGAAGCGGGGAAAGAGCAGCAGCGCAGGCATCCCGCTCTCATCCATGCGCGCGACCGCGTCGGTGCGCGGCACGAGATGGCGGATATCGCCCTTGGCGGTCGCCGCCAGCAGCGGACCCATGCGATCCGCCGAAACCTCGCCCGCCATGACGTCGATCGCGCGGTTCTTGAGCGACACCAGCCGGGGGAACGGCAGGATCGCGCCCGTCACCAGATCGAGCAGGGCGAACTCATCCCCCATCAGCCGCCAGCCGCGCTCGCCCAGTTGCGCCGCCAGCGTCGACTTGCCCGACCCCGACTCGCCGGTCATCACCAGCACCCGTCCGTCCTTCTCGACGCTCGACGCGTGCAGCAGCAGATGCCGCCGCCAGCCCAGTGCCATTTGCAGGTTCATGCCCATTTCCGCCGCCAGCAACCCATGGGCGAGGCTCATCGGCGCCGCGTCGGCCAGCCCGTGATCGCCGGTAATGAAGATGGACGGCCGGACCCAGCGGCGCATCATGCTGGTCGGTTCCAGCCGCACGGTGAAGTCGGCGATGCTGTCGGTCACATCGGGATAGGCGGCGTAAAGGCGCTGCAATTGCCGGAGCGGTCCGCGCCAGGCCGATCCGATGCGGAAGGTCGCCGGACCGATGCGCAGGGTCAGGCAATGCGTCACGCTCGCCGCACCAGTCCCAGCGCCGCCAGTTCGGCCAGATGCGCCTCGATCTGCCCGATCGCGTCGGCAGCCGGGCCAAGATCATAGGTGGCGGACAGCCGGTCGAGCAAATCCGGCGCGGTCGCCGGGCCACCGTCGCGCAGGGCGGCAAGCAGTTCGGGCACCGGACTGACCACGATATGCGTTTGGCCCGACGGGCGGTGAAACAGCAGGACGATATCGTCGAGCGCTCGGGTCAGCACCGCGTCGTCGCCCTCATGCCGGTAGAGGATCGGCGCGCTCATCGGGAAAGCGTGAAATGCAGGATCGGGTCAGCGCGGCATCTGCAAGGATGCGTAGCAGGTAAAGCCGCTCGTCCCCGACTGAAGCCGGCGGATATAGTTGAGATAGGCCTGATTCTGATCGTAGCGAGTGCCGGGCAGCGGCCGGCCGCGCAACGCCTGCTTGACCTGTTCGCCGGTAAAGGTGCGGCCCGAGGCAGGGAAAGCCCCCGGCGTTCCCGCCGGCACGACCTGACCATTGGGTGCGATGGCCCCGCCTGCCCGCCCCTGATCGGGCACCGGGATCGTGCAGTTGAGCACCGACGCCGCCGTGCTGGCGAGCGCGGGGCGAATGGAGACGATCGCCGACGCCGCGACCGCGCCACCCATCAGCAACTGACGACGCGACGGCACGGCCATATCCGGTCCCTCGCGCGGATTCTCCGCGTCCTGCCGCGCGGCGGCTTCCTGTTCCGGCCCCTGCTCGCTCATCTCGTCCTGATCCGCTATTGCGCTTGCCAAAATGTAAAGAACATCCGCTAGTCTGAATGAACATCGCAGCAAAGTCGCGAATAATCCAGTGCGGTAACCATGAATCGATTGAGCATTTCCCAGATCACTGCGTCGTTCGCGGTCCTCCTGCTGGGCGCGGGGGCCGCGTTGATGACCGGCGCGTCGGCGCTGATGATCCTGTTTCCGGTCGTCGCAGGCCTGATCATCGGGCTGATCCTGTCTCAGGGAGACGCAGCAACGGGGGACAGGCCGATCGCACCGATCGAGCCGCCCGACATCATCGACCATGATGATTTCGCCGACCTTCTGGAAGCGATATCCGATCCGCTGATGCTGGTGGAGCGCGGCCGGATCGTGCGCGCCAATCGCGCGGCGCATCGGCTGCTGGGCGCGCATATCGATGGCGAGGACGCGCGCATTGCCATCCGCCATCCCGCCGCCGCCGAACGGCTGGCGAGCAGCGCACCGATGCCCGAACCGATCATGATCGAACTGGTTGGCCTGGGCGCGCGCGAACAACGCTGGCACATGCATGTCGCGCCATTTGGCGCGGTCGCGGCCGCGCGAAGGCTGGTCCATCTGGTCGATCGCAGCGGCGCCTATGCCGCCGAAAAGATGCGCGTCGATTTCGTCGCCAATGCGAGCCACGAACTGCGCACGCCGCTCGCGGGGATATTGGGCTTCATCGAAACGCTCGCCGACCCGGAACTCGGCAAGGATGACGAAACCCGCGTGCGATTTCTCGGCATCATGGATCGCGAGGCGCGGCGCATGCAGCGGCTGGTCGACGATCTCATGTCGCTTTCGCGGATAGAGGCGGAAAAATATCGCCTGCCCGATGCTCATGTCGACCTGTCCGAACTGGTGGCCGAAGTGGTGGGTGTGTTCCGCGCGAGCCATGGCGATCGCGGCCGTGAGGTGGAGATGGACATCCGCCCGGACCTGCCCGCCGTTCAGGGCGACCGCGCGCAATTGTCGCAACTGCTGCATAATCTGATCGGCAATGCGGCGAAATATGGCCGACCCGGCACGCCGATCACCGTGCGCCTGAGCGATGGTCCGGGCGGAATGACACGCCTGACCGTGACCGACGAGGGCGACGGCATCGGCCCCGATCACCTGCCGCGGCTGACCGAGCGTTTCTATCGCGTCGATTCGGGACGCAGCCGCGCGGTCGGTGGTACGGGCCTTGGCCTCGCCATCGTCAAGCACATCGTCGAACGGCATCGCGGACGGCTCGACATCGCCAGCACGCTTGGCAAAGGCACGACGATCACCGTCCTGTTGCCCGTTCCCCTGCCGGATACGGCGGAAGCGTGAGACCCATTGCCATCGCTCGCCGCACCCTGCAAAAGCCGTTGTCATCAAACTGCAACATCAATGTCACAAAGGCGCGATGAAGCATGGCTACCGCGCTGCCCAAGGGGGGCGGCGGACAGCGAATCGCAGCCAGGCATCTGATGGAGGTTTTCCCGTGAAGCAGTTCGCAGTCCTGGCCGCGTCGGTGGCAGTCCTTTCCCTTTCCGCTTGTGGCGACAAGGCCGGCAGTGGCGCTGGTGGCGCCCGCGACCAGATCCGCGCGGTCGGCTCCTCCACCGTCTATCCCTTCGCCACCGCCGTCGCGGAACTGTTCGTCGCGGGCAATGCCGGCATGAAGTCGCCGATCATCGAATCGACGGGCACCGGCGGCGGCATGAAGCTGTTCTGCGCGGGCGTCGGCGCGCAATATCCCGACATCGAAAATGCCTCGCGCCGGATCAAGAAGTCAGAATTTGCCGACTGCCAGAAGAATGGCGTCAAGGACATCATCGAAATCCAGATCGGTGTCGACGGCCTCGCCTTCGCGGAATCCAACAAGGGTCCCGGCCTCAAACTGACGCCCAAGATCGTGTATGAGGCGCTGGCCGCCAACCCCTATGGCAAAGGTCCGAACAAGGCGCAGACTTGGAAGGATGTCGATCCCAGCCTGCCCGCAACGCCGATTTCGGTTTTTGGCCCGCCCTCGACCAGCGGCACGCGCGATTCGCTCGCCGAACTGATCCTGACCAAGGGGTGTGAGACCGATCCGGCGATGAAGGCGCTCAAGGAAAAGAGCGAGGACGAATTCAAGGCCACCTGCACCCGCGTCCGCGAGGATGGTAAATATGTGGCTTCGGGCGAAAACGACAATCTGATCGTCCAGAAGCTCGGCGCGAACCCGCAGGCGGTTGGCGTGTTCGGCTACAGCTTCCTCGAAGAGAATAAGGACACGCTCAAGGACGTGTCGATCAACGGCGTCCAGGCGACCTATGAAACCGTGTCCACCGGCCAATATCCCGGTGCGCGCCCGCTCTTCATCTATGTGAAGAAGGCGCATCTGACCGCGATCCCCGGCCTTCAGGCCTATCTCAACACCTTCGCCGCCAATTGGGACCCCAATGGCCCGCTGACGAAACGCGGCATGGTCGCGGCTTCGGAAGATGTGCGCAAGGCCAGCGCGGCGGCGGTCAAGTCGCTGACCGTGCTTGACGGCGCGGCGTTGAAATAAGCCAGAGGGATGACGGGACCAGCCATCTTCCTGCTGCTCGCTGGCCTGGGCGCTATCGCCTGGGTCAGCGCCCGCGCGCGCGCGCTGCGGATGCAGGTTCAGGCGCGCGCGTCCGGCCGACGCGACGCCGTGCATAGCCTGCCGGGTTATCATGGCTGGTATGTCGCGCTGTGGACGCTGGTCCCCGCCGCGCTCTTCCTCGCCATCTGGGCCAATGTTTCGCCAGCACTCGTCACAGAGGCTGTGCTGAGCGAACCGGCGGCGCAAAGCCTGCCCGCCGACGCCTTCTCGCGCGGCGCGATCCTGAGCGAGGCGCGCGCCATCGCGACCGGCGCGCAAAGCGGGGCGTTCAACCCGCTATCGCAGGCGCTGGTCGAACCCTATCGCGTCGCCATGGATCATTATGGGCTGGCGGGCGCAGCACTGGCGCTGCTGCTCGCCTTTGCCGGCGGCGCTTACGCCTTCACCCGCGTCCGTCCCGATTTCAGGGCGCGCACCCGCGTCGAGCGGCTGGTCATGATCCTGCTGATGCTCGCGTCGCTGATCGCGATCATCACCACGGTCGGCATCGTCGCGTCGCTGCTGTGGGAAAGTTTCCGCTTCTTTTCGATGGTCAGCCCGATCGACTTCCTGTTCGGCACCAAATGGAGCCCGCAGTCAGCCGCGCTCGGCTATGGCAATGACGATGCGTTCGGCGCGGTGCCTTTGTTCTGGGGCACGATCTTCATCGGCGCGATCATCGCGATGATCGTCGCCATTCCGCTCGGCCTGATGAGCGCCATCTACCTGACCCAATATGCCCGGCCCGCCGTGCGCAAATGGATGAAGCCGCTGCTGGAGATCCTCGCGGGCGTCCCGACCGTGGTCTATGGCTATTTCGCGGCGCTGACGATCGCCCCGGCGCTGCGCGATTTCGCCGTGTCGGTCGGCATCCACAGCGCTTCGTCCGAAAGCGCGCTGGCGGCCGGTCTCGTCATGGGCGTGATGATTATCCCCTTCGTCTCCTCCATGGCCGACGACAGTATCGCCGCCGTGCCGCAATCGATGCGCGACGGCAGCCTCGCCATGGGCGCGACCACCAGCGAGACGATCCGCCGCGTGCTGATCCCCGCCGCCCTGCCGGGCGTCGTCGGTGGCGTGCTTCTGGCCGTCAGCCGCGCCATTGGCGAAACGATGATCGTGGTAATGGCGGCTGGCCTGTCCGCCAACCTGACGCTCAACCCATTTGCCAGCGTGACCACGGTGACGACGCAGATCGTCCAGCTGCTGACCGGCGATCAGGAGTTCGACAGCGCCAAGACGCTCGCCGCCTTCGCGCTTGGCCTCGTGCTGTTCGTGGTTACGCTGCTGCTCAACATCGTGGCCCTGCGGGTCGTGAAGAAATATCGCGAGGCTTACGAATGAGCGCCCCCAGCCCGGCACCGCGCACGCCCACCGACTGGAAGTCGGACGCGATGCGCAAGCGGATCGCGGGCCGCTATGCCGCAGAACGGCGCTTCAGGCTGCTGGGCCTCGGCGCGGTGGCGTTGAGCGCCGCCTTCCTCGCCTTCCTGCTCATCACCATGATGGGCAATGGCCTGCGCGGCTTCACCCGAACCGAAATCGCGCTGAAGGTCGACTTCCCCGCCTCGCCGCTGCTGCTGGACCCCAATGCGATCACCGAAGAATCGCTCAATCAGGCGAATCTGCCGGTGGTGACGAGCGCGATCGCGCACAAGGAGCTGGGCAATGGTGCGGACGATCTGTTGTCGCCCACCGCCTGGACCACGATCCGCGATGCGATCCGCGCAGATCCGAAAATATTGAGCCGCACCGAAACGATCAGCGTCCCCGCTTCTACGGCAGTCGACCTCGCTGCCAAAAGCGATGGATCGCCGGAGGCCGAGGCGGCCGTGACGCGGCTAAGGGCGCAGCGCCTGCTCTCGACCGGGTTCAACGTCAATTTCCTGACCGCCAGCGACGGCACCGATCCGACGCAGGTCGGCATCTGGGGCGCGTTCAAGGGTTCGCTGCTGACGATGCTCGTGACGCTGTTGCTGAGCTTCCCGATCGGCGTTGCGACCGCCCTGTATCTGGAGGAGTATGCGCGCAAAAACTGGCTGACCGACATTATCGAAGTGTCGATCAACAATCTCGCCGCCGTGCCCTCGATCATCTTCGGCCTGCTCGGCCTCGCCATCTTCCTCAACGTCCTGCACCTGCCGCGATCGGCGGCGCTGGTCGGCGGAGTGACGCTGGCGCTGATGACCATGCCGGTGATCGTCATCGCCGGGCGCAACGCGATCAAGTCGGTGCCGCCCAGCATTCGCGACGCGGCGCTCGGCATCGGCGCCAGCCCCGTGCAGGTCGTGTTCCACCATGTCCTGCCGCTCGCCTTGCCCGGCATCCTGACCGGCACGATCATCGGCATGGCGCGCGCGCTCGGCGAGACCGCACCGCTGCTGATGATCGGCATGCGCGCCTTCATCGCCACCCCGCCCGGTGGTGTCACCGATCCCGCCACCGTGCTGCCGGTGCAGATTTTCCTGTGGTCGGATGAAGTCTCGAAGGGCTTTGTCGAAAAAACCTCCGCCGCGATCATCGTGCTGCTCGCCTTCCTGCTCGCGATGAACGGCCTCGCCATCTACCTGCGCAACAAGTTCGAAAAACGGTGGTAACGACGTTGATGACCGAAGAACAAAGGGCGCTGATGCCCGCCAATCCCAAGATGACGGCGCGGGACGTCAAGGTCTTTTACGGGCCCAAACAGGCGATCAACGGCGTGTCGATCGATGTCGACATGGACAATGTCACCGCCTTCATCGGCCCGTCGGGCTGCGGCAAGTCCACCTTCCTGCGGACGCTCAATCGCATGAACGACACCGTCGCGAGCGCGCGGGTCGAAGGACAGATCACGCTCGACGGCGAGGATATCTACGCCTCGTCGATGGACGTGGTGCAGTTGCGCGCGCGGGTCGGCATGGTGTTCCAGAAGCCCAATCCCTTCCCCAAGTCGATCTACGAGAATATCGCCTACGGGCCGCGCATCCATGGCCTCGCCCATGGCAAGGCGGATCTCGACGTCATCGTCGAAAAGTCGCTACGCCGCGCTGGCCTGTGGGAAGAGGTCAAGGATCGGCTGCACGACAGCGGCACCGCGCTTTCCGGCGGGCAGCAGCAACGCCTGTGCATCGGCCGCGCCATCGCGGTCGAACCCGAGGTCATATTGATGGACGAGCCTTGCTCGGCGCTCGACCCGATCGCGACCGCCAAGATCGAGGAACTGATCCACGAACTGCGCGGCCGCTACGCCATCGTCATCGTTACCCATAATATGCAACAGGCCGCCCGCGTCTCGCAGCGCACCGCCTTTTTCCATTTGGGCGAACTGGTCGAATATGGCGTGACGTCGGACATTTTCACCAATCCGCGGCAGGAGCGGACCAAGGATTATATCACCGGACGCTATGGATAAACTCTTCCCCGAAAGAGGATAGCGCACCCGGTTGAACGGAGCAGAATATGGCTGAACATACGATCAAGGCGTTCGACGAGGAAATCGACCAGCTGCGCGGGCTGATCGCGGAAATGGGCGGTCGCGCCGAAGCGGCGATCGAGCAGGCGATGACCGCGCTGCAACGGCAGGATCTAGCGCTGGCGGCCCAGGTGATCGCCGACGACAAGCGGATCGACGCGATCGAGGCGGAGGTCGAGAAACTCGTCGTGCAGATCATCGCCCTGCGCGCGCCGATGGCCAACGATCTGCGCGACGTGATCGCCGCGCTAAAGATCGTGAGCGTGGTCGAACGGATTGGCGATTATGCCAAGAATATCGCCAAGCGCGTGCCCCTCATCACCGCCAACCAGCGCACGCTGGAGCCGATCTCGTTGCTGCCCTCCATGGGTCAGGTTGCGGGTGAAATGGTGCATGATGTGCTGAACGCCTTCGCCGCGCGTGACGCCGATCTGGCGCTGGCGGTGGTCGAGCGCGACACGGTGGTCGACGATTTCTACAACAGCGTGTTCCGCACGCTCGTCACCTTCATGGTCGAAAATCCCAAAACGATCAGCGAATGCGCGCATCTGCTGTTCGTCGCGAAGAATATCGAGCGGATCGGCGACCATGCGACCAACGTCGCAGAGATGGTCTATTATGCCGCGACCGGCCAGACATTGCCCGAACGCGAGCGTGGTAGCGCCGGGCTGGAGGAATGACCGTGGGCCGGGCCAAGATGCTGCTGGTCGAGGATGACGCGGCGCTCGCCGAACTCCTCATCTGGCATTTCAAGCGCGAGGATTTCGACGTCACCCACACCGTCGACGGCGAGGAAGCGTTGTTGCTGGCGCAAGAGAATGTGCCCGACATCGTGCTGCTCGACTGGATGGTCGAAAGCCTGTCCGGCATCGAGGTATGCCGCCGCCTGCGCCGCATGAACGGCGCCGCCAACGTGCCCATCATCATGCTGACCGCGCGGGGCGAAGAGGAGGATCGCGTGCGCGGGCTGGAAACCGGGGCCGACGATTATGTCACCAAACCCTTCTCCCCGCGCGAACTGGTCGCTCGCGTCGGTGCGGTGCTGCGCCGCGTGCGACCCGCGCTGGCGGGGGAAACGCTAAGCTTCGCCGATGTCGAGATGGACACGGTCGGCCACAAGGTCCGCCGGAGCGGTCAGGTCATTCCATTGGGTCCCACCGAGTTCCGCCTGCTCCGTCATTTTCTGGAGCATCCCGGCTGGGTCTTTTCGCGCGAGCGGCTGCTCGACAGCGTTTGGGGGCAGGATAGCGACATCGAGCTGCGCACCGTCGATGTCCATATCCGCCGGCTGCGTAAAGCGATCAACGCCGATGGCCGCATCGACGTCATCCGCACCGTGCGCTCGGCGGGCTATGCGCTCGATACGGACGGGATGGCCTGATTCTTTCGCCGGCAGGCGGTGTGAATTGCTTGCCGGTGCTTATTCGGCAGGCGCCATCAGCCTTTTAGTGCCCGATCCGTTCAGCAGCCAAAGATAGACGGGGCCGACGACTGGCGCTCGCTTCAGCATCGCACGCCGGATTGCGTTGCCAAGGCCCGGCAGTCTGGCGTGATAGGCTCGCCCTTCGGCCGACTTCTTCATCTGCTTGAGAATGCTGACCTTGGTTTTTCCCTCGCTCATGCGGCGTAGGTAGAAGGCAAGGCCACCTGCATCGGCTGGCCGGCCCAGCATAGTAATATAAGCCCAGCGCACGAAGATTTCGCCATCGGCGCGCATGATCTCGCTGACCGATCGCGCTGGCCGCAAGGGCCGATTGGACGCCTCATCTGAAAAACGACTCGCCATGGCCACCCCTCTGCGACGGAGAGACTATGCCTTCGCCGATAAGACTCAAGCCGCCTTGCGCGCCTTGCTGAGTTTCTTGAGCAACATGTCCCGCTTCAGGCGGGAAAGATGGTCGATGAAGAGGACGCCTTCCAGATGATCCATCTCATGCTGGAGGCAGGTCGCCAGCATGCCGTCGATCTGCTCTTCGTGAATGCGTCCGTCAAGGTCCATCCAGCTTGCGCGGATCGACGCAGGTCGCTCAATCTCGGCATATTGGTCGGGCACCGACAGGCAGCCCTCATTATAGACCGACAGATCTTCTGACCCGCCCAGGATTTCCGGGTTGATAAACACGAGTGGCTTTTTGACCGGGGGCGCGCCTTCCTCGTCGGATTCCGGCTCCTGAAGATCGATCACCAGCACCCGCTTGGGCACGCCGACCTGAATGGCGGCAAGGCCGATGCCGGGTGCATCATACATGGTGTCCAACATATCATCGATCAGACGCCGGAGGTTATCGTCGATTGTATCGACCGGCGTCGAAATGCTGCGCAGGCGCGGGTCGGGCGCCTCAAGAATGGGAAGAATGGCCATGCCGTTAAAATAGACGGGATGCAGCCGGATTTCAAGCGACCGGCCCTCACCCCACCGGGCGACGCGCCCGCAAGGCCTGCGCCAGCGTTCCTTCGTCCAGATAGTCCAGTTCCCCGCCCACCGGCACGCCATGGGCAAGCTGGGTCAGGCGAATCGGAAAGCGTTCGAGCCGTTCGGCCAGATAATGGGCGGTAGTCTGCCCTTCGAGCGTCGCGTTCATCGCCAGCACCACTTCGTCGATGCCGCCCTGCTCCACCCGCCCGACCAGCGCGTCGATGCTCAGATCCTCGGGCCGCACGCCTTCCAGCGCCGACAGCCTGCCGCCCAGCACATGGAAGCGACCGGGGAACAGCCGCGATTTGTCGAGCGCCCACAGATCGGGAACATCCTCGACCACGCACAGCGCACGGGCGTCGCGGCGCGGGTCCGCGCAGATGCCGCACGGGTTGATCGTATCGACATTGCCGCAGGTGCCGCATGTCACCAGCCGCTCGTTCACCGCCTCCAGCGCCCGCAGTAGCGGCTCCATCGCGCTTTCCCGCCGTTTGAGCAGATGCAACACCGCGCGGCGGGCCGATCGGGGGCCAAGGCCGGGCAGCCGGGACAGCGCCTGGGTAAGCGCTTCGATTTCTGGGGAAGCCATGGCGAGCAGATAAGGGCTTGCAACTGGCAGAGACAAGAGGTTTGAGGACATCATGCGCATCATCTATATGGGAACCCCCGATTTCGCCGTCCCGGCGCTCGACGCGCTGGCGCTGGCAGGGCACGAGATCGCCGCCGTCTACAGCCAGCCGCCGCGCGCTGCCGGGCGAGGCAAAGGGTTGCGGTCGTCCCCGGTCCACCAGCGCGGGGAGGCCATGGGCGTGGAAGTCCGCACCCCCGTTTCGCTGAAAGATGAGGGCGCACAGGCGGATTTCGCAGCGTTGAAGGCAGATATCGCCGTGGTCGCTGCCTATGGCCTGATCCTGCCGCCCGCCATTCTGGCTGCGCCGCGCCACGGCTGCCTCAACATCCACGCCTCGCTGCTGCCGCGCTGGCGGGGCGCCGCGCCGATCCAGCGGGCGATACTGGCAGGCGACAATGTGACCGGCGTCACGATCATGGACATGGAGGCGGGCCTAGACACCGGGCCGATGCGCGCCAAGCATGTGACTCCGATCGAGGGCAAGACGGCCGGCGCACTCACCGAAGAACTGGCGCAGGCTGGCGCGGAACTGATGGTGGAAGTGCTGGACGACCTTTCTCTGCATCCGTCCGTGCCGCAGCCCGCCGACGGCGTGACCTATGCGGCCAAGGTCGACAAAGCCGAAGCGCTGCTCGATTTCTCCCGCGACGCGCATCGGGTCGAGCGGCAGGTTCGCGCCTTCAATCCCTTTCCCGGCGCGTTCTTCACCTATGGCGGCGAGCGGCTGCGGGTGCTGGCCGCCCATGTCGAGGATCACGCCGGGCCTGCGGGTGAGCTGCTCGACGGCAGCCTGCTGATCGGCTGCGGCCATGGCGCGATTCGCCCGACGCTGGTCCAGCGGGCGGGCAAGGGCGCGATGTCGGCGGGCGAATTGCTGAACGGCTTCCCCATGCCCACCGGAAGCCGGGTCGATGGCTGACGACCGGCCTGAAGCGGTCGGCACCCGCTTCGCCTTCACGGTCGAATTTGACGGCCGCCCCTTCATGGGCTGGCAGCGGCAGGCGCATGGCCCCAGCGTGCAACAGGCGATCGAGCGCGCGATCCACAGCGTCACCGGCGAGCAGGTGGCGGTCCATGCGGCGGGTCGTACCGATGCCGGGGTCCATGGCATCGCCATGCGCGCCCATGCGCAGATCGGGCGCGCGATCACCCCGTTCCGGCTGATGGAGGCGCTGAACGCGCGGCTGCGCCCCGACCCGGTCGCCATACTCGACTGCGCCATCGTGCCGGACGACTGGCATGCGCGCTTTTCCTGCCTTGGCCGCGCCTATGTCTACCGCATCGCCAACCGGCGTGCGCCGCTCACCTGGGAGCGCGGCCTTGCCTGGCGCGTGATCCAGCCGCTCGATGCTGGGGCGATGCAGGAGGCCGCACAGGTGCTGGTCGGACGCCATGATTTCACGACCTTCCGCTCCGCCCATTGCCAGGCGCTCAGCCCGGTGAAAACATTGAGCCAGCTGGATGTCGAGCGCAACGGCGACCGCATCGCCATTCATGCGCAAGCCCGCTCGTTCCTGCATCATCAGGTACGATCGATGGTCGGCTGTCTGGCGCTGGTCGGCATGGGCCGGTGGTCGGCGCGGGACCTGCGCGATGCGCTCGACGCGCGGGACCGGGCGCGGCTCGGCCTGAACGCGCCGCCCGACGGCCTCTATTTCCTGCGCGCGGACTATTCGGAGAGTGCAACTACGACCTGATTCTTGCCCGTCCGCTTGGCCAGCAGCATCGCCGCGTCGGCCCGCGCGACCAGAGCGAACAGATCCGCCTGCGCATCGGGCATGAGCGTCAGCAGCCCGAAACTGCCACTGATCCCCGGATAATCATCGCCCAGATCCGCCAGCCCCTTGCGCATCCGCTCGACCAGACTGGTCGCTTCGTTCGCGGCAAGTGTCGGCATCATCAACACGAACTCGTCGCCGCCCATCCGGGCGATCGCATCGTGCGGACGGGCCATTGCCTCCATCAGCCGGGCGATATCCACCAGACAGTTGTCGCCGACACTGTGCCCAAACAGGTCGTTCAGCGCCTTAAAGCCATCGAGATCGAGATAGGCGATGCTGAGCCACTGTCCTTCATGCGCGGCATGCTGGACCATGCGTTGCGCATGCGCCGTGAAACCCCGGCGGTTGAGCAGTCCGGTCAGGGGATCGTGGATCGCGTCGAAATGCGCCTGACGCATCTCCGACATATCCTCCACGACCGCGACATAGAAATCCGGCGTCCCCGCTTCGTCACGCGCCATGGCAACGGTCAGGTTGACCCAGATGAAGGAACCGTCCGCGCGCAGGTAGCGCTTTTCCATCGTGTAGCGCGGCAATTCGCCGCCGGTAAGCCGCGCGAGCAGGCCGATATCGGCATTCAGATCTTCCGGATGGGTGATCGCCTGAAAGCCGGTGCGCATCAACGCTTCGGCTGAATAGCCGGTGATTTCGGCGAATCGCGGATTCACCATCAGGAAGCTGCCGTCCATGCCGACATGGGCAATGCCGACCGGCGCGTGGAGGAAGGTCGCCTGAAAACGGCGCTCCGCCAGCGAAAGTGCGGCCTGAACGGCTTCGGCACCCGAACGAAGGCTCGTCGCGACGGTGTCCGGGCGAGACCCGGCAGGCAGATTGGCGTCATGATATGACACGGTGAGTCAGATACCCTCAACTTCGGAACGCAAAACGATCTGGCAGAATTGGGTAAACAGCGTCTTAGCGAACCACCGGGATCATCTCATAGCCTGCCGGGCACAGGTCAAAGGCGGGCGCGGAAAGGCGAAAAATCGGTGCCTTCATCGAAAATATCCAGCCCTTCGCGGCGCTTGAGAAAGCCGACCACCGCATAGGTGAAGGGCGTCAGCAGGACTTCCCACAATACCTTGAGAACGAACTGGCTGAGCATCACCATCAAGAGCGAGGTCGTGGACCAGCCCGCCACGCCGTAAAAGGCGAGCGGATAGAAAAGCAGGCTGTCCACCCCCTGCCCGACGATCGTGCTGCCGATCGTGCGGGTCCATAGATGCCGGCCGCTGGTCCATATCTTCATCTTCGCCAGGACCAGGCTATTGGCGAACTCGCCCGCCCAGAAGGCGCAGATAGAGGCGAATACGATGCGCGGCACCTGCCCGAACACCTGCTCATAGGCCGCCTGCCCCGTCCAGCCCGCATCGGGCGGCATCTTCACCACTACCCACGACATGAACACCATGAACAGCATCGCGCCGAAACCCGCCCAGATGCAGCGACGCGCGCGGGCATAGCCATAGACTTCGGTCAGGACGTCACCGAGCACATAGGACACCGGGAAAAACAGCAGTCCCGCCCCGAACGGCCATGGTCCGATCCATGGCAGGTCGATCACCGCCCGCTTGCCCGCGCCGATCACATTGGACAGCAGCAGGATGGTGACGAACGCCGCCATCACGAAATCGAAATAGCGCAGCGGCCGCGCACCCCGCGCGCCCGCCCCGACCTTTTGAACCCCCGCCTCGCTCATGCCCCATGCTTATCGCGATGCACAACAGATGCAATGCCGCAATGATTGCGCCGCCGCCAAAGCGCCGCTATCGCGCAAGCCCTGAGGCCCCGTAGCTCAACTGGATAGAGCACCCGCCTTCTAAGCGGGATGTTGCGTGTTCGAGTCACGCCGGGGTCACCATGCGCTAGATTTTCAACGTCCGGTCCAGCAGATCGTCGGTCACGGTCATGGTGAAGATCGGGTCGGCGTCAGCGGGCACCTCCGCAATCGCATCGACAAAGGCGGCACGGGTTTTGGGGTCGTCATAGGCCATCTTCTGATCGAACGCCGCGCGCCATGTCGCCTCGTCCGGCCATTCGGCATAGCCCACGAACCGCCCGTCGGCGTCACGATGCAGGCGCGAGCCATAGCTGCCATAGCGGGCGCGGATCAGGTCGGTGCCGCGCCGCCACGCCCGCCGGAACTGATCTTCCTTGCCCGGATGCACCCGCCACCAATAGACCGCCACGAACATCGCCCGTCTCCTTCCACCGAAAAGCGGGCGAAGGCAGGCGATGTTCCGAAAGCGATTACAGGATCGACTGGCCCGTCTTGGCCCAGTCCGCCGCGAAGCCCTCCAACCCCTTGTCGGTCAGCACATGGTTGAACAGCGAGCGGATGACCGCAGGCGGCGCGGTCATGACATCGGCGCCAATCCGCGCGCTTTCCAGTACATGGATGGGGTGACGAACGCTTGCGACCAATATTTCGGTATCGAAACCATAATTATCGTAGATCAGGCGGATGTCCTGGATCAGCGCCATGCCATCGAAGCCATTATCGTCATGACGCCCGACGAAGGGCGAGATGAAGCTCGCCCCCGCCTTCGCCGCCAGCAGCGCCTGATTGGCGGAAAAGCAGAGCGTTACATTGACCAGAGCGCCGTCGTCGGTCAGCGCCTTGCAGGTCTTGAGACCGTCGATGGTCAGCGGCACCTTGATGCAGACATTATCGGCGATCTTCCGCAGGACGGCCGCTTCCTTCATCATCGTCTCATGGTCGAGCGCAACGACTTCGGCCGAGACCGGGCCGTCGACCAGTCCACAAATCTCCTCGACCACTTCCAGGAATTTGCGGCCGGACTTGTGGATCAGCGAGGGGTTGGTGGTCACGCCGTCCAGCAGGCCGGTCGCGGCCAGATCACGAATGTCCGCCGTGTCGGCGGTATCGACGAAGAATTTCATATCGGCCCCTGATGTGGTGATTCGCTCGCGCCGCCTATAGCGCGATCCGGGGAGCATGTCCTACATGGGGGCGATCATGTCCCGCGCCCGCGTCCTCCTGCTCAACGCCGCCCTCGGGCCGCTCGACTATCGCGTGCCGCACGACATGCGCGTGCAGCCCGGCAACATCGTCATCGCCCCGCTCGGCCCGCGCCAGCTCATCGGCGTGGTATGGGAGGAGAATAGCTTTCCCGATGTCGAATCGGTCGGCGACAACCGGCTGCGCAATCTCGTCGCTGTGGTGGATGCGCCGCCAGTTCCGGACACGCTGCGCCGCCTGATCGAATGGACCGCCGACTATTATCTGGCGCCCGCCGCCGCCGTGCTGCGCATGACGCTCGCGTCGATGCCCGCACTGGAGGGCGCGCGCACCGTCATCGAATATCGCCGCAGCGGCGATTTGCCCGACCGAATGACCGAACAGCGCAGCCAGGCGATGGAGCGGATCGGTGAACGGCAGGGGCTGATCCGCGAACTGGCGATGATTGGCGGGGTCAGCGACGCGGTGATTCGGGGGCTGGTGAAGGCGGGCGCGTTCGAGCCGGTGGAAGTCAGCATCGACACACCCTTTCCCGAACCCGATCCGGCCCATGCGCCGCCTGCCCTGTCCGACGCGCAGGCACAGGCGGCCGCGACGCTGGTAGAGGCGGTGGAGGCGGCGACTTTTGCGCCCTTCCTGCTCGACGGCGTCACTGGATCGGGCAAGACGGAAGTCTATTTCGAAGCCATAGCGGCGGCGATCCGGGAAGGACGGCAGGTGCTCGTCCTGCTGCCCGAAATCGCGCTCACCGAGCCATTTCTGGAACGGTTCGAGAAGCGCTTTGGCATCGTCCCGGTCAACTGGCATAGCGGCCTGCGCCAGAGCGAGCGGCGGCGCGCCTGGCGCGCGATCGCCAGCGGGCAGGCGAAGGTCGTGGTCGGCGCGCGATCGGCGCTGTTCCTGCCCTATCCCAATCTCGGCCTGATCGTCGTCGATGAAGCGCATGAGGCGAGCTTCAAACAGGAGGACGGCGTCCACTATCACGCCCGCGACGTGGCGGTGATGCGCGGCCTGATCGAAACATTTCCGGTGATCCTCGCCTCCGCCACCCCGGCGATCGAGACCCGGCATCAGGTCGATCTCGGCCGCTATCGCGAGATCAAACTGCCGTCGCGCTATGGCGGCGCGGAAATGCCGGCGATCGAGGGCATCAACCTGCTGACCGACCCGCCCGAACGCGGCCGCTGGATCGCGCCGCCGCTGGTGAAGGCGATCGACGAGACGATGGCGAAGGGCGAGCAAAGCCTGCTGTTCCTCAACCGGCGCGGCTATGCGCCGCTGACACTGTGCCGCCATTGCGGCTATCGCTTCCAATGCCCCAATTGCACGGCATGGATGGTCGAGCACCGGCTGACCCGCCGCCTCGCCTGCCATCATTGCGGCCATGTCGTGCCGTCGCCCCGTTTTTGCCCCGAGTGCAAGGAGGAGGATAGCCTCGTCGCCTGCGGTCCCGGCGTGGAGCGGATCGCCGACGAGGTGAAAGCCCTGTGGCCGCAGGCGCGGATCGCCATCGTCACGTCCGACACGCTCTGGTCGCCGGCCAAGGTGGCCGAGTTCGTCAAGTCGGTGGAGGCGGGCGATGTCGACATCATCGTCGGCACCCAGCTCGTCACCAAGGGCTATCATTTCCCCAATCTGACGCTGGTCGGCGTGATCGACGCCGATCTGGGGCTGGAGGGTGGCGATCTGCGCGCGTCGGAGCGGACTTTCCAGCAGATCGTGCAGGTCGCCGGACGCGCCGGGCGCGGCCAGAAGCCGGGCCGCGTGTTCATCCAGACCCGCCTGCCGGAAAGCGAGGTCATTCAGGCGCTCATCGCGGGCGATGTCGAGCGCTTCTACGCGGTCGAGACCGCCAATCGCCGCCACGCCAACGCGCCGCCCTTTGGCCGGTTCGCCGCGATCATCATATCCAGCGAGGATGCGGAGGAAGCGGCGCAGGTGGCGCGGCTGATCGGCAAATCCGCGCCGTTGATTGAGGGGATGCGCGTCTATGGTCCCGCGCCCGCGCCCTTGTCGGTGCTGCGCGGGCGTCACCGGCATCGCCTGCTGATCCATGCGACGCGCCAGATCGATATCCAGTCGGCGATCCGCGAATGGCTCGGCAATGTCGTCTGGAAATCGGGCACCCGCGTCGCCGTGGACGTCGATCCCTACAGCTTCATGTGAGCGACATCGTCCCCAGTCCGTGCCGCAACCAGTGCGCGCTCGATGCGACTCGTGGCCATTGCACCGGCTGTATGCGGACGCTGGACGAGATCATGCGCTGGACCCGGATGACCGATGCCGACAAGCGCACCGTGTGGGTTCGGCTCAACCGTCCCGTTCCCGATTGAGCAGCGCCTTCTTGCGCTCCGCCCCCCAGGCATAGCCGCCAGACGCGCCATCAGACCGCCGCACCCGGTGACAGGGGATAAGCAGCGCCAGCCGATTATCGCCGCAGGCCGTGCCCGTCGCCCGCACCGCGCCGGGACGACCGATGGCGGCGGCGACCTCGCCATAGCTACGCGTTTCTCCAACAGGAATGGCGCGCAGGGCGGTCCACACCGCTTGCTGAAAGGCCGTGCCATGCACATCGAGGGGCAGGTCGGGCGCCGCAGCCGGATCGTCGACCAGCGCTGCGACCCGTGCCGCGACCATGCCGAAATCGGCGTCGCCCGGCAGAATCTGCGCCTTGGGAAAATGGCGGCGCAAATCGGCTTCACCCTCGTCGAAACTGACGCGGCACACGCCCTTGTCCGTCGCCGCCACAAGCATGGGGCCAAGGCTGGTCGCCATCACCGCATAGCGGATCACTGCGCCGCGACCGCCATCTTTCCATGCGCTGGGGGTCATGCCCAGATGGCGGTCCGCATCGGCATAGGCGCGGCTCGGCGCATTATAGCCTGCCTCATAAATGGCGCGGGTCACGCTTTCTTCATCGGCCAGCGCCCCCTTGAGCCGATCCGCCCGCAAGGCGCGTGCATAGGCTGCGGGCGTCAGCCCCGTCTCGCGCTTGAACAGGCGATGGAAATGATGCGGCGCATAGCCCACATGCGCCGCGATCGCTTCCAGCCGGGGTGGCGCGGGCGCAGCTTCGATCAGCGCGATGGCGGCGTCCACCGCGATCCGGTCCCGCCCGACCTCGTCCGGGCGGCAACGCAGGCATGCGCGAAAGCCCGCCGCGCGCGCCGACGCCGGATCGGGCAGGAAGATCATATTCTCCCGCTTCGGGTGCCGCGCGGCGCAGCTTGGCTTGCAGTAAATGCCGGTGGTCAGCACCCCGCCGACGAATGCGCTATCGAACCTGCGATCGCGGCGCAGGAACGCGTCCCAGCAACGGTCGGGGTCGAGCGGGACGCTCGCGGCGGATGGGGGGCGAGTCATCTGGTTCATGGATATGGGATAGGCGCGCCGGCAATGCCATGCTTCCCGAGTCTTGCCTTCAAAAAGCGCGCATGATCGCCGCCGCATTTTTCCCGATTGCCTAACGGCCGTCATGCCATATGAAGGCACGCAATATGGTCGCTCTGCTTCGCCTCATCCTGCCCGTCCTCATCCTCGCCTGCCCGATGGCAGCCCGCGCGGAAAGCCAGGATATCGCCGCTGCCGCGCGGGGGGTGGTGCGCGTCGCCATCGTCGCGACCGATGGCGCGGAAGCCTATTTCGTCGGCCATGGCAGCGGCATCGCGGTCGCCCCGGACAAGGTTCTCACCAACGCCCATGTGGTCGAACTGACGCGGCAGGAAAAAAATCTCGTCATCGGCATCGTGCCATCCGAAGGGCGCAAATCCTATGGCGGCCATGTCATAGCCTATTCGCCGGGCAATGATCTCGCGCTAATCCAGCTTGACGAGGGTAGCCTGCCGGTCAGCACTTTCTTCGCGGGCGCGGCCACCGATGGCCAGCATGTCACCGCGATCGGCTATCCCGGCACCGTGGATCGCGCGCAGGGGCTTGGCCTGCGCCAGATGGTCGAGCCGCTGGATACGGTAAAGACCAGCGGCAACATCTCATCGGGCCGCAGCAGCCGGACGTTCGACACGCTGCTGCACACGGCTCCGCTGGCGGCGGGCAATAGCGGCGGACCGCTGGTCGATGATTGCGGCCGGGTGCTGGGCGTGAACAGCTTCGGGTCGGTGTCGGACGGCAATGACGCGGAATTCGGATTCGCCGTTTCCTGGCGGGAAATATCGTCCTTCCTGCGGCAGGCGGGCGTGGCCTCGCTGCATACGGTCGCGCCCTGCCGTTCGATGGCGGAGGCCGACGCCGCCGAAGCCGCGATCACCCAGCGCGAATCGCAGGTGCTGGAACAGTCGAGCCGTGCCCATGCCGATGCCCGCGAGCAGGCGGTGGGCAAGGCGCGCGACGCGGCGGAGCGCGATATCATCGCCGCACGCGAAAATGCGATGGCGGGCGCGGCCGTGCTGCTGGCGCTGGCGGTGCTGGGGCTTGGCGCGGGCGGCCTGTTCTATACGCAGGGGCGCGAACGCCGCGCCACCTGGTTTCTGGCGGGCGGCGGTCTGCTGTTGCTGGGCGCGCTCGGCCTGTTTTTCTTACGTCCCAGCTTCTCCAGCATCGACGACCGCATCGTGATGCCGGAGGACAAGAGCATCACCACCAACGGGGCGTTCGCATGGGCGGGCGATAATATCTGCCGGATCGACCTCAACCGCAGCCGCCTCACCGTATCGCAGGGCAATGACATCCCGTTCCATTGGGCTGAGGGCGGCTGTGTCGATGGCGCTACGCAATATATCGCTTCGGGCACCGGCTGGACCCGCGCCCATGTGCCGGATGAAGGCAATTATGTCACCGCCAGCAGCTTCGATCCCGCAACCGGGCTGCTGCGGGTGCAGCGCTGGCTGCCCGACGCCAACGTCATGGAAAAGGCGCGCGCTCTGACGAAAGATGGCCCGGTCAGGAACTGCTCTACAGATGCGGCGGCGCTGGCGAAGATCGCCAGCCTTGGATCGGGCCTGTCGTCGCTGCTGCCCGCACAACCCAATGAGCGCCTCGTCTATCATTGCCAGAAAGGCCTCCTCGCGCCCAAAGACAGCGATAAACCGTATAAGGTTTCACAGTCGAACTGACTTTGAAATAGGCTTTGGCGCGCAGTCGCGATGAATCACGCCACATGACTTGCATAGTCATAATCCCGCTGCTAACCGGCCCATCAACAGGGGGACGGGCATGACTGCTCCCCTCTCTTTGCATGACCGGCATAGACTATGGAGGACGGTAAGCGCGTGGAGACTTCCGGCGGCATTCAGGCTAGCCTCAGCGGCCGCTACGCAGTGGCCCTGTTCGATCTGGCCCGCGACAGCAACACGCTCGATTCCGTGGCGGACAGCCTTGGCGCGCTGAAGGCCGCCCTGGCGCAGTCGGCGGATTTCAAGGCGCTCGTCAACAGCCCGGTGCTGAGCCGCGACGCAGCGGGCAAGACGATCGCGGCGGTCGCATCCGCCATGGGAATCGATCCGCTCACCACCCGCTTCCTGGGCGTGCTGGCGGAAAATCGTCGCCTGTCGCAGCTACCCGCCGTGATCCGCGCCTATGAAACCCTGCTGTCGAATCACAAGGGCGAAGTGCGCGCGGAAGTGACAAGCGCACATCCCCTGGATGAAGCGCAGATCACAGCGCTCGGCCAGAATCTGCGTGCCCGCGTCGGCTGCGACGTGTCGCTCGACGCGAAGGTCGATCCCGCGATTCTGGGCGGGCTGGTCGTCAAGATCGGCAGCCAGATGATCGACAGCAGCATTCGCACCCGTTTGAATAGTCTCGCCCACGCGATGAAGGGCTGAAAAGCCCACACCAGATTGATGACCTGCAAAGGTCCGATGAAAGGCTGAACATGGATATCAACGCCGCAGAAATTTCGAAGGTCATCAAGGACCAGATCGCCAATTTCGGCACCGAAGCGCAGGTCAGCGAAGTCGGTTCCGTGCTGACCGTGGGTGACGGCATCGCCCGCGTCCATGGCCTCGATAACGTCCAGGCGGGCGAAATGGTCGAGTTCGCCAACGGCGTGCAGGGCATGGCGCTCAACCTCGAAGCCGACAATGTCGGCGTCGTGATCTTCGGCTCGGACGCCGAAATCAAGGAAGGCGACACCGTCAAGCGCACCGGCACCATCGTCGATGTGCCGGTCGGCAAGGGCCTGCTTGGCCGCGTCGTGGATGGCCTGGGCAATCCCATCGACGGCAAGGGTCCGATCGTGTCCGACCAGCGCATGCGCGTCGAGCGCAAGGCGCCCGGCATCATCCCGCGCACCTCGGTGCATGAACCCGTCCAGACCGGTCTGAAGGCGATCGACACGCTCGTCCCGGTCGGCCGTGGCCAACGCGAACTCATCATCGGCGATCGCCAGACCGGCAAGACCGCCGTCGCGATCGACACCTTCATCAACCAGAAGGCCGCGAACGCGGGCGATGACGAGAGCAAGAAGCTCTATTGCATCTACGTCGCGATCGGCCAGAAGCGCTCGACCGTGGCGCAGATCGTCAAGCAGCTCGAAGAAAATGGCGCGATGGAATATTCGATCGTCGTCGCCGCGACCGCTTCGGAGCCGGCTCCGCTCCAGTATCTCGCGCCCTATACCGGCGTGACCATGGGTGAATATTTCCGCGACAACGGCATGCACGCCGTCATCGTCTATGACGATCTGTCCAAGCAGGCCGTGGCCTATCGCCAGATGTCGCTGCTGCTGCGTCGTCCTCCGGGCCGCGAAGCCTATCCCGGCGACGTGTTCTATCTCCACAGCCGCCTGCTCGAGCGCGCCGCAAAGATGAACAGCGACAATGGTTCGGGTTCGCTCACCGCGCTGCCGATCATCGAAACGCAGGCGGGCGACGTCTCGGCCTATATTCCGACCAACGTGATTTCGATCACCGACGGCCAGATCTTCCTCGAAACCAACCTCTTCTACCAGGGCATCCGTCCGGCGATCAACGTCGGCCTGTCGGTGTCGCGCGTCGGTTCCGCCGCGCAGACCAAGGCGATGAAAAAGGTATCCGGCTCGATCAAGCTGGAGCTGGCGCAGTATCGCGAAATGGCGGCCTTCGCGCAGTTCGGCTCGGATCTCGATGCCTCGACGCAGAAGCTGCTGAACCGTGGCGCGCGCCTGACCGAGTTGCTCAAGCAGGGCCAGTTCTCGCCCCTGCCATTCGAAGAGCAGACCGCGTCGATCTTCGCCGGCACCAACGGCTATCTCGACAGCGTCGCTGTCAAGGATGTGACCCGCTACGAGGAACTGATGCTGGCCTATCTGCGCCACGATCATCCCGAAGTGCTCGGCGCGATCCGCGACAGCAAGGATCTGGGCGACGACGCCAAGGGCAAGCTGAAGGCGGCGCTGGATTCGTTCGGCAAGACCTTCGCCTAAGGCGCAATGCTGACCGCCCATAGCCTTCTTGCCTGGACCGTGATGTCGATCGGTCTGGTGCTGCTTCCGGGGCCGGACACCATGTTGGTGGCCGGTCATGCGGCGCGGCGCGGGCTGAAGGCGGGCATGGCGGCGATCGGCGGCATCCAGCTTGGCGGTGTGTTCTTCATGGCGCTTTGCGGCTTTGGTTTCCTGAGCGTCCTGAATGCGGTCCCCGGCCTGTTCATGGCCGTAAAGGTCGCCGGTGCGCTCTATCTCGCATGGATGGGCCTTGGCCTCCTGCGCGGGGCGATCCGGCCGCAGCCGGAAGCGTCGGAGCGGGTGCGTCTTGGCGCATCGCCCTTTACGCAGGGGTTCATCAGCACCGTGCTGAACCCCAAGGTGGCGGTGTTCTTTCTTGCGGCCTTACCGCAGTTCGTCGGCACCGGCCCACAGGCGCCGGTGCAGGGGATGCTGCTGATCGCGATCGTCTACGCGCTGGGTTTCTTCTGGTGCGCGCTGCTCGCGGTGCTCGCCACCCATGCCGGCCGCAGGGTCGGCAACAGCCGCATGATGCGGTGGTTCGAAGGCGCCATGGGCGTCGGTTTTTTTGGTCTCGCGGGTCGACTGGCCCTTGCTCGGAACGTTTGAGATATGGCTAGCCTCAAGGAACTGAAGATCCGCATCGGGTCGGTCAAATCGACCCAGAAGATCACCAAAGCCAAGCAGATGGTCGCCGCCGCGAAGCTGCGCAAGGCGCAGGCCGCCGCCGAAGCCGCGCGCCCCTATTCCAGCCGCCTCGAAGCGGTCGTCGCCAGCCTCGCCACCAAGATCGCGGGCGGCACCGGCGAAGGCGCATCGCCGCTGCTCGCGGGCACCGGCAAGGACGAGGTGCATCTGCTGGTCGTCGCCAACTCCGACCGTGGCCTCGCCGGCGCGTTCAACGCCAACATCGTCAAGGCCGCGCGGCTCAAGGCCGACGAGCTGATCGAAGCCGGCAAGACGGTCAAATTCTACCTTATCGGTCGCAAGGGCCGCCCGGTCATCAACCGCACCTTCCCCGGCATGATCGTCAGCCAGTATGACACGACCGGCGCCAAGGAACCGAGCTACCATCAGGCGCACGAGATCGCCAACGAACTGACCGACATGTATCTGAACGGCAAGTTCGACGTCGCGCACCTCTTCTATTCGCGCTTCAAATCGGCGCTGGCGCAGATCCCGACCGAACAGCAGATCATCCCGGTCAAGATCCCTGACGACGCGGACCGCAACGCCATCGCCGCAACGGTCGAATATGAACCGAGCGAGGAAGCGATCCTCGACGAATTGCTGCCGCGCAACGTCACGATCCAGCTATTCAAGGCGCTGCTCGAAAATAACGCATCGGAACAGGGCGCGTCGATGACCGCGATGGACAATGCGACCCGCAACGCCGGCGACCTCATCAACAAGCTGACCATCCAGTATAACCGCAGCCGCCAGGCCGCGATCACCACCGAACTGGTCGAAATCATCTCGGGCGCGGAAGCCCTCTAAAAGACACGCACGCAAGGAAGCAGTCATGGCAACCACCAACAATGTAGGCCGCATCAGCCAGATCATCGGCGCCGTCGTCGATGTGACGTTCCCCGATGCACTCCCCGCCATTCTTTCGGCGCTGGAAACCAGCAATAACGGCCAGCGGCTGGTGCTGGAAGTCGCCCAGCATCTGGGCGAGAACACCGTTCGCACCATCGCGATGGACTCGACCGAAGGCCTGACGCGCGGTCAGGACGTCACCGATACCGGCGCGCAGATCAGCGTTCCTGTCGGTCCCGCAACGCTCGGCCGCATCCTCAATGTCGTGGGTGAGCCGATCGACGAACGCGGCCCGGTCGCCACCGAATTGCGCTCGCCGATCCATGCCAAGGCCCCCGAGTTCGTCGACCAGTCGACCGAAAGCGCGATCCTCGTCACCGGCATCAAGGTCATCGACCTGCTCGCCCCCTACGCCAAGGGCGGCAAGATCGGCCTGTTCGGCGGCGCGGGCGTCGGCAAGACGGTGCTCATCCAGGAACTGATCAACAACATCGCCAAGGGCCATGGCGGCACCTCCGTGTTCGCGGGCGTCGGCGAGCGGACCCGCGAGGGTAACGATCTCTACCATGAATTCCTCGACGCGGGCGTCATCGCCAAGGACGCCGATGGCAACGCCATCACCGAAGGCTCCAAGGTGGCGCTGGTCTATGGCCAGATGAACGAGCCGCCGGGCGCCCGCGCTCGCGTCGCCCTGTCGGGCCTGACCATCGCCGAATATTTCCGCGACGTCGAAAATCAGGACGTGCTGTTCTTCGTCGACAACATCTTCCGCTTCACCCAGGCGGGCGCGGAAGTCTCCGCCCTGCTCGGCCGTATTCCTTCGGCCGTGGGCTATCAGCCGACCCTGTCGACCGACATGGGCGCGTTGCAGGAGCGCATCACCTCGACCAACAAGGGGTCGATCACCTCGGTTCAGGCCGTCTACGTCCCCGCAGACGATTTGACCGATCCGGCGCCCGCGACCAGCTTCGCGCATCTTGACGCGACCACGGTTCTCAACCGCGCGATTTCGGAACTGGGCATCTACCCGGCGGTCGATCCGCTCGACTCCACCAGCCGCGTCCTGGAGCCGCGCACCGTGGGTCAGGAACATTATGACACCGCCCGCGCCGTCCAGTCGATCCTTCAGAAGTACAAGTCGCTGCAGGACATCATCGCCATTCTGGGCATGGACGAACTGTCGGAAGAGGATAAGCTGACCGTCGCCCGCGCACGCAAGCTTCAGAAGTTCCTGTCGCAGCCGTTCCACGTCGCGGAAGTGTTCACCGGCATATCGGGCAAGTTCGTTCAGATCGAAGACACGGTGAAGTCGTTCAAGGCCGTGGTCGATGGCGAATATGACCATCTGCCCGAAAACGCCTTCTACATGGTCGGCGGCATCGACGAAGCCATCGAAAAGGCCAAGAAGCTGGCCGCCGAAGCGGCATAAGACATAAAGGCATCCCCTCCCCGCGACATGGGGAGGGGTTTAGGATCGAGACTATGGCACTGCATTTCGAACTCGTGACCCCTGAGAAGCTTTTCCGGTCGGAGGAGGTGTATCAGGTCGTGGTGCCCGGCACCGATGGCGACTTCGGCGTGCTGGAGGGCCATGCGCCCTTCATGTCGACCGTGCGCGACGGCAGCATCCAGATTTACGCGACCGCCGGTTCCGCGCCGGAGATCATTCCGGTCGAGGGTGGCTTTGCGGAAGTGAATGAAAAGGGCCTGACGGTCCTCGCCGAAAAAGCCGGCTGAACTTTCGCATTTCCGAACCCCGAAAAGGGCGCGACCGCATCGGTGGTCGCGCCCTTTTTCATGAGCCGATCCTGCCGATGACCTTCGGCCTTTCCCCTCGCCCTGATCTCCAAAGCCGACGGCTGTTGGCCACCCATCCCCGCTTCGTCACCCCCGCAGCGGAAATCCAAACGGCGCATTAGCCATTTGTCAAAGTTTCCGGCTTATTCACCTTGCCTAGCCATATTTGATCGGACCGTTTCTCGTTGGCTGGACCGATCGCGTCATTCCGGCGGAGAGACATGAGCGCATTTGGACGGAAAAATGGACCCGCCGGCATCAAGCCGGGCTTTGGCGTGGCCCGGCCGATGCAGGGCGGAAGCGCTCCGAAGGAAGAAGCGCGTGGGGGCGATCAGTTCCCGCCGCTCGACATCGCCGCCCTGCCGGGCGAGATGATCTTCGATCCGCTCGCGGCGCCGCCGACCCAGTTGCAACGCAATGCCGATGCAATGCAGCGCCTGTCCGACCGCGCCAACAACGACCATGTGCCCGATGCCGGCCCTCAGGGGTTCGAGGCATCCGTCCACAAGATCAAGGAACAGGTGCTCCCCCGCCTGCTCGAACGGGTCGATCCCGAAGCCGCCGCGACGCTGACCAAGGATGAGCTGGCGGAAGAATTCCGGCCGATCATCATGGAAGTGCTGGCCGAACTGAAGCTGACGCTCAACCGCCGCGAACAGTTCGCGCTGGAAAAGGTGCTGGTGGACGAATTGCTGGGCCTTGGTCCGCTCGAAGAGTTGCTGTCCGACCCCGACGTGACCGACATCATGGTCAACGGCCCGGACCAGACGTATATCGAAAAAAAGGGCAAGCTCCAGATCGCGCCGATCAAGTTCCGCGACGAGGAGCATCTGTTCCAGATCGCCCAGCGCATCGTCAGCAAGGTCGGCCGCCGCGTCGATCAGACGACGCCGCTGGCCGACGCCCGCCTGCCCGACGGCTCTCGCGTCAATGTGATCGTGCCGCCGCTCTCGCTGCGCGGCACGGCCATCTCCATTCGTAAATTCTCCGCCAAGCCGATCACCATCGATATGCTCGCGCAATGGGGCGCGATGTCGCCGAAGATGGCGACGGCGCTCAAGATCGCGGGCGCATGCCGGTTCAATATCGTCATTTCGGGCGGCACCGGCTCGGGCAAGACGACGATGCTCAACGCCCTGTCGAAGATGATCGATCCGGGCGAGCGCGTGCTGACGATCGAGGACGCGGCTGAACTGCGCCTGCAACAGCCGCACTGGCTGCCGCTCGAAACCCGCCCGCCAAACCTCGAAGGGCAAGGCGCGATCTCGATCGGCGATCTCGTCAAGAACGCCCTGCGTATGCGCCCCGATCGCATCATCCTGGGCGAAATTCGTGGCGCGGAATGTTTCGATCTGCTTGCCGCGATGAACACCGGCCATGATGGCTCCATGTGCACGCTGCACAGCAATTCGCCCCGTGAGTGCCTGGGCCGAATGGAGAATATGATCCTGATGGGCGACATCAAGATCCCCAAGGAAGCGATCTCCAAACAGATCGCCGACTCGGTCGATCTGATCGTGCAGGTCAAGCGTCTGCGCGACGGTTCGCGCCGCGTCACCAACGTGACCGAGGTGATCGGCATGGAAGGCGACGTCATCGTCACGCAGGAATTGTTCAAGTTCGAATATCATGACGAGGACGACAGCGGAAAGATCGTCGGCGAATATCGATCGATGGGCCTGCGCCCCTATACGCTGGAAAAGGCACGGATGTTCGGGTTTGACCAGCCTTTCCTGGAAGCCTGCCTGTAAAGGATCGGGGCCGCGCCCCTTGCGCTTGCCACGCAGGAACAACACATCGGAATTCCTTCAACGAGAGGATATCCGATGAACCGTCTCGCCCGCGCCGCGCTGCTCCTGACCGGGCTTGCGCTCCCGGCCCTTCCGATCGCCGCGCAACATGCGCATCATGCCGTGACCAATCCGGCCTCCGCCATTGCGGCCGCCGTCGCCGCGCCAAGCAGGACGCCCGCGAACAGCGTGCGCGACCCTTATCGTCATCCGGTGCAGACGCTCGGTTTCTTCGGCGTCACCCCCGCCCAGACCGTGGTCGAATATGCGCCCAGTGGTGGCTGGTACACCGAAATCCTTGCGCCGCTGTTGCACGATCATGGCAGTTTCTACGCCTTGCAGCCTACAGGTCGGGGGCTGGACGGCTATAAGGGCTTTCTCGCCGCCAAGCCCGCCATCTACGACAAGGTAAAGCTGGTCGCTTTCCCCGAAGAGACGGCAACCATCCCCGCCGGCAGCGTCGATACCGTGCTGACCTTCCGCAACATCCACAATATGGTCATGGGCGGTACGCAGGACGCAACGTTCGCGGCCTTTTTCGCCATGCTCAAGCCCGGCGGCACGCTGGGGATCGTCGATCATCGCCTGCCCGAGAGCCGCGACAGCGCGCTTGAAAAGACCAGCGGCTATCTGAAGGTGTCGACCGTGCGCCGGATCGCGCAGGCGGCGGGGTTCGAATTTGTCGGGGCGTCCGAAGTCAACGCCAATCCCAAAGATACCGCCGACTGGGAAAAGGGCGTCTGGACCCTGCCCCCGACCCTGCGCAATGGGGATGTCGACAAGGCAAAATATCTGGCGATCGGCGAAAGCGACCGCATGACGCTTAAATTCCGCAAGCCGCTCAAATAGAGCGACCGGGCCGGGTTGCGCGCTCGCGTAACCCGGTTAAGGCGGCGGTGTGCCCGCGCCAGCCCCGCCCCCGACCGAACTGCCTTCGCCCGAACCTGATGCCCATGCGCCGGTAGCCCGCGTCAACCGTCCGCTCTTTGCCATCGGCATCCGGTTGTGCGCGGTACTGTGCATGTCCGCGATGCTCGTTACCGTGCGTCTGGCCGATGGCCATGGCGTCCATGTGATCGAATCGCTGTTCTACCGCCAATTGCTGTCTTTGCCGCTCGTGACCCTCTGGGTCGCCATGACCGGCGGACTGCAATCGCTCGGCACGCACCGGATCGGCATCCATGCCAGCCGTATGGCGCTGGGCGTGGTCGGCATGTTGCTCAATTTCCTCGCCTATATCCTTCTGCCCCCGGCAGAGGCCACGACGATCGGCTTCACCATGCCGATCTTCGGCACCATCCTGTCGGCGCTGATCCTGCGCGAACCGACCGGCATCCATCGCTGGTCCGCGGTCGCATTGGGCTTCATCGGCGTGCTCATCATGGTGCGGCCGGATTCGGGACATTTTCCGATGATGGGCGTTGCGGTCGCCCTGTCGGGCGCGATTTTGACCGCCAGCGTCAGCCTCGTCCTGCGTCAGCTCGGGCGAACCGAAAACGCGGGAGTCATCGTGTTCTGGTTCACGCTGCTTTCGCTGATTCCGCTGGGGGCCGCCATGCCGTTCGTCGCGCAGGCGCATGATGCCGTCACCTGGGGCCTGTTGCTGACGATCGGGCTGCTGGGTGGCGTGACGCAGATATGCCTCACCGCCTCCTTGCGCTGGGCGCCGGTCTCGGTCGTGCTGCCGATGGACTATAGCGCCATCCTGTGGACCACGCTGCTCGGCTGGGCGCTATGGGGAATCTGGCCGATGGCCTCCACCTGGGTGGGCGCGGCGATCATCATCGGCAGCGGCCTCGCTATCGCCTGGCGCGAGCATGTTCACGCCAGGCGGCTGCGCCTCAGCCCAGTAGTTCCGCGTCCAGACTGATCTCCGCCTTCAGCAGTTTCGATACTGGGCACCCGGCCTTCGCCTTGGCCGCGAGTTGCTGAAACGTCGCGTCGTCGACGCCGGGGATCGTCGCCTTGAGCGTCAGCTTGCTCGCGGTGATGGCGAAGCCATCCTCCTGCTGTTCCAGCGTCACGACGGCGCTGGTCTCCATCTTGTCGGCGGTCAGGCCCGCTTCGCCGAGAATCAGCGAGAGGGCCATAGTGAAGCAGGACGCATGCGCCGCGGCGATCAGTTCCTCCGGATTGCTGCCCGGCACACCTTCGAAGCGGGTGGCAAAGCCATAGGGATGGGCGTCGAGCGCGCCGCTCTGGGTCGAAATCGCGCCCTTCCCGTCCTTGAGACCGCCGCTCCATACTGCCGATCCGCTGCGATTTATTTTCACGCCCGTTCTCCTGCCGTTGGGAAGAGGGAACCCGGCCCCCCGTCCATGGTTGCATCCGATATAGGCTAATTTTTGCAGGAGAGCGACGATGGCCGATGCAGCGCTGGAAAATGAGGGCGACCTGATCGCTTCGGACCGGGTGGAAGGCACACTGGTCTATAATAAGGCGGGCGAAAAGCTCGGCCGCATTTCCAATTTCATGGTCGACAAGCGCAGCGGCCAGGTCCGCTATGCGGTCCTGTCATTCGGCGGCTTTTTGGGCATGGGGCATGATCATTATCCGCTGCCATGGTCGATGCTGCACTATGACGTGGAAATGGGCGGTTATGTGGTGGAACTGGACAAGCGCATGCTGGACAGCGCGCCGAGCCACCCCAACGATCAGCGGCCCCTTTTCGACGACGATTATGGTCGGAACATCCATGGCTATTATGGACTGATCTACCCCTTTTGAGCGCAGAAGTCGGCGCATAAAACCATCGGTGGCAGGCGCCATTTCCGACTGCCCAGATTCCGACACATTTCGTCGCCAGCCTATTGTCTACCGATGAAATAGAATTATCGTCCGAGGCTCGTAAAAATGGACGAGGACAGGATCATGGAGCGATTCGGACATGCAGGGGATGCACGCCAACCCGTCGTGCTGACCATCCCCGGCCTCAATAATAGCGGCCCCGATCATTGGCAGACCCTCTGGGAAGAACAGCGCGGCGACTGTCAGCGTGTCGATCTGGGCAGCTGGGCCAGCCCCAATCGCAACGCTTGGATCACGCGCCTCGACGCCGCCATCCGGGAGGCGAACGGACCGATCATTCTCGCCGCGCACAGTCTCGGCTGCCTCGCCGTCGCCTGGTGGGGGGCGCTGCAAAGTCAGGCCTATGGCTGGCCCGTAACGGGCGCTCTGCTGGTCGCGCCGCCCGATTGCGACCGGATGGAAACGCCCGAAACGATCGGCGGGTTCGGCCCGACCCCGCGCGCGCAACTGCCCTTTCCCTCGATCGTCGTCGCCAGTCGCAACGACCCCTATATTTTCTACGAGCGCGCTCACAGCATCGGCAAATATTGGGGCAGCCAGTTCGTCGATGCCGGTCATTGCGGGCATATCAACGCGGAATCGGGCCTGGGTGAATGGCGGTTCGGCCAGTCGATGCTCGAACGGTTGATCGACGGCGCGCATGAGCAGGCGCAGATGCAGCGGCAGTTACGCCCCTCCCTCCCCTTCGCCCATGGCGAACATCGGTGGATCACACAGCGCGCGCTGTCCTGAGTCGCCATTTTGATGCTCCTCATCGGGGCGTGCCAAGAGAAACTTGCACGCCCCACATTTTTGCTTTTTTGTCTATCTCATAAGTTGAGATAATGGTCCGGCTGGTAAAGTGCAAATGGGCGAACGCGCATATGAGTGAACACAGGCCAAATGATTTTATCCGGTCGGACCCGAATGGTCGGAAGGATATCATCGCCAGCATCGAGAAAGTGCGTGGCGCGCTCGAACATCTGCGTTTCGGATCGATCACGCTAACGGTTCACGACGCCCGCGTCGTGCAGATTGACGTCACCGAAAAGACCCGTCCGGGCCACTGACCGGACCAGCCGGGCGTCAGCCGGCAGTCGGCGGCGCTCCATAAATTCTGACCGGACATCCGGATCAAAGGGGGAAATATCATGAACGCACGTTTTCTGTTGCTCGCCAGCGCGGCGACCGCCAGCTTTGCCTCGCCCGCCGCCCATGCGCAGGATGCCGCGCCCGCTCCGGCGGTCGACGCCGCTGAACAGCAGGCGCGCGGCGAAGTCATCATCGTCACGGCGCGCCGTCGCCAGGAAACGGCGCAGGAAGTGCCGCTCGCGATATCGGTGATCCGGGGTGACAGCATCGAGGCGACCGGCAATTTCAACGTCGTCAAGCTGCAACAGCTTGCCCCCACGCTTCAGGTCTATACGTCCAATCCGCGCAATACCTCGGTCAATATCCGTGGCCTTGGCGTGCCGTTCGGCCTGACCAGCGACGGGTTCGAACAGGGCGTTGGCATCTATGTTGACGATGTCTATAACTCGCGCGTCGCCGCCGCGACCTTCGATTTCCTCGACGTCAATCAGGTCGAGGTGCTGCGCGGGCCGCAGGGCACGCTCTATGGCAAGAATACCACCGCCGGCGCGATCAACATCACCACCAACCAGCCGACCTTCAATTTCGAGGGGCGCGCCGAACTGACCGTGGGCAATCTCGATTACAAGCAGGCCAAGGCCGCCGTTTCCGGCCCGCTGTCGGACACGATCGCCGCCCGCATTGCCATCGCATCGACCAGCCGTCGCGGCACGCTCTACAATGTCACCAGCCAGCGCTGGATCAACGAGCAGGATAATCTCGGTCTGCGCGGCCAGTTGCTGTTCAAGCCCAATGACGACCTCTCCATCACCCTGTCGGGCGATTACAGCCGGCAGAACCCGGAAGGCTATGGCACGACCTTCGTGCGCGTCGGCAAGACGCAGCGCGTCCTGACCCGTCAGTATGACGCGCTGGTCGCCGCCATCAACGCCGCCAATCCGGGCCGCAACTATGCGGTGCCCAGCCGCAATCCCTATGACCGGCTGACCGACCTCGACAGCAACCTCAACGCCGGTAACAAGATCGGCGGCGCGTCGCTCAAGGTGAACTGGGATCTGGGCGCGGGCAAGTTCACGTCGATCACCGCCTGGCGCTTCTGGGACTGGAAGCCCGAGAATGACCGCGACTTTACCGGCCTGTCGATCGTCGCCAAGTCGCAGAACCCGTCGCAGCAGAACCAGTATAGCCAGGAATTTCGCTACAGCCAGGAAGGCGAGAAGATCGACTTCGTCGCCGGTCTGTTCGGCTTCAAGCAGCGGATCGACACGCAAGGCACCGAATCGCAGGGGGCCGACGCCAGCCGCTGGAGCCTGACGGGCAACCTGGCAAACGATCCGAGCGTCCTCAACGGCCTGACCGCCAGCAACACGCAATGGCTCAAGAGCACCAGCGCCGCGCTGTTCGGCCAGCTTAGCTGGAAGGTGACGGACGCTTTGACGATCCAGCCCGGCGCACGCGTCAACTATGACAAGAAGTCGGGCTTCTACCAGCGCGTCGTGACCAACGGTCAGGGCAACGTCATCGACTGCACCATTCCGCCGGGCGGTTCTCTGCCGGCAAGGCTGGCGGCCCAGTGCGGCGTCTACCAGCCCCAGACCAGCGCGCCGTCCGCTTCGAAATGGAATTTCACCTACGATTTCAACATCAACTACAAGATCGCTCGCGATATCCTCGCCTATGCGACCTATGCCAAGAGCTTCAAAACGCTGGGCATCAACCAGAATGGTCTGCCGCTCAACGCGGACAATACGGTCAATTACGACGCGGAGACGGTAAAGCCGGAATCGGTCAATCATTTCGAGATCGGCCTAAAGACGCAGTTCTGGAACCGCCGGGCGACCTTCAATCTCACCGCCTTCCGCACCGACATCAAGAATTTCCAGGCGACGGTGAATGGCGGCCAGTTCGGCACGGTGCGCGGCTATCTCGCCAATGCCGACAAGGTCCGCTCGCAGGGGATCGAAGCGGACTTCAAGATCGCGCCGAGCGACCGCTTCAGCGCCTATGCCAACGGCGCCTATACCGACGCTAAATATAAGAAATTCACCAATGCGCCTTGCCCGCCCGAACTGTCGGGCGGCACGCTCCAGCCGCTCAACCAGCCTGCGGATTATTCCAACGCCGGTGTTCCCAACACCGCCAGCCCGCGCGCCTGCCACATTTCCGGTCAGGCCCTGCCCGGCGTGTCGAAATGGGCTTTCTCCTACGGCGCGGAGGGCAATCTGCCGGTCACGCTGCTCGACAAGGAAGGCCAGGTCTATCTGGGCGTCGACGGCAATTACCGCTCGCACTGGAATTCGAACGCCTCGCCTTCGATCTACACCAATGTGAAGGGCTATGCGCTGACCAACTTCCGCGCCGGCTTCCGGGGCGAAGGGTTCGATGTGTTCGGCTGGGTGCGCAACGCATTCAACGTCAACTATATCGAACTGCTTCAGGTCGCACCGGGTAATGTCGGCCTGATCGCCGGGCAGCCGGGCGACCAGCGGACCTGGGGTGGCACGATCAAATTCTCCTTCTGACGCAAGCCTATAGCGACGGGAGCGGGTACGGCGAAGGCCATGCCCGCTCCTGTGGCATTTGCGCCCCCCGCATCGCTAGGGTAAAGCGCGCCCATGTCCACGACCTTCACCCTCGACACCTCGACCAGCCGCGCCAATCCCACGCCCGCGCCGATGAAGCGGCTGACCGTGCCCGCGATCCAGCGGCGCAAGGTCGATGGCCGGACGGCGGAGCCTTTGGTGATGCTGACCGCCTACACCGCGCGGCAGGCGCAGATCCTCGATCCGCATTGCGACATATTGCTGGTCGGCGATTCGCTCGGCCAGGTGATTTACGGCCTGCCATCGACGCTGGCGGTGACGCTCGACATGATGGCGGCGCACGGCGCGGCGGTGGTACGCGGCAGCTATCACAGCGTCGTCGTGGTCGACATGCCATTCGGCAGTTATGAAGCCTCGCCGCAAACCGCCTTCGCCAGCGCGAGCCGGCTGATGGCGGAAACCGGCTGTGCCGCGGTAAAGCTGGAAGGCGGCGTGGCCATGGCCGAAACCATCGCTTTCCTCAGCCAGCGGGGCATTCCGGTAATGGCCCATGTCGGCCTCACCCCGCAGGCGGTGAATGCGCTCGGCGGCTATGGCGCGCGCGGCCGTAGCGAGGAGGAACAGGCCAAAATCCTCGCAGACGCGCGCGCCGTCGCCGATGCGGGCGCCTTCGCCGCCGTGCTGGAAGGCGTGATGGAACCGCTCGCCATCGCGATCACCGACAGCATCGCCATTCCGGTGATCGGCATCGGCGCGTCGGCGCATTGCGACGGCCAGGTGCTGGTGACGGAAGATATGCTCGGCATGTTCGATCGCGTGCCGCGCTTTGTGAAACGCTATGGCAATGCCGCCGACATGATCGACGAGTCGGTCCAGCACTATGCGCAGGAGGTGCGCGACCGCAGCTTTCCGGGCGAAGAACAGGTCTATCAGCCCAAAAAGTGATTTGCGGAAGTCCGCCACCCCGCTAAAGATCGCGCCTTCCGGCAGTTCTCGTGCCCATTTCGGAGAATATCGTGGCCCTGACGCCGCAAAATAGCGAAGCCTTCATGCGTGAAGTCGACGACGCCGTCCGGCAGGACCAGCTGCTGACCTTCTGGGAACGCTATGGTCGTGCCCTGTTGGCGGCGGTGGTCATCGCTCTCGCGGCGTTCGGCGGCTGGCTTTACTGGCAGCATTACAGCGCCCAGAAATCCGAAGCCGTGTCCGAAGAGATGGCCAAGGTGGCCGATGCCGCGATCGGCGGCGGCAACCCCGACGCAAAGCAGCTCGATGCGCTGACGCAGGCGAGCCAGCCGGGCTATCGCGCATCGGCGCAACTGGTCAAGGCGGGCGTCGCTTCGCGCAAGGGCGATATAAAGGCTGCGGTCGCGCTCTATGCCGCGATGGCCGCCGATACGGCGCTCGACCAACCCTATCGCGATCTCGCGCTAATCCGCCAGACCGCGCTGGAGTTCGAAACGCTCGCCCCTCAGCAGGTGGTCGATCGGCTGAAACCGCTGGCGATCGAGGGCGCGCCCTGGTTCGGCAGCGCGGGCGAACTGGTCGCCATCGCTTATATGAAGATGCGCAAGCCCGATCTGGCCGGTCCTATGTTCGCCGCCATGGCGAAGGATCAGACAGTGCCGCAATCCATCCGTTCACGGGCGCGACAGATGGCGGGTTTATTGGGAATTGACGCCGTGGATTCACCGGCCGAGCCGGTACGGGGATAAGTGAGCGGGATGGGGATGCACAGGATGAACAAGTTCGCGCCGATCGGCCGCGTCGTGACGATGGCCGCCATGGTCGCGCTGCTTTCGAGCTGCGGCATCATCGGCGGGAAAAAGGGCGGGCCGAAAACCCCGGTCGTCGGCAACCGCGTATCGATCCTGTCGAACGAACAAGGCGTGGAGGTCGAACCGTCGATCGCCGATACTCCGGTCAGCCTGCCCGAACCCTATGTGAACGACCAATGGTCGCAGCCGGGCGGCGATCCATCCAAGACGATGGGCCATCTGGCGCTTGGCGCCTCGCCTTCTCAGGCATGGTCCGCATCGATTTCCGGCAGCACGCCCAAGGCGCGGCTGGCCTCCTCCCCCGTCGTGTCCGGCGGCAAGCTGTTCGTGATCGACGCCGATGCGCGTGTCATCGCCTTTAACGCGACCAGCGGCGCGAAGCTGTGGCAGACGGCGCTCCCGACCGAGGGCAATGGTCGCGCCCTGTTCGGCGGCGGCGTGAGCGTGGTCGATGACAAGATTTACGCGAGCACGGGCGTCGGCGATGTCGCCGCCATCAACGCAGCCGATGGTTCGATCCTGTGGAAGAAAACCCCCGGTGGTCCGCTGCGCGGCGCGCCGACCCTTGCCAATGGTCATGTCTATGTGATGGGCCAGGATAATCAGATTTTCGCGCTCAACCAGACCGACGGCGCGGTCCAGTGGAGCGACAGCGGCACGTTGCAGGCGACCGGCATTTTCGGCGTCGCCGCCCCCGCCGCCGCGCAGGGCACGGTGATCGCCGGATACAGCTCGGGCGAAATCAACGCCTATCGCTACGAAAATGGCCGCCAGCTTTGGGGCGACGCCTTGTCGCGCACCAGCATCTCCACCGCCGTCGCCTCGCTCACCGATATCGACGCGGATCCGGTGATCGATCGCGGCCGCGTGTTCGCCATCGGTCAGGGCGGCCGTATGGCGAGCTATGAACTGACCAGCGGCCAGCGGCTGTGGGAAATCAACATCGCCGGCATCTCGACGCCATGGGTGGTGGGCGAATGGGTGTTCGCCGTCACCAGCGACGCGCGATTGCTGTGCGTCGCCCGCGCTACCGGCAAGATCCGCTGGGTCAGCCAGCTGCGGCGCTGGCAGAAGGAAAAGAAGAAGGACAAGGCTATCCGCTGGACCGGCCCGGTGCTGGCGGGCGGCCGCCTGATCCTGGTGTCGACGCGCGGCCAGATGGTCAATGTCGATCCGGCAACCGGATCGGTGCAGTCCGAAACCGATATCGGCAAGTCGATGTCGCTTTCGCCGGTGGTCGCGGGCAATATGCTGTATCTGCTCGCCGACGATGGCAAGCTGACGGCGATGCGGTAGAACGGATCATTGAAGATTACCGTCGTTCCCGCGAAAGCGGGGATCCATCTCCCAGCCGCTCCGTCCGGGGCGCGGTTTCGGAGATAGGTTCCCGCCTTCGCGGGAATGACATTTTCGGTCAGATCGATCGATATTGTGGGAAGGAAAGCGGGCCATGCTGCCCATCGTTGCCATTGTCGGGCGCCCCAATGTGGGCAAGTCCACGCTGTTCAATCGCCTCGTCGGCAAGAAACTGGCGCTGGTCGACGACCAGCCCGGCGTCACGCGCGACCGGCGTGAGGGCGAGGTGCATCTGCTGGGCCTCGATTTCACGATCGTCGATACCGCAGGGTATGAGGATGAGGACGCGAACTCCCTGCCCGGCCGCATGCGGATGCAGACGCAGGCGGCGGTCGAAGATTGCGACGTCGCCCTGTTCATGATCGACGCACGCGCCGGGATCACCCCGCTGGACGAGGAAATCGCCCGCTGGCTGCGCGCCAACGACACCCCCGTCATCCTCGTCGCCAACAAGGCGGAAGGCAAGGCGGCGGACGATGGCGTCATGGAATCCTTCAGCCTGGGCCTGGGCGAGCCGGTGCCCTTTTCCGCCGAACATGGTCAGGGTATGGCCGATCTGTTCCAGGCGCTGCTGCCCCATCTGGAACGGGAGGATGACGAGCCGCACGTCCGCGAATTTTACGAGGATGATGAAAGCGCGCCGCTTAAGCTCGCGATCGTCGGCCGTCCCAATGCGGGCAAATCCACGCTCATCAACCAGCTGCTCGGCCAAAACCGCCTGCTGACCGGGCCGGAAGCCGGCATCACCCGCGACAGCATCGCGGTCGACTGGCTCTGGACTAACCGGGAGGGCGAGGACCGGCCCGTCCGCCTGATCGACACGGCGGGCATGCGCAAGCGCGCCAAGGTGCAGGACAAGCTCGAAAAGCTGGCGGTTTCGGACGGCCTGAACGCTGTGAACTTCGCCGAAGTCGTCGTACTGCTGCTCGATGCGACGCGCGGGCTGGAGGCGCAGGATCTGCGCATTGCCGACCGGGTGCTGGAGGAAGGACGCGCGCTCGTCATCGCGCTCAACAAATGGGATACGGTCGAACATGGTTCGGCGCTGTATCAGGGCGTCAAACAGGCCCTGTCGGATGGTCTGGCGCAGGTACGCGGCGTGCCGATCATGACCGTGTCGGCGGCCACCGGCAAAGGGCTGGACGACCTGATCCATGTGGCGTTCGAAACCCGCACCGCCTGGTCGCAGCGTGTGTCCACCGGCATCCTCAACCGCTGGTTCGAAACCGCGCTGGAGGCTAATCCCCCGCCCGCGCCCGGCGGCAAGCGCATCAAGCTGCGCTACATCACCCAGAACAAGACGCGGCCCCCGACCTTCGTGCTGTTCGGCACCCGGCTGGACGATCTGCCCGAAAGCTATCGCCGCTATCTGGTGAACGGCATTCGCAAGGAACTGGGCTTTGGCGCGGTGCCGGTGCGGCTGACGCTGCGCAGCGCCAAAAATCCTTATGCCAAATGAGGCTACTGACCCGGCCGACCATGCGGTTCCGCAGGAGATCAACGCGCTCGGCATGAAATGCCCCTGGCCGGTGCTGCGCGCCGCGCGGGCGATGCGTACCGCCGACGCCGTGCTGATCGCCGCGGACGATCCGATCGCGGCCAGCGAACTGGCGGCGCTCGCCTCAGAACGGGGCTGGACCTTTGCTGCGATCGCGCAAACACGCTTCATGCTCGCCCGTCGATCAGGCGATAGGGCCTGATCGGACATATCGCGCCATTTTCTTTACCGACTGTTTACACAGGCTCCTTATTTTCACTCTGTCGAGCGAGGAGTGTTCCGGGTGCCCCACAACGATACCGAACTGGTGAACTTGCAATCATTGTCGCGTACCCGTGCGGAATTGGGGGCGGAGTTCCCACGCATTCTCGGCTATTTCCGGGAAGATGGTGAAAAATCCATTACTACCGTGGAAAATGCCTTCCGCGCGCGCGATGCCGTTGCCCTTGTTATTCCGGCCCATACGCTCAAGGGAGAATCGGCGCAATTCTGCGCCTATCGGCTGAGCGCTATGGCCGAAGAAATCGAAATGGTCGCGCGGCGCTGCGTCGAATTTCGCGAAAGTCCCGAGGAACTGATCGAGATCGTGGTCGCCCTGCGCCCCTGCTTCAATGAGACGATGGCGTTGCTGAACCGCGACGCCACCCCGCTGGCGGCGCGGCGTCCGGTCACATTCGGCCGTCGGGTCGATCCCTCTCCCCAGGGATTCGGCCGCGCGGTCTGATCCGGCGGTTCGAAGCTTATTGAAATAAGCGCGGCCTTGCCCCCATATGCGGCCCATGACACGATTTTCCATACTCGATCTGGTGCCCGTTGCCGAAGGCAGCGACGTCGCCACCGCCCTTGCCAATGCCGCCAGCCTCGCCGCCCATGTCGAGGCACTGGGCTATGAGCGCTATTGGGTAGCGGAACATCACGGCACCATCGGTATCGCGTCGGCCGCGACCGCAGTCGTGCTTGCGCATGCTGGCCAAGCGACCTCTCATATCCGCATCGGCGCGGGTGGCATCATGTTGCCTAACCACGCCCCGATCCTGATCGCCGAACAGTTCGGCACGCTGGACGCGCTGTTCCCCGGCCGCGTCGACCTTGGCCTCGGGCGCGCGCCCGGATCGGACCAGCGGGTCGCGCAGGCCATGCGGCGGACGCTGTCGGGCGGGCCGGATGAATTTCCCCGCGACGTGATGGAGCTTCAGGCCTATTTCGCCGGCGACGATCGGCTGGGCTTTCAGGCGACGCCGGGTGCCGGCGCACAGGTGCCGATCTGGATTTTGGGCAGCAGCCTGTACGGCGCGCAACTGGCGGCGGCGCTCGGCCTGCCCTATGCCTTTGCATCCCATTTCGCGCCTGCCGCGCTCGATCAGGCGCTGGCCGTGTATCGCCGCGACTTCCGCCCTTCGGCGCAGCTCGACCGCCCCTACGCCATGGCCGGATTTAATATCTTCGCCGCGCCGACTGCAGAAGAGGCCCATTATCTCGCCAGTACGATGCAGCAGACCTTCATCCGTTTGCGCACCGGAGAGCATGGCCGGATGCCGGCGCCGGTGGAGGGCTATTATGAGAGCCTGCCGCCGCAGGGACAGGCGATGCTGAACGATGTGCTGTCCGCCTCTAGCATCGGCACACAGGCCGATGTAGAGCGCGATCTGGCGGCCTTCATCGCGCGCACCGGAGTGGACGAAGTGATCGTCGCCAGCCAGATCTTCGATTTCGAGGCGCGCAAGCGCAGCTATACGATCGCGATGGAAGCGGCGCGAGCGCTCAGCGTACGCGAACCTGCCTGACGGGTCGGACGACGGTCAGGCGCGGCGCAACCGTCCCCCGCTCAACAGTCCGGCGAAATAGGGCGCCGCCCGGCTCAGCGCCGTCCCAAGCAGGATGACCGCCACCAGCACGATCAGCGGCTGCGCGATCAGATAGGCGGGATAGAGTGGCGATCCCATCGGGCCGAATAACGCCCCCAGCACCGGCCCGCCGAGCCAGATCAGGATGAGGTGCGCGCAGAAGAAAAAGAAGGCGAACGGCTCGATCCGCAGCAACACTCCGCGCGCCGCCGTCCCCGCTATCCCCCACGCGAACCGCCAGAAGAAAAGCGCCGCCGCAACGCGCACGGCCAGATCCAGTATCGCGCGCCACAAAGCGGGTTCGGCGATGCCCTTCATTTCAAGCACGAGCTGCACGGGCATCAGCAGCGCGAAGGGCGCCACCGCCAACGCCAGCGGCATGGCCACCGCCCGGTCGGCCCAATCGAGCCGCCGCGCGATGATGCCCAGAGTGAAGAAAAACAGGATCGCCGCGCGCAACAGCACCGGCGGCCCCACTCCGAATATATGGCAAAGTCCCGCCAACGCCGCGACCAGCAGCAGCGCCCAACCCGGCAGCCGCACCAGCAGCGGCGCGGCCAGCATGCACAGAAACAGGTCCCGCAGGAACGGCATCTGGACATTGATGTCCGGATTGCGGCTGACGATCAGCAGTTCCTGCATGATCCACCCCGCCGAATGCGGTTGCGGCGCCGACAGCGAACCCAGCCACGCCGCGCCTGACACCAGCAGGATCGCCAGCGCATTCCACACGATCATCGGCAGCAGGATGGTGCGCACCTTGCGCCCCACATGGCTGATCCAATCACGCGTGCGGGACGATCCACCGACCAGCCATCCGGAAATCAGGCCCAGCAACGGCACGGCGCTGTGACCGAATAATTCCATCAGGACCCAGCGCAAATCTTCCTGCGGCGTCCCTCGCAAGGCCGCCAGCATCTCGCCATGCACCCCGGTCCAGGCATGGACATAGACGACGCCGACAATGCAGATGACCCGCGCAATGGCGATCGCATCGGAGCGGCGCGCGGCGTCAGCGGTAATCGTATCGGTCAAGCAATGATCCTGATGATGCTTATGCTGAATGCGCCGGGGCGAGAGCCGTTCCGTTCGCGAGCGCAATATCATCCATAATGGTGCTAGAGAAACGCTTGCTTAACCGCCGGGCTGCCAAACAGACCGGCCCGCCGTACGAACGTCAGGCTAAGCCTATCTTTACCAAATCGCGCTAGACCGTCCGCGTGCGCCGGAGGTTCGTCCGGCATGAAGGACGAAAAAGGCTCATGACGCACATGCCGGGCGCTGCTTCATTTTCCCATGTCGGCGCGTCGGCCCACCCTTCGCTCTCCAACGCCATGGGCATGGTATTCCAGATCGCCGGCTCCAGTTCCAAGGTGATGATCGATGCACAGCGGCTCGCGATTTTGGGTCAGGACCCCGATCCCTGCATCGCGATGGCGGGACAGGTGGGCAGCCAGGTCAAGATGCGGGTCGGCACCAGCTGGCTGATCGCGAGCATCCGGGCGCTGGCGCTGGATCGCGACAATGCGTCCAGCATCATCGCCGACATCGATTTCCTGGGTGAAGGCGATCAGGAAATGCTGACCGGGCGCATCTATCGCTTCCGTCGCGGCGTCACGCGCTATCCGACGCCAGGCACCGAAATCCACCCGGTGTCCGGCGTCGATATGCAGCAAATTTATGCCGCCGACGATCGGCCCCATGTGCAGATCGGCACCGTCTATCCCACTACCGACACGCGCGCCGCGCTCTATGTCGATTCGATGCTGGGCAAGCATTTCGCGCTGCTTGGGTCGACCGGCACCGGCAAATCGACCAGCGCAGCCCTGATCCTGCACCGCATCTGCGATCTGTCGCCGCAGGGGCATATCGTGATGATCGATCCGCATGGCGAATATGGCGCGGCGTTTGCGAACAATGGCGCGGTCTATGATATCGGCAATCTCGCCCTTCCCTACTGGCTGATGAATTTCGAGGAGCATTGCGAGGTGTTCGTCACCTCCGAAGGGGCCGAGCGCACGGTCGACTCCGATATCCTCGCCAAATGCCTGCTCGCCGCGCGCATGAAGAACCGCCTGGCCGAAAGCATCGGGCGGCTGACAGTCGACTCGCCGATCCCCTATCTCCTGTCCGACCTGACCAACATTCTCCAGAATGAAATGGGCAAGCTCGACAAGGGCACCGGGTCGCTGCCCTATATGCGGCTCAAGACCAAGATCGAGGAGATCAAGGCCGATCCGCGCTACAGTTTCATGTTTTCCGGCATGCTCGTCGCCGACACGATGCAGGATTTCATCGCCAAGATTTTCCGCCTGCCGTCCAACGGCAAGCCGATCTCGATCATCGACGTATCCGCCATGCCATCGGACATTACCTCCACCGTGGTTTCGGTGCTGTCTCGGCTGGTGTTCGACTATGCGATCTGGGCGCGCGACGAACCGCAGCGGCCGATCCTGCTCGTGTGCGAGGAAGCCCACCGCTACATCCCCAACTCCACCGTCGGGCGCGGACAGGCGGTGCGGCGCATATTGGAGCGGATCGCCAAGGAAGGCCGCAAATATGGCGTGTCCCTCGGCCTCATCACCCAGCGCCCGTCCGATCTGGCCGAGGGTGTGTTGTCGCAATGCGGCACGATCATTTCGATGCGCCTCAACAATGACCGCGATCAGGCGTTCGTGAAGGCGGCCATGCCCGAAGGCGCGCGCGGCTTCCTCGATTCCATTCCGGCGCTGCGCAACCGGGAGGCGATCATCTGCGGCGAGGGCGTCGCGGTGCCGATCCGCGTCAGTCTCGACGATCTGGAAGAAGCGCGCCGCCCCGCTTCGGCCGACCCCAGCTTCACTGACCTGTGGCGTCAATGCGGCGGCGAACATGATATATTGGACCGCACCATCACCCGCTGGCGCAGTCAGGGACGATAATCATCCCGCCGGGATGATCCGCCCCGCCGGCTCGCCTTCGGCATGGACCGTCTCGCGGCATTCTTCCTCATGCACCGGCGCGAGCAGCTTCGCCTTGCGCCAGCCGCCCTGCGCATAGACCAGCGACGCCAGCAGCAGCGAGGCGAAGGACCCCGCCGGAAAGCTGAACCACAAAGCGTCCACGCCGATATGCGGGTAAAGCAGATGGTAAAAGCCGATCCGCACGCCGAACAGCGCCGCCAGCAGGATCAGCAGCGGCTTCACCACCACCCCGTTGGCGCGCATCACGCCGAACAACACCATCGTGCAACCAAAGGCGATATAGCTCCAGCTCACCCGCAACTGCATATGCCATGCCTGCGCGATGACGGGCGGATTATCGCCCAGAAAAAGCCCCAGCAACAGCTCGTGAAGCGCTAACATCACCGCCACCATCGTTCCGGTGATGAGCAGCTGATAGCCAAGACCGATGCCTGTAATCCGGCTGATCCGGTCCCATCGCCCGGCACCGATATTCTGCGCCGCCATCGCGCTGACCGCCGCGCCGACCGCCATCGCCGGCATCTGGAGATAGGTCCATAGCTGCTGCGACGCGCCATAGGCCGCCGTCACCGCCAGCCCTTCGCGATTGACGAGGCCGATCATCACCAGCCCGGACGCCGACATGACGATCATCTGAAGCCCCATCGGCAAGCCCTTGCCGAACAAGATCCGCAACTGGCTGGCCGCCGGGCGCAGATAATGCAGTTCCGCGCCGCGCAATCGCAACGGCAGGTCCTTGGCATAGGTGTAGCAGATCAGGCCGATCAGGCTGACGAAACCCGCCGCTGCGGTCGCCGCCGCCGACCCGGCGATGCCCATGGCGGGGATCGGCCCCAGTCCCAGGATCAGCACCGGGTTGAGCACCAGGTCGATCGTGACGCTGACGATCATGAAGATCAGCGGCGTGCGGGCGTCTCCCGCGCCGCGCAGCCCCATCATCATCATAACGCTGAGCAAGGTCGCGGGCATGGCGACGAAGATCACCCGCAGATAGACGAGAGCCAGCGGAAAAGCCTCCGCCGGCGTGGCCAGCAGGCGCAGCAGATCGGGCGCCCATAGCCATCCGCCCGTCGCGACGACCAGCCCCAATATCGTGCAAAAGTCCACCGCCGATCCGAAGGCCCGTCGCGCCGCGTCGATATCCCCCCGGCCCACGGCCTGCGCGATCATCACCGTCGACGCCATGCCGAACCCGAACACGACCGAAAACATCAGGAACATGACGATATTGGCGTTGGCGGTCGCCGCCAGCGCCTGCGCGCCCAGAAAGCGCCCGACCCAGATCGCGTTGATCGATCCGTTGAGCGACTGAAGGATATTGGACGCCAGCGTCGGAATTGCAAACAGCAGCAGGGTGGACGCGATCGGTCCCTGCGTCAGGTCTTTTCCCCTGCGATCGACGTTTGCCATGGGCATCCTCTTCCTTTGCCGGGTTTCAGGCGATCAGCCCAGCCGCTCCAGCGCCGCTTTCAGCCGATCGGCCTCCGCGACCTTTTCGGCATGATCCTCGCGTGCCTTGGCGACGGCTTCGGGCTTGGCCTTTTCCACGAAACTCGGATTGGACAGCCGACCGCCGAGCGAATCCCGTTCCTTTTCCGCTGCGCCGAGCGCCTTGGCCAGCCGGGCCTTTTCGGCGGCGATGTCGATCACGCCTTCCAGCGGCAGGATGAAGGTCGCCTCGTCCACGACGATCTGCGCCGCACTGCTTTGAGCAGCTAAAAATGCTATCGCATCGCCGACCGGCTTCCCATCTAGCCGAGCTGAACCGGTCCCATCCGGTAGGACAATGATATTTTTCAGGCGGGCTAAGCGGTGCAGTGCTCCCTCTTGTCGTTTCAGCCTTTCAAAAGTGAGTGGGCTGCAACCCGATATTTGCATCGTAAGCTTGGCCCCCGGCGGCACATTGAGTTCGGTGCGAGCGGTGCGGATCGCGCTCACCAGCCGGATCAGCCAGTCGATTTCCGCCTGCGCCTGCACATCGACCTCATGCAGCGCCACCGGCCAGTCCGACACGATCAGTTCGCGCGCACGCTCGCCAGTCAGGTTCCACAACTCTTCGGTTATGAATGGCATGAAGGGGTGAAGCATGACGAGGATCTGGTCGAACGCCCAGCCCGCCACCGCGCGCGTCTCGTCGTCCATCGAACCCTTGGACAGTTCGATATACCAGTCGCAAAACTGGTCCCAGACGAAGTGATAGATGGCGTTCGCCCCGGCATCGAAACGCAGTTCCGCCATGGCGGTGTCGATCGCCTGCACGGTCGCGACCGTCTCCGCGATGATCCAGCGATTGACCGGCGCCTGCGCGTGTGGCGCTTCGCGGGAGGTCGACGCGGTGACGCCATTGGCTTGCAGGAAGCGCGCCGCGTTCCACAGCTTGGTCGCGAAGTTGCGATAACCCTCGACCCGCTTCTCATCCATCTTCACGTCGCGGCCCTGGCTCTCCATCGCCGCCATGAAGAAGCGCAGCGCATCCGCGCCGAACTTGTCGATCAAGCCGAGCGGATCGACGACATTGCCCTTGGACTTGGACATTTTCTGCCCATCCGCCGCACGAACGAGGCCGTGAAGATAGAGCTTCTTCCACGGAACATCGCCCATGAACTCCATCCCCTGCATCGCCATCCGCGCGTCCCAGAAGAACAGGATATCGAAGCCGCTGATGAGCAGGTCGTTGGGGTAATGTTTTGCGACCAGGTCGCTTTGCTTCGGCCAGCCCAGCGTCGCGAACGGCCAGAGTGCCGAAGAGAACCAGGTATCGAGAACATCCGGATCGCGGACCAGCTTCTTGTTACCAGCGCGCGCCTGAGCCTCCTCCGCGCTCTCTGCGACATAAGGATGGCCATCCTCGTCATACCAGACCGGAATCTGGTGGCCCCACCACAACTGCCGCGACACGCACCAGGGCTGGATATTTTCCATCCAGTTGAAGAACGTCTTTTCCCATGTTTTGGGCACGATCTCGATCCGCCCGTCACGCACCGCCTGCATCGGCGCGACCGCGAGTTTCGCGGCATCGACATACCATTGATCGGTCAGCCATGGTTCGATCACCACGCCCGAACGGTCGCCGAACGGCGTCTGGATCGCGCGCGGCTCGAAATCGGCGGCGACCGCCTCGCCGTCCTTATTCTTCGTGATGTGCGGCACCAGCAGGCCCAATGCCTTCATCTCCGCCACCACCAGTTCGCGCGCGCCATCAACGCCATCCTTGCGGAAGCGATGCAGCCCGAGGAAGCGATCGGGGATCAGCCCGTCGGCGGTCTGGACGACATTCGCATCGGCATCGAACATGTTGAGCATGTCGCCGGCCTTGAACCCGGCGCGCTTGCCGACCTCGAAATCGTTGAAATCATGCCCCGGCGTGATCTTCACCGCGCCTGATCCCAGTTCGGGGTCGGCATGCTCGTCCGCCACGATCCTGAAGCGTCGCCCGGTGATCGGCTGGAGAATCTCCTTGCCGATCACATCCTTGTAACGCGGATCGTCCTCATTCACCGCCACCGCCATGTCGGCGAGCATGGTTTCGGGCCGTGTCGTCGCCACGACGATATGATCCGCGCCATTGGCGAGACGCCCCCCGTCGGCCAGCGGATAGCGGAAATGCCAGAAACCGCCCTGCATTTCCTTCGTCTCCACCTCCAGATCGGAAATGGCGGAACGAAAATGCGGGTCCCAGTTTACCAGCCGCTTGTCGCGATACAGCAGCCCACGCGCATGCAGCTCTACGAAGGTCTTGATAACCGCCTTGCTGAAATGCGGGTCCATCGTGAATTGTTCGCGGCTCCAGTCCATCGAACAGCCCAGCCGGCGCAACTGGCGCGTGATCGCGCCGCCGCTCTCGGCCTTCCACTCCCACACCTTCTCGACGAATTGCTCGCGCGAATAGTTGGTGCGCTTGTCCTGCCGCGCCTCCATCTGCCGCTCGACCACCATCTGGGTGGCGATACCCGCATGGTCGGTGCCCACCACCCACAGCGCATCCTTGCCGCGCAGCCGTTCGTAACGGATCACAATATCCTGCAACGTATTGTCGAGCGCATGGCCGATATGCAGCGACCCGGTCACATTGGGCGGCGGGTTGACGATAGTGAAGGGCTGCGCGTCTGGGCGCTCCGGTCGAAACAGGCCATGATCTTCCCAATGGGCATACCAGCGGGATTCGATTGCTGCGGGGTCGAAGGTCTTGGGTAATTCGCTCATGGCACGCGCTTTAGAACATCGCGCGAAAAAGTGGGAAACGGTTTTTCACAAAAGCGGCGCGGGGGCAAAAAAGTCGCCTTCGCCCGTCATTCCAGCACTCTTACCGCGCGGTGATGCGCGCGATTTCCCTGGCCACCATATCCTCGACCATCGCGGGCAGGCGCGCGTCCAGCCATTCCTTGAGCATGGGGCGCAACATCGACCGCACGAGACCGTCGAGCGTATTGTCTCCCCCATCGGCGGGTGCGATCAGCATCGAGGACAGCGCCGACAACGAATGCCGCGCCGCGACTTCGCTTTCCACCGACAGGATCGAATCATCGGCCGCCGAAGCAACGGGCGCGGAGACGGCGGGAGTGCGGCTCGGACGGCCGGTCGGCTTGGGCGCTGGCATGATTTCCTCTACCGCGATCTCGTCGGTTAGTTCCAGAACTTCGTCGGACGCTGCATCCTCGTCCTCCTCCAGCGCGGGCACACCCAGCTCGACAAAGGAACGGGAGGCCGCTGCGCGGCCGCGACGGGGGGCGGACTGAATGACGTCCTCGCCCTCTTCCGCGATGATCCGCTTGATGGACGAGAGTATCTCTTCCATCGAGGGTTCCTTGCTCATGTCGCCCATGGTTCCCCCGCTCCGCCTTCTGATCGGCCACCGAAGTCCGGCGGCACATCACGCGCCCTGAAATAGCCCCGGAACGGTTAATCGCCCGTAACTATTGCGCTGTCGCCGCCACATTGGCGTTTTGCGCGGGCGAGTCAACGGTGCGCGTCGCGACAGGCGCAGGCGCGGGATCATAATCCCAGTCGAACCACTTGCCCTTCACCCGGTCGTAATTGACGACCGGATCGTAAAGCGCGCCGCCATCCAGCGCCAGATCCTTCGCCTCCGCATGGCCCATCGCCGCCAGCAGGCTGAAGCCCGCGACATAGGCGTTCCGCCGCGCCGACACCAGTTGGACATTGGCGATCAGCGCTTCCTGCTCGGCATTGAGGATGTCGAGGATGGTGCGGCTGCCCACCGAATTTTCCGCCCGCACCCCTTCCAGCGAGAGATTGGCGGCATCGACCGCCGTCTGGCTCGACTGGATGGTCAGCAACGACGCCTGCCAGCTCGCATAGGCCGCGCGCGCCTGCGCGATCACGCCGCGCTCGACCCCGATCTCCTGCTCCATCGCGCGCGATTGCAAGGCCTGCGATTGTCGCACCTGAGCGGCCGGACGGCCACCCTGATAGAGCGGCAAGGTAGCAGTCACGCCCACAGCGACCTGCTTGTTCGCCGCCAGCGCATTGTCGAGATAATCGGTATAGCTGCCCTGCGTGAAGCCGGTCAGCGTGGGCAGCGCCCCGGCCCTGGCCACGCGGACGTCGTAGCGCGCCGCCTCCGCCGCCTTTTGCGCGGACTGGATATCGGGGTTGTCGGCGAGCGCGACCTGCACCGCGATTTCCGGCGTCGCGGGTAGCCCCGGCAGCGCAGGCGGCGGGGTCAGATCATCGGGCGCCGCGCCAACGAGCGCGATATAATTTTCCCGGCTGCCGATCAGGTTCGCCTGCGCCGTCTGAAGATCGGACCGGGCGAGCGCCAGGCGCGATTGCGACTGGGCGACATCGGTGCGGGTCAGATCGCCGACCTCAAAGCGATCGTTCGTCGCCTGAAGATTGACATCCAGCACTTTGACATTGGCGAGGTTGAGCGACACGATCGCGCTGTCGCGGATCACATCCATATAGGCGGCGACCACCTGGGCGAAGATGCTGGCTTCCGTCGCACGCAGATCGGCCCGCCCCGCTTCAACGCGCGTCTTTGCCGCCTTCACCCCATTGCGCACAGCCCCACCCGAATAGATCGGCACACTGATGCTCGCCGAAGCATTGGCCGAACGATGCGGCGAAATGAAACTGCTGGCCGGACGCACGACCAGTTCCTGAAATTCCGCGCTGGCCCCGATATTGGGCCGTCCCGCGGCCTTCTGGATCGGCACATTTTCGTCGGTGGCTCGCTGGCCCGCGCGCGCGCCGGTCAGGGTCGGGTTGGATTGATAGGCTCTGGCCAGCGCGCCCTGAAGCGTTTCCGCATGCGCGATCCCGATACCGGAGGAGGACGGCAGCAACAGGGCGATGGCGGCGGACCGCAGGGGGGAAAGTCGCTTGGCCGTCATCGGTCCCGTCTCAAAAAACGAAGCGTTCCGGCTTCGCAAAACCGGGCAGCACCACCATTTCCATGTCGACAAGGCTGGTCAGCCCGAGCGCGCCGGCAACGACGCTGCCGCTGCACAGACGGGTCACGCCGCGTTCCAGCAGACCCGTCACGACCCGGCCCCCATCGACAAGTTGCTGGACGAGCGCGGCGGGAACTTCCTCTACTGCGCCTTCGATGACCAACAGATCATAGGGCGCGCCATCGGGCGCACCGTCCACCAGCGAACCGCGCACGACATCCACGCCCGCTACGGCGACGTCCGGCCCATCGGTTGTCTCAACCGCCGTCACCTGCGCGCCGAGCCTGGCCAGCAGCGCCGCCGCATAGCCGGTCGCTGCGCCGATCAGCAGCACCTTCTCGCCGGGCGCGACCTGCGCCTCCTTGAGCAGCCGCCCCGTCACCAGCGGCGGATTGAGCGCCCGGCCGCCATCCAGCGGCACCGGCCGGTCGATATAGGCCATGGCGCGCCGTGTTTCCGGCAGGAAAGTCTCGCGCGGCACATGTGCCATCGCCGCAATGACCCGCGGATCATCGACATCGCTGGTGCGCAGCTGGCTTTCGATCATGGCAGCCCGCATCGAGGAAAAATTCTGTTCGGTCACGATAACTCCTTGCCCGCCGTCACGGGCTTGGCACAACTGTATTGATGATACAATACAGCAAAGGGATAACCGAACCTCTAAATCAGCACGCTCCCCGCGCCAAGCGGCTTTGCACGGGCAATATCAGATTCTTGGAGAAGATTATCCGACGGGCACCGGGTCGCGCTTGACTTTACCGGGAAAGCCGCACATTTGCGGCGTCCACCGCGACGGAAGGCCCGATGGCGGAGTGGTGACGCAGAGGACTGCAAATCCTTGCACGCCGGTTCGATTCCGGCTCGGGCCTCCACCGTGTCATAGTTTGACCCTGTTTTCTGCGGGTTTGGACGCAAGGGTTAGACTTCCCAAGACGCGACTATGACATCATCGGCCATGCGCTGCTGATTGGCGGCTTGGCATAGATTCGGGCCTCTTCATCGCGAACGTGACCGGACCCAGATTTAAGCGTCTGCTGTGACCAGGCTCCGCCATTCGTCGCATGATCGCCTTGCGCAGACCATGGGCGCTACATTGCGGCAGGCGCGCCGCGTCGCACTGTTCGCGAAACCACCCGTCAAACCCCTTGACGGAAAACGACTTCCTCCACTTGGTGACGACGAAGCACAGCGCGTTAAGGGCAGTCATACGCATTAGGCCAATATAGGGATGAACTGGTCCATATGACACCGTTGCGATGGCCGATGCGGTGAAGCTACCGACCACGGCGTCGCAGCCACCGTCGCGTTGCACTGCTATGGCGCTGCCGAGCGTACCCCCTCCCCATTCCCTGCGCCCTCCCGACCTACGATCGCTTATAGATTTGCGCGCACGCGAATAAATATTGATTTAGATTAATATTCAATTGAGATCTTTGGAGTGGTTCCGTCAATCAGACTGTTATTCTTGGCTAAGCAAGTATTCGACCTGGGGCGATAATATCCATTATGGACCAGCCTTAATTTGCTCGGACGCCCTTCAACTATAGTCCTTCAAAACAATGTGGCATGGTCATTCGCAAACGGCGGGATCAATGGCACGAGCGCGTCGCCCTCGTCTAGCCGCACCGTCAGGCGTCGACGGCCGTACTCTGGCGTTTGAGCGCGCGGAGCAGGAGGAGCGACATGGTGCCGAACCAGACGCTGAACACGCACACCGGCACCCACAGGACGAACAGGCCGTTCCATGAAAAGGGGCCAACCTTGGTCAGGAAGCCGAACGCGCCCAGTTCAAAGGCGAACATCGTCCAGATCGTCAGATAGCCGCTCCAGCGCGGGAAAGCGGAGTCCACATCCGTCCTTTGCGTCAGGATGACGATCGCGATGGCGGTGAACTGGAACAGCCCGAACTGCGGCGTCGTGACGAAGGTCAGGTTGGCCAGCTCGTGCATGAGCAGGGTCAGTTCCGGGGCGCGATCGGCGCTGAATGCGGCGACGCCCCAAAAAAGAGGCGGCAGAACCAGAAAGAGCGAGGACATGGCGCCTGTCGCAAGTTGCAGGATCGACCAGACCGGCACGCCTTTTTCCAGCCGCGCCATCTGCACGAACAACACGACCGCAAAGGGCACCTGCCAGGCGCCCGTCCATGAGCAGATCATCGCGCCGATCTTGATCTTGAGCGCATTGGCCGCGTAGAAGGAGGCGACCTCTTGCGCGCCCAGTGTCGCGTCGGGCAGCGGAAACAGTCCCATCAGCCAGATATAGCCGAAGCCCCATAGCGAAACGGCGATGATGGACGACCACAGAATGATCGACTGGGCGCGCTGCGTGGTCATGATATACTCCCCGATGCCTGTCTTATTGCTTGGCGGGCGGCCGATACCGCCTTTGTGCCACCATTTATCGAAAAGCCCATAGTCCGATCAGCCCGGCGCAGACGGCCATAGTCCAGCTTCCCAGCGCCAGTTTGAGCAGGGTCGGGCCGGAGCGCACATCCATGAACTGCAGGATCACGATCCACGCCTTTGCAAAGGCGATAATCAGCACGGCCATGGCGATCGCTTTCGCGCTGCTCCCCGACGCGCCTCGCGTTTCGACCGAGGCGAGCGTGGCGGCGACGAGCACCGCCCACCACAAAACGAGCCGGCCCTCCCCTTTGTCGATCATAGCGGTTCCAGCACGTAAAAAAGTGCGAACAGAATAATCCACAGCAGATCGACGAGATGCCAGAACAGGGCGGCGCTTTCGATCAGCGCTATGCGGTCGTCGGCGAGCGGGGTCGAGGCAAGCTGCGATTGCGCCCAGCCCAGCGCCGCCAGGCCCAGCAATACATGGAACAGGTGGATGCCGGTGAAGGCGAAATAATAGACGAAGAAATCGCCCGATAGCGGCGTGATGCCCTGCGCGATCTTGGCGCTATATTCTACGATCTTGACGATCACAAACCCGGCCCCGCACAGCATGGCGAGGCGGATGGGCGTGCGGGCCGGTCGGCCGGATCGCTTCGCACGCTCCACGCCAAGCGCGACGAGGAGGCTGCTCGTCAACAACAGTAAGGTGTTGACCAGCCCAAGGCCCGCATCCAGCAGGCTATGCCCCGCCGCGAATTGCGCCGGCTGCTCTCCTGCCGCTTTGGCGAAAACAACGAAAAACAGGGTGAAGAACAGCATATCGCCGGCGATCAGCGCCCAGATGCCGCCCTCGCCGGGTATCCGCCCTGCTCTATTGGTCATCCCGCAACTCCCCGCCCGATCAGCATGAGCCAGCATCACCCGATGCAGGCGCTCATCGCCTGCATCGGGTGACAATTGTCTCAGCCGGCCAGCGTGGGATTATATTGCCAGCCTTCGCGCGGACCACAGACATTGTTGACCAGACCGACGCCCTTCTGGCCGTTCAGGGTCAAGTTGGCCAGACGATCCTGAATGTCGAAATGCCAGCGGTCGTCGTCACCAGGGCGCCTGAGCGACTGAAGCGTGCTGTTGCGGTTGAAATCCCACGTTTCGCCTTCCACCAACAGCGGCCCGCGATCCAGGCCATGGCGATCGTCATAGCCTTGCCCCGCATTGTAGAAGGGCGCGTGAATAGCCTTGGCCTCCAGCGTCCAGATCTTGCCATGCTCGTCGGTGAATTCCCATTCGGCCTGGCTCCACAAGCGCGTGCTGCCCTGTGCCGTCGTATCCTCGTCGAAATGGAAATTGTGCCGCGCCTTGACGAGCCGGACCACGCGGCCGTCATCATACATGATCGCGCCGTCTTCCAGCTGATAATCATTGCCATCCACGGGCACGTGGAAAAAGGTGAAGTTCAGGACGCAATCGTCGAAATGGCCCATGATCCAGAAATAGGCCTCGACATGGCGCATCAGCCCCTTGCCGCGAACGCCCCAGGTGCGATCGCGCACGCCGACATAGCGCTTGAGTTCGATAGTCTCGCCTTCGATCGTGATCGACCCGTCGAAATAGCCCATCTGCGTGAAATGGGTCATCGGATGGCTGGGCACGTCGAGCTTGTTGTAGAGGAACGGCGCGACGCGGGCGGTGAAGTCGATCGAGCCGGAAATGCCATGCGGATTTTCCCCGAGCGAAAAGCGCTGCCGCTTCATCGGCTCGATGATCTCGACCGACAGCGGCCCGACATAACTGTTGTTGCGATCCGTTTCGTTGCTCTCGTGCGAGATATGGCGCGACGCGCGGAAATTATACTGCACCCCATCACGAATGACGCAGAAAGAACCATCGATGACGCCGTGGCCGCTGACATTGGGATAGGTGCCAAGGCCCGCAGCGATGTAGGTTCGCCCATCCTGCCCGTGGCAGCCGAACCAGCAGCGATCCATGAAGCTTTCGCTCTTGTTGGCGACGGTATCGATCGTATCGCCGGTCTGATGAATGAAATAATCGTCGAATTTCGTCAGAGCCATCATGCTATCCTTCCAGAATAAAAGATTTTTTCACGCCATGGCGGAGGCCCGTCACGCGCATGCGCGCGCTTTGGCCTGTTCCGCTTCCTCGATTGCCTGCGCCATGCGCTGCGCCGGCAACTGGACGAAGGACCCCAGCACCAGTAGCTCGGGATAGGCCTGGGGCAGCGAATAAAAGCGCAGGTCGGATTCCGACATGACCACATACATGATGAAAAACCGGAAAACGTTGCAGTATTTGATCTGGAATTCCGTCACCGGCTTCCCGCCTGCCTCGACATAATCGACCATGAACTGACTGACGTCATCCTCGCTCGAGAATGTGGCGCATAATCCCGCGAGATCTTCGGCGCGACCGCCCAGATGCGATAATTCCCAGTCCAGGACACCGCTAATATCTTCGCCCTGCATCATGATGTTGTGCAGCGCATAGTCTCCGTGGACGAGCACCGGCGGCTCTGCGGCCTGGGGGAGATTGGCGCGCAGCCAGTGCAGCGTCGCTTCGATCGTCGGCGACGAAAGCCCGGTCGATCGCCACAATCTGATCCAGCGGTCGAGATAGGCGTCCATCGCTTCGCTCGTCGAAGCGCCCACCAGGTCCGCATCGACAAGGCTTTGCCGCAAATCCGGGTCCGATCCGTCGAGCGGAATGGCGTGGATCGTCGCGAGTTGCGTCGCCAGCGCGCGAAGCTGCGCCGGGTTGAGCCGCTGCGCTTCGACGACCGTGCCGAAATTCTCCCCTTCCAGCTTGCGCATCACGAGAAACGGGGCGTCATATTTTTCGATGTCGCGCTCAAGCCAGATCGGCTCCGCTACCGCCGCGCCGTGGCGATGCAGATAGCGGAGCAGGAAATATTCACCGTCGATCGTACGCCCTTCGATGCCGAGCGGAAGGCCGGTGCTGGCCCGCGCGACGAGGTCCCAGCGCCCCCCCTTGTCATCTGCAAGCGTGAACAGCGTCGTTAGATTGGAAAAGCCGCCGATCAGGCTGGTGAACTCCACCACCCGCGCTTGCGCAAATGCGCCACCTTGTGCGCGCGCCGATGTTTCCAGGCTCTGCCTGAAGTCCCGCTGCTGCCCGACTGCCGCTTGTTCGGCGGAAGGAAGCTTGAGGACCTGTTCCTCCCAGCGGCACAGCGACGTGACGATGCCCTTCATCTCGCCGCCCGGGTCCGCCGGATAGGCTGAACCGGCCACCAGCGACGACAGGACCGACTTCAGTGCGAGAAGGCTATCCTGCGCCTCGACATAGTCGCTCGCTACATCGATGGTCGGCGCCAGTTGACGGAACCTCTCAAGTGCGTCCGCATCCGCCGTCTGGCGCTCGATCAACGCCGCCATATGCGCCGCCAATGCGTAACCCGAAGCATAGAGGTCGACAAGTTGGGCCGGATTATCGCGGCGGAGCAATTCGCCCGCAACCGTTGCCACCGACATCCGATCCATGTCGGACTCCGGGATGGCGAAACGGCTCGCCATGCGTCCTGCCGCGTTTGCCAAGGCGTCGAACAGACGCCGCTTGTGCGGATTGATCGCGTTCTGCCGCATCGTCATAAGTTTCGGCTCTCTCCAGGCGGGAGTTATTTTTTGCGTCCGCTAATTGTGCGGAAACGATGGCCGCTGATATCAGCCATCCCCCCAGCAGTCAACGAAGAATGGTTGACCATTCGAGTTTACGGCGAGCGCGCTGACGGCTAGGAAATGCCGTGCGCCCTTGCTAAGCGGCTGGAGAAGATGACGATGACGAAAACAAATCGGCCGACCAAGCGACTGGAAAACCGCGCGCAGCGTCAGACCCAGATACTCGATGCTGCCCGCGCCTGCGTTCGCGTCGATGGCTTCCACGCGGCGAGTTTGAGCCGGATCGCTGCCCAGGCGTCGATGAGCGGCGGGCACATTTATCAGTATTTCGATACCAAAGAAGCAATCATGATTGCGCTTTGCGAGCGCGATTTCGAAGATTTCATGCTGGGGATCACGAAACTGGGGGATCATGTATCCCACGACAAAGCTACGACCATTGAATCGCTGACCAACCAGATCATGTCGCTCTACAGTCATGATCGGACGGCGCTGACGTTGGACATCATTGCGGAAGCTGGCCACAATCCGAAATTTCTCGACTTGTTGTCGCGCGTGGACGACCGCATCCGTGTCGCCTTTCGGACGATCATCGAACCGCTGTTGCAAGACCTTACGCGGCAGGAAATCGACGAGCGTGTGGAAACCCTGCTGGTGATGGCGCGTGGCCTGGCCGTCCAGATGTGCATTCGTCCGGCCAGCGACCATCGCCTTCTCGCCGCGACGCTAAAGCACGCCCTTCGAGGAGCGCTGGCCATCTAAGACGTTCAGGCGCGCACAGCCGGGTCGAGAAATGTGCCGTTAGCCGAGGTAGTCACGAAACTATCCAATTGAAGCTGGACCACCAATGGCCTCACCGTTGTCCTGCTACGTCTTAGCCAGCGAGTCCGACCTCACGGTGTACGTTTAATTCTCTACACCGGGCGCAAATACTAGGGATTTGGAGAAGCGGTTGCGCCCCTCGCTTTTAGCCCGATAGAGGGCGTGATCGGCGGCTTGTAAAAGCCCTTCCGGCATCCGCATCGTACCTCCCACGCGAGCAAGGGCAGTGGCAATTCCAATGCTCGCGGTCACGACTGGCGCGGCGGAGTTTCCAAGATGTGGTATCTGCAAAGCCTCGATCGCATGTCCGATCCGGCGGGCAACTTCCGTCGCTCCATCCGCGTTCGTTCCGCTCAAAATGACGGCGAACTCTTCGCCGCCGTAGCGGCAGGCCAGGTCATCGGGTCGGGTAAGCACGGAACGGGTAGCAGCCGCCACGCTGCGCAGGCAATCATCGCCTGCCTGATGTCCATATTCGTCGTTAAACAGCTTAAAATTGTCCAGATCCAGAAGCAGCAATGAAAGCTGAGACATATCGCGCACGGCCTTGCGCCATTCGAGATCGAGCGTCTGGTCGAATGATCGCCTATTTGCCAGCCCTGTCAGACCGTCCTCCAGGGCAAGTACGGCTAATTTCTCCTCCACATGTTTAAGATCAGTGATGTCGCGCAGGACGAGGATAGTCGATCCCGTCCCGTCCTCGGAGAGAACGGAGTTACCCTCGACCCAGATGGAAGTGCCATCAGCGCACAACAGACGCGTCTGGTGACGGAGCCGCACCGTTTGCCCGCTCCGATGATGCGCTAACGCTTGGGCAAGCGCAGGTCTGTCCTCATCGGGAACGAGCCACACCATGTCAGTGCCGACCACCTGTTCCGGCTTGTAGCCCAGCATGCGCTCCACCGAGGGCGATATGTATGTTACCATCCCGTCGGGTCCAAAGTGGGCGAGAACATCGGACGCCTGCTCGGCAAGCACGCGATACACGGATTCATCAATCGGCTGGGCAGACGCACGAGAAGGAATCCGCCGAAGAAAATCGCTGAAGAACGTCACAGCCCAATCCTTAAATGGAGCAGCCTAGGCCGAGATGCTTAAAAAACAGTGTGCGGCGGCAGGAAATGCCGGAGACGGTTCTGCCGAAGAATGCTTCAGAAATTACCTCAAAATTCATCATCCTTGATTCTGGATATAGGGCACCTGCCTGCCAACCTCGGGCCTGCGCCCAATTATCGCTAGCATCCCTACCGAGCTATGTTCATCTGACGCCAGAGTGACCCACCAACTATGTAAATTGGTCAGCAATCCGCGATCTCAATCCGAAAACCGGGCGGCCCACAAACGACCCTGCGCGGTCGCTCGTATTCGACGAATCGCGCCACGACGCTAATGAACAGTCGGTCTCGTTTCAGCAGAGTGAACCGCCGGTCGCGCAACGAACCAAATTCGCCGTTTAGCCTCCAATTTACCCCAACGCCCGCCGTATCGAAGGTCACCCGCATATGCCAAGCGCCTTGCGAATTGTGTCGGCGTAGAAGCCCGACATCTCTACGGAATGCCGCCGAGCCCGTGGCAGTCGGCGAGAGCAGGAAGGTCTGTCCGTACATGCAGAGGTCGCCCGCGACCCTTACATTGTCGCTGATGCTCGGCATGGATCCACAGTTCCAGGCTCAGCGTCGCGAGCGAAGCTTGCGATCGCTGTATTGCTGCTCGGACGGCGTGCGTGGTCGTGGAGCTCCCGTGACGTACCTGTCCCACATGGCTTCCTTCCATTCCCTCGAAGGAGCGCACCATCAAACACATAGTCAGGCACCGTGCCGGTGCGCTGCCTCACCGGCGTGAAGGAGCTGTCCGCCGCGACGCCCCTCATATGTCCCGAGGGGTGCTTTTGCGGACGACGAGTTCCACATCCTGTTCGATGCGTTGCGGGCCGTCCTTCACGCTGCTCCGGTCGAGCAGCAGATGCGCGGCCGAGGTCGCCTGTTCCACGATCGATTGCCTGACTGTGGTCAAAGTTGGCCAGATCATGCGGGCGATCTCGCTGTCATCGAAACCCGTCACCGCGATGTCAGACGGTACAGCTATGCCGTTGGCGCCAAGGACACCGATCACGCCGGCCGCCATCTCGTCATTGGCGGCGCAAATGACGGAAGGCCGAGGCTCTGCGGACGGGTGCAATATCCGCCTCGTCGCCTCCGCACCCGAATCATAGGTGTAATCGCCTTGCTCGAAGATGACTGCGGCCGGGCTGATGCCATGAGCTGTCAGTGCCTCTTTGAACGCGGCCATCCGAATGTGCGAGGAGCTATGGCTGGGCGGTCCACCGATAATGGCGAACCTGCGATGCCCTAGCTGATAGAGATGCTCGACCAATTGTCGTACCCCGTCTCCGTCACGGGCGAATACGGCATCCGTTCTTGCGGCGTCACTGGCCGGCGACATGCGCACCATGGGTATCCCGCGCGCTTCAAGGAGATCGAGAAGGGCGGCATCATCGGTCAGTGGCGGGAGAAGGATTGCCCCCGCAAGGCCGACGCTGTCGACCAGTTCCTCTATGCTTTTGGCGATATCGGTGTCTTCGGGCGCGAATTCCTCAAGCGTGAGGAAGGTGCCCGTTTGCCGGCAGACTCTCGAAACGCCGAGCACGACATCGGCCACATAATGCGGCGAAGGATTGTTGTTCAGGATGGCGACCAGAAAAGACCGGTCGCTTCGCAAGGCTCTGGCCGCCAAATTCGGGCGAAACTTCAGCTGCTCGATAGCCTTGTGAACCTTCTCCTTCGTCTCGGCCGAAACGCCCGGCTCGCCATTGATAACGCGTGAAACCGTCCGCGCCGCAACACCCGCAAGCGCGCCCACGTCATGCAATGTCGGTTTTGTGTCCCTGCTCATACGGCCCAATGCTCTCCTGGGAGAATTTTCAGACTATCCGAACCAATTGTCAACGTGGCCAATTCCTCTTGCCAACGTTGGCATCGATGATTACGATCCCGGATAAATGGGGCCGGGCGAATGGTCTCTGCACATCAGGAGGGGAGTTTTACGCATGACCAGTCATTGCTTTCGGGTGTCCATAATCGCGTTGGTCGCCGGGCTTTCTATTCCGTCCGGCGCCTTGGCCCAGGCGGGCGGAACTGCGGATGTTCCCGAAGGGGAGATTATCGTCACCGCGACCCGCAACGAAACACTGGCTTCCAAAACCCCGGTCGCGCTGACGGCGGTCAGCGGAGCAGCGCTGACGGCGGCGGGTGTCACCAACCCCACGACGCTGGCCGAGCAGGTCCCCAACCTGTCGATCGATCGCAACAATGGCCTGCAGATCACCATCCGCGGCGTGACCAGTTCGGACAATACTGAAAAAGGCGATCCGTCCGCCGCATTCATGGTCGACGGGATTTATATCGCGCGTCCCCAGGCGCAGGAGGTAAGTTTCTTCGACCTCCAGCGCGTCGAAGTGCTCCGGGGGCCTCAAGGCACGCTTTTTGGCCGCAATACGACCGCCGGCCTCGTCAACGTCATCACCAACAAGCCGGAGCTGGGCAAGTTCAGCGGCTCGCTCGATGCATCCTATGGCAATTTCGATACGCGGCAGATTACGGGTGTGCTCAACATCCCTGTAAGCGACGCCGTCGCAATCCGGGCCACGGCCAATTACGACCGTCGCGACAGCTATCTGGTCCGGGGACCGGCCTTCACGACGCCGCTCGATCCGTTCAAGAAAAATCTATCGGGCCGCCTTTCCGCCCTGTTTGACCTGGGCGACGGCGAATTGCTGATCCGCGGCGATTATTCGTCGATCAAGGGCAACCCGTTCAACTTCCTCCCGACGGGCAATTTCTATCGGACTTTCGAGACGCCGGGCGTCGAGCCGATCTACAACGGGACCAGCAAAACCGCCGATCAACTGCGTACGATCAACGCGCCTGTGAACACCCCTCTCAATGCCGACAATTCGACCTGGGGCGTCATGGCGGACTTCAGCTATAATCTGGGGCCGGTCACGCTCAACTATCTCGGCTCCTATCGGGAATTCAAGCGTCGTGAAAACGGTGCATCTCTATTGAGCTTCGGAGGTGCCATACGTAACAATGTTGTTGGAGACTATTGGCAGAACAGCCAGGAAATTCGTTTCTCCGTCGGCGATGGTCCGCTCAAGGCGCAGGCGGGACTCTATTATTTCAAGGAACGGTCGAGCATCAGCGCGCTTTACTTTGGCGTGCTTTCGCCCACTCCAGGCACGCCAGGCTATGTATATGGCTTTCCTCAGGATCCGACAATCGCCGAATCATGGGCCGGGTTCGGACAGGCCACCTACGCAGTCGCCAGCAATTTCCGCCTGACAGCGGGCATTCGCTATTCGCACGACAAGAAGTCGCGTGATGGCGCTACGGTAGTTTGCGGCACCGTCGCATGCGATCAGCCCGGCGATTCAGCGACGCCCAATATCGCCGCCGCATCTTTTTCCAAGGTGACCTGGCGTCTCGGCGCGGATTTCGATCTCAATGATCGCACCTTGCTCTACGGTGTCGTCTCTACCGGGTACAAGGCCGGCGGATTTAATGACGGCTGCGCTACCGGCACAGGCCCAACCTGCGGCCTCCTCGCCAGCGAGCTTTACTACGAGCCGGAAACGCTGACCTCTTATGAAGCGGGCATCAAGACGCGGTTCCTGGACAACGCTGTGCGGCTTAACGCCTCGGCCTTTCATTATGACTACAAGAATATCCAGCTCAATCAGATTGCAACCTGCGGCGCAGGCCCATGCACGCGCATTTCCAACGCGGCGGCCGCAAAGGTCGATGGCGTGGAGCTTGAAGGCGTGATTACCCCAGCGCCATCGAGCAAGGTCGACTTCTCGATGGCGTGGCTCAATGCGCGCTATGATGACTACCAGCTCACGCCGACGGTTAATTTCGCCGGCAGAAAGCTCGACCGCTCACCGTCTGTCGTGGTCACCGCCGGTTACACGCACAGCTTCGAACTCGCTAACGGCGCCAATATCCAGGCGGGCGTGCGCACGCGCGTTTCGGACGACTTTAAACTCGCCGCGCTCGGAACGCAAACCCAGTTCCGCGTTCCCGGCTATACCAAGACGGATGTGCTCATATCGTACAACGCGCCCGGTGACCGCTGGTATGTCCAGGGCTTCGCGAAGAATCTCGAGAATAATATCGTTCTTTCGACGGCAACCAACGGCTTCTTTGGTTTTTCCCAGATTTCCGATCCGCGCACTTATGGCGCGCGCGCCGGCGTGAAATTCTGATACCGTTCGATCCCTCATGTCGGAACCGGGGTGGCCCACGATCCACATGGATCGCGGTCCGCCCCGTCTGACTCAACATGGAAGAGAGAAAGCGGTGACGACATTGATTCCGGGATATGGTCAGTCAAGCTCCAGCCAGGCTCCCGCGTCTCGCGCGCTGGTTGCGGCGGTCGTCGCGCTCTTTTTCATCTGGGGCGGGCTGACCAGCCTCAACGACATTCTGATCCCGAAGCTCAAGGGCCTGTTCTCGCTTTCATATACCGAAGCGATGCTGAGCCAGTTCGCCTTCTTCATGGCCTATTTCATCGTTTCGATCCCCGCCGGCGCGCTGATCGCGCGGATCGGGTATATCAAGGGTATCGTCATCGGGCTTGCGACCATGGCCGTTGGTTGCCTGATGTTCGTCCCCGCTTCGTCGTCGGGGATTTACTCCTCGTTCCTCGCAGCGCTGTTCGTATTGGCCGCCGGAATCACGATCCTGCAGGTCGGCGCCAACCCGCTGATCGCCAATCTGGGCGATCCGTCGACATCGCATAGCCGGCTGACGCTGGCGCAGGCGTTCAATTCGCTCGGCACCACGATATTTCCGCCCGTCGGCGCGCTGATCATCCTCGGCTCGATGAGCAAGGTGGACCCCGCCAGCCTTGCGCCCGTGGAACGCGCCATTTTCCTGGCCAAAGAGTCAGCGGTCATCGGCCACGCCTATATCGCCATTGCCGTGATACTGCTGGCCGTGGCGCTGTTCTTCTTCCTGCGGCGTTCCGCGATCACCGGCGGACTGGGCGCATCGGCAAGTCTGGCCGGTTCGTTCGCCCTGCTGCGGCGCAAGCGGCTGGCGGGGGGCGTGGCGGCGCTCTTTCTCTATGTCGGGGCGGAAGTCGCGATCGGGTCGATGCTCGTCAACTATCTTACGCAGGACCGCGTGATGGGGCTGAGCGAGCAAATGGCTGGAACCATGATCGCTCTCTACTGGGGGGGCGCGATGGTGGGCCGCTTTGTCGGCGCCGTGCTGCTTCGGCGCTTCAGGCCCGGTCTGGTCCTGGGAGCCGTCTGTATCGGCGCGGTCATGCTGATCGCCCTGTCGGCGCTGAGCGCGGGCGCGGTCGCCGGCTATGCGATCCTGGCCGTCGGCCTGATGAACGCGATCATGTTTCCGACGATCTTCAGTCTGGGAATCGAAGGTCTGGAGGAGCAGACGCCACAGGGTTCCGGCCTGCTCTGCATGGCCATCGTCGGTGGCGCGCTGATTCCCCTGCTGACTGGCGCGGTCGCCGATGCCACATCGCTGGCGGCGGCACTCGCCATTCCCGCCGCCTGCTACCTGCTGATCGCGGTTTACGGCTGGTCGGCCCGCAATCCCGCCTGAGAAAGGACATTCATGCGCGCTGTCTTGCTTACCTTGTCGAGTCTCCTCGCGTCGCAGCCGCTGATGGCGCAAAGCGGACAGGAGAATGCCGACGTAAAAGCCGCGCGGATCGAAGCGCAGATGACCGACGCCGAACGGATCAGCCTGTTGTCCGGCATCATGCCGATTTCGTTTCCGGGGCTTGAAGCAGATGTGCCGAAGGGTGTGCCCGCGACGGCGGGATATGTGCCTGGGATCGCGCGTCTGGGCATACCGTCCCAGCTTGCGACCGACGCGAGCCTCGGCGTCGCCAACCCTGCCCAGTTGCGCAAAGATGATGTCGCCACAGCGATGCCGTCGGGCCTGTCGCTGGCATCATCGTTCGATCCCGCGATGGCCGAACGCATCGGCGCGACCGTCGGTGCTGAGGCCCGCGCCAAGGGGTTCAACATCCTGCTCGGCGGCGGGATGAACCTTGCGCGCGATCCGCGCAACGGCCGCAATTTCGAATATCTGGGTGAAGACCCCTTGCTTGCCGGAACGCTCGTCGGTCACGCCATCCGCGGCACCCAGTCGCAGGGCGTGGTGTCGACCATCAAGCATTTTGCGCTCAATGGACAGGAAACCCTGCGTCATACGGCGGATTCGGTGATCGCGGAAAGCGCGCTGCGGGAAAGCGAACTGCTGGGCTTCCAGATCGGTATCGAGATCGGTCGACCGGGGGCGGCGATGTGCGCCTATAATCTGGTCAATGGGCAAAAGGCGTGTGACAACGACCATCTGCTGAACCACGTGCTGAAGGATGAATGGAAGTATAAGGGCTGGGTCATGTCGGACTGGGGCGCGGTCGATGACGTCTCCTATATCAAGGCCGGCCTCGATCAGCAGATGGGGTATCAACTCGACAAGCAGCATTGGTTCGGCCAGCCGCTCGCCGATCTCGTCGCCAGCGGGGAGGTGCCCAGAAGCCGTATTTCCGACGCGGTGCGTCGCATCCTGCGCAGCCTGTTCGCGGTCGGCATTACCAGCGCCTATGAGCCACAGCCGATCGATTACAAGTCGCATGCGCAGGTCGCGCTCGATGCAGCGCGCGGCGGCATCGTCCTGCTCAAGAATGACGGTATATTGCCGCTCGCCGCGACGGCTCGAAACATATTGGTGGTTGGCGGGAACGCTGATTTTGGCGTGTTGTCAGGCGGAGGGTCCAGCCAGGTCACGCCTTCCAATGGCGCGCCGCGCATTATCGACCAAAGCGTCGACGGGCCGATGGCATTATTCAGCCGCCAGTTCTACATGCCCGGCTCGCCGCTTAAGGCCTTGAGCGAGGCGCTGCCCAAAGCCAAATTCCAATTCCAGGACGGCTATTCCCCAGAAGCGACGGCCGCCTATGCCGCCAGGGCCGATATGGTGATCGTTTTTGCGACCAAGTGGGCAGGCGAGGGCATCGATTCCGGTTCGCTCGCCTTGCCGCAGGGGCAGGATCACCTGATCGCGGCGCTGGCCGAAGCCAACCCCAATATGGTGGTTGTGCTCGAAACGGGCAATCCCGTGACGATGCCCTGGCTCGATAAGGCCAAAGCCGTGTTGCAGGCCTGGTATCCGGGGCAGGAAGGGGGGCAGGCGATCGCCGATATTCTCACCGGCAAAATCAATCCCTCGGGCCGCCTGCCGATCACCTATCCCGCCTCGATCGATCAATATCCGCGCGTCGCGCTGCCGGGGCTTGGCCTGCCGGATCGCACGCCGGTCAAGGTTGCTTATGACGAGGGCGCGGATGTCGGGTATCGCGCCTTTGCCAAGTCGGGCCAGATGCCGCTCTTCTCCTTTGGCCATGGTCTGAGCTACACCAGCTTTTCCCACGGGCCTTTGTCGGCCAGGGCGGGCGCGTCGGTGCGGCTGCGCTTTACGGTCCGCAATGCCGGCGACCGCGCCGGGGCGGATGTGCCGCAGCTCTATCTGATCGAGCGCAATGGCGAAAAGCTCCAACGGCTCGCCGGCTTCCAAAAAGTGGCGCTGCAACCGGGCGAGCGCCGTCAGGTGACGATCGACGTCGACAATCGCCTGCTGGCCGACTGGAAGGATGGCGGCTGGTCGATAGCGGGCGGCAGTTACAGCTTCGCGCTCGGCGAAAACGCAGCGAAACTCGGCAAACCCATCACCATTCGACTGCCCGCCAAACAATGGAAAGATTGACGGCGGTGCGGGCGGGGTGACGTCAAGCGGCGAACCCCACCAACACCGCCAGCCGCGACCGGCGGATCAGTGCGCGGCGCGCTCGTCCGCCGCCGCCTCCGTCAGATCTAGCCGCACCCGCCAGGGATCCGACCCTCCCTTAGGGGTCCCCCCGGCGCCAAAATCCAGCAGCTTCTTTGTCCCGGCCTCGTAGCGCGGCCATGCCGGCAGGCCCGGACCGTTCGGATCTCCGTTTTTGGCGAAATTCACCCAATAAGCGTTCATGGCCTGCGCTACCGCCTCGTCCTGAGCGGTCAACGCCGGCCCGTATTTGGCCGAAACGGTGTCGAACACATAGGGGATTTCGGTCGCATGGGGCGCGCCGGTCTTCCACTCGTCGCGCAGGGCCTGGGCGACGTAGGAAAAGCGATACATATAGGCGGCCTGGCCGACCGCTGCGACCGAGGCGGCGACAAAGCGGGCCGGCTCGATCATGGTCGCGTCCATGGCGACCCGCGTGCCCACCAGCACCGCATCCCCGCTGTGGTCGGGATCATAGGCCGCACGCGCTGCCGCCCGGTCGCCTCCGAGGGGGGCGATCGCCTCATCGATGGTGCTGGCGCGGCTGAAACCGATGTCGGCGCTGTTGGCGCCCACGATCACCGGAACCCGGGCGATCGTCCCGGCACGATAGTCGGTCTCGGGCGATGTGACGATGATCTTGCCGTCCTGGATAGGACCCGCGAAATCCCCGGAGCCGGCGGAACTGCCAGAGGCCGCGAACAGGCTGGCGAGGTTCAGGCCGTCGATCACCTGATCGGCGGGCAGCGCGCGGAGTCTGGCGAGCGCGGCGGCACCCTCACTCTCGATGCCTTGCCGACGTGCAAAGGAAAGCCCCAATGTTTCGGCGGAGGGGCGGTCTGGCCCATCACCGCGCAGGGGGCGCGGCTTGGTCCGTGCGTCGCGGCCGCCGCCGGACTCGACGATCGCCTTGTGGAACAGCCCCTGCGCGTCGGGCGCGGCCATGAGTGCGTTGACCGAAAACCCTCCCGCCGACTCCCCGAACAGGGTGACATTAGCCGGATCGCCGCCAAAGGCCGCGATATTGGCCTTGACCCATTTCAGCGCGGCGATCTGGTCCATCAAGGCATAATTGCCCTTGGGTTCCTCGGGATGCTCGCGGCTCAGGGCCGGATGAGCAAAAAAGCCGAAGCGGCCCAGACGGTAGTTGAAGCTTACCACAAGCACGCCGCGCCGCGCGAAACGATCACCGGCATAAACGGCGGGCGATGAGCCGCCGTTGACGAATCCGCCGCCGTAGATCCAGACCATCACCGGCAACGGGCGGGCCGAAGCCTGAGCGGGCCGCCATATGTTCAGCACCAGGCAATCCTCCGACGGCGTCGTGCCGAGCGGCGCGGCGTCACTGTCGAACGGCTTCTGCATGCAGTCATGGCCATATTCCCTGGCGTCCCGTACGCCGCTCCACTTGACGGCGGGCCGGGGCGCACGCCAGCGCAGGTCGCCGACCGGCGGAGCGGCAAAGGGAATGCCGCGATAGGCGATCACCTCGCCCTGCGCGACGCCGCGCACACGGCCGGCGTCAGTCACGGCGGTCGGAGGCTTGGATGCGAGCGGTCCGGCGCGGTGAACGTCGGTCATCGTCTCGTCAACCGGCGAGGCCGGCCGATCGGCGGCAAAGGCAACGGGTGCGCCTGCCGTTGCCAGCGCCAACAGGGAAACGGGCACGAACATGCTGCTGCGGATATTCACCTGAAATCCCTCCCTGACTTTCACTGCCTGTTGCCGCGTTGCAGTGCCATTCTGGCCGACGGTTTGTCAACGTTGACTGACGAGGATCGCCCAGCATCAGCGCAGGCACGAGGCGCACTGCGTCGCCCATTTCGTCAACCAACTCGTCTTCTGTATGTTCGCCGAGATGCGTGGTGCGATCAGCCGAAGCGTTTCTGGGTCATCAGGCGTCTCGAGGCAGCCAGTCGAGTCCTGCTCGCGGGCCATCGGTTTCAAGCGCGATTCGAGCTTCGAGCCGAAATTCATTATCAGGGGCCAGGGACGGGCCTCAGTGGCCATGAGCATCGCCTGCGCCGTCGCCCTCCTGCAATGCAAGAGAGTCCCCAAGTCGGGCGACCTGCGCACGAACGGCTTTTGTCAGCTCGTCTTTACCGAACATAATCGATATTATATAAACCAATCACGATAAATTTATCGGCCAAAGCCACGTAATCTGCGAAACTGGAACCTAACCCGATCCGACCCTTTGCAGACGTTCGACGCCGAGATTTCGTCTCTCAGATGCGAACCGACCGCTTCCGGGGTGCATGAGCGGGCGCATGGCATGATGCCCACCGATCCCTTTAATAGCTGCGACGGCTGGGGCACGATTTACGCCCCCTTAGTCGCCGTTGGCATCAACCATGAAAACCGTGGATTTGCCTCGCGACGCAGGATCCCATCCTGCCGACAATGCTGCCCGGACCCCTCGCGAAGCAATCGCATCGTTGATGTGCAAACGTCCTTTCGGCAATCCTCTCATCAGGCGCTTGGGTGGCGGAAATTCCAGCACGGCTTCGCGCGGCATATCTCTCTGACGGAGGGAAACCGTCATTCCCTTCCAGCCATCGGAGGAAGACAATTGAGGCTCGCTCAGGAGTTCCCAATCATATTTGAAACCGTCGATCTCGACAGTGCCGCTGCGGCCGGGTGCTTGAAACATGTCATACCCTTAGCATGTCAGCAGCGGTACTCCATCCATGATATCGCAGGGTTTTCTCGACGCCGTCAGTCAATGCGTTTGCAACCTTAAACGCGGCAATTCCGCTCTGGGAGAAGCGTGGGATGAAGGTTTGTCTTAATCGCCCAGCCAATCGCATATAATCTCGCCCTTATGCCCGTCGGGCGCCAGCGCCGCGCGCAAAGCTTCCAACAGTGGCGGCAGTGTCTGCGTGAAAGCGTAGGGCGGATTGACGATATAGAGTCCCGCGCCGTTATAGATTCCGGGTTGTTCGCTGTCGTACAGCCAATGCTCCACCCGCAGCAATTTCGGGATGCGAAGCTTGCGTAACTGCTCCTTCCACTGCCAATGTGTGGCGCGGTCTTTCAGTGGGAACCAGATCACCGTCACGCCATGCGCCCATTTGCGGTGAGCGGCGGCAAGGGTGGCGGTGATGCGCGCGCGTTCGTCCGTCTGCTCATAGGGCGGGTCGACCACCACCACGCCACGCGCGGTGCGGGGCGGCACCATAGCCAGCCAAAGTTCGTAGGCGTCGCGTTCATGCACGGCCGCGCTGCTGCCCCGCATCACGCCGCGCAGGGTATAAGCGTCTTCCGGGTGCTTTTCGTTCAGGATCAGGAAATCCTGAGGGCGCAAAAGCTGCGCAAGAATCTGCGGCGAGCCGGGGTAAAGGTGCGGTTCGCCACCCATATTCACCGCCTGCACCGCGGCTCGGTAGTCGTCCAGCAAGGGATTCGGGTCAGCAAAGGCGCGCAGCACGCCCTGCGTGGCCTCGCCGGTCCGTTGGGCTTCGTCGCCGCCAAGGTCGTACAGCCCGCAGCCGGCATGGGTGTCGATCAGAGTCAGCGCGCCCTGCTTGTGCTGCAAGGCCCGCACCAGGGCGATCAGGAGGCTGTGCTTTACGACATCGGCGCTGTTGCCGGCATGGAAGGAATGGCGATAATTCATTGCGATTCAAAATCCTGACGATCTGCCTCTACGAGCTGCTGGACCTTCTGCAAAGCCAAGCTATGGCCGCGTCGGTATTGCTGGGGGCGGAAACCGAGCGCGAGGCGAAGCAACCAATCCGGTGCTCGCATAGAGTCGGGGCGTAAATGATACGACCCCTTGCTGCCGTTGTGAGGTGGGCCGGAAATCTGGACAGGGTGTTAAGCTACTCCCCACCTGACGGACGGGTACGGGAATGAAAACGAGGAGGAAGTGCTACTGCGCGGATTTCAAGGTGAAGGTGGCGTTGGAGGTGATCTGACGCTGGCGGAGCTGGCTGCCAAGCACGGCGTCCACCACGCGATGATCGCGGCGTGGAAGCGCCAAGCGATTGAGGATATGGCAAGCACGTTTTCCGGTGGGGGCGAAGCGGCCAGGGCGGCCAGCGACGCCGAGGTGGACAAGCTGCACGCGAAGATCGGGCAGTTGCTGATAGAGCGGGATTTTTAGCGAAAGCCTCACGGTGGACAGCCTCGACGCCCTAATCGCCATCGTCTCGACGGGGCGATATGCAGCGATTCTTCCCAAAAGTTATCAGAAGCTGTTGCCACCATCGACACAGGCCATCCCCATAGATCCTGTTCTGCCTGCAGCGCGGATCGGGCTTGTCCTGCCGGACCACAGCGTCCCGTCGGCAGTCACACAGGCCGTCCTCGCTGCCGCACGGGCGTTGAAGCTGCCAGAGCATTTCGGCGCTTTTGATAGTCATTGACTATCAGGCATAGCATCTCTCGATTTGATGGGGGCAGCCGAAACACGTATGAAGGGCCATCTGGAGGAGAAAGGCATGAGCGACAACGGCCTGGATCCAGCCACGGGGCATGATCCTGTCGCTGGCGTAGAGCCATATGATGGCCCCGCCGGTGGCTGGGGTGCGCTGAAAGCTGTCGCGCTGGCCGTGCGCGACCAGATGGGCGCCTCCACCGATATGCGCGCCCTCCTCAAGATGAACCAGCCGACGGGTTTCGACTGTCCCGGATGCGCGTGGCCCGATCCTGTCAGGACATCCTCCTTCGAATTCTGCGAAAATGGTGCGAAGGCCGTCACATGGGAGGCGACGGCCAAGCGGGCCGATGCGAATTTCTTCGCCCGGCACAGCGCCACCGCGCTATGGGAATGGAGCGATCATCAGTTGGAGGATGCGGGTCGCCTGACCCATCCGCTACGCTACGATTCCGACAGTGATCATTTCGTGGCGATCAGCTGGAACGAGGCCTTTGCTCGCATCGGCGCGGGCCTCAATGCGCTGGACGATCCCAATCAGGCCGAGTTCTACTGTTCTGGCCGGGCGTCGAATGAGGCGGCGTTCCTCTATCAGCTGATGGCGCGGACCTATGGCACCAACAACTTCCCCGATTGCTCCAACATGTGCCATGAGGGCACCAGCGTGGGGCTGCCCAAGTCAATCGGCATCGGCAAGGGCACGGTGACGCTGGATGATTTCGAGCAGGCGGACGCCATCTTCTGCATCGGGCACAATCCCGGCACCAACCATCCCCGCATGCTCACGACGCTGAGCGCGGCCGCGCGCCGTGGTACGCCTATTGTCGTCGCCAATCCGATCAAGGAACGCGGCCTCGAACGGTTCAAGTCGCCGCAGCATCCGACCGAGATGCTATCGCCCAGCTCCACACAGCTCGCCTCCGCCTATCATCAGGTCCGCGTCGGCGGTGACAGTGCGATGTTGAAGGGCATGATGAAGGCGCTGTTCGAGGGCGATGCGGCCGATCTGGCGGCAGGTGGTGCGGGCCTGCTCGATCACGCGTTCATCGCCGAGCATACGCTGGGCATTGAGGACTTGCGCGCGGACATAGCTGCGACCGGCTGGGACGAGATCGTCCGCCGCTCCGGCCTTTCGCGCGACGCGATGGAGGGCATGGCGGAGACCTATTGGAAGGCCGAGCGCGTGATCTTGTGCTACGGCATGGGCGTTACGCAGCATGAAAATGGCACAGCCAATGTGCAGCAGCTCGCCAACCTTCTTCTCCTGCGCGGCAATATGGGCAAGCCTGGCGCGGGCATCTGTCCGCTACGCGGCCATAGCAATGTGCAGGGCGACCGCACGGTGGGGATCACGGAAATTCCCGGTGAGACGATGCTGGCGCGGCTCGATGCCCGCTTCGGCATCACCAGCCCGCGCGCCCATGGTCATGCGGCGGTAGAGTCCCTGCTGGCCATGCGGGAGGGGCGGTCGAAGGTCTGCATCTCGCTGGGCGGCAATCTCGCTGTCGCCATGCCCGATCCGAAAGCCTGTTTCGAGGCCTTCCGCAAGCTCGATCTGTCGGTCAATATCCTGACGAAGTTCAATCGCACCTGTCTGTTGCTGGCGAAGGAGACCATCGTGCTGCCCTGTCTCGGGCGCACCGAGCTGGACGAACAGACAGATATTGGAGGTCGGCAGCCACCGAACGAAGGCAGGCGTGATCCTTCGCCTTGCGCTTGCGCCGGAAATCCGGCCGCGCCCGCATAACCGGGTGCGGCACGAAGTCAGCTGCCAGCCTCTCTGGCAGCGGGTAGCACCTCTCTAGCCAGCAGCCTGTATGACGTCTCTATTTCGGGATCGTTGGAAAGAGGCAAGAACAGCATCAGCCGGTCTACACCAAGTTCCCCTAATTTACGGATCCGCCGGATGCAGTGCTCCACCGGGCCGACAATGCCGAACTGATCAATGAAATCGGCATTAAGCACGTCTATTTGAGCGCCGCCTTTCCCATGCGTGTTCATATTATACACTTCAGCCAGTTTTAGCATGACTTCAGTCTGGCAGTCCGTTGCCGGGCCAATCACGCGCCTGTTCATTACGGAAAATCGGGCCATGGTGGCAACGGTAGCGGCCGCAAGCCTGCGAGCGACAGTGACGTCAGAATGCGGAACCACGCAGACATATGCTCCGATTTTCAAGGCGTCGGGCATCCGGTCGTGAGCCGCGGCCGCCTTTTTGGCGATGTCGATCCCCCAACCAATGCGATTCGGTTCGGCTGCGAGACCTAGAATCACAGAATCGGCTGTTCGCGCCGCTGCCTCAATCGCTTTAGGACCTGTCGCGAAAGCTTCGAGCGGCACTTTTGGCATGTCGAAATCGGAAAGCCACTTGATCCTGCTGCCGCTAGGACCCGTGCCAATTGCCAGATTGGCAAAGCCAATCCGCGCTCCCGGCACCAAGGAACTCGCCACGTCCATAGGAACGTCTTCGCCACGAAGATATTGCTGCAGGATCGCCAGATGATGTTCGAACTGAGCGATCGGCATTGGCGATGCGCCGATATAGGCAAGAGCGGAATCGCCGCGCCCGACGCCGAGCACGGCGCGGCCTCCCGAAATCAACTGCAAGGACGAAGCAGCCGACGCGGTCACGGAAGGATGACGGGTAATGGAATTCGTCACGCCCGTCGCGAGCTTCACTCGCGAGGTCGCCTGAGCGCAAAGAGTGAGATATGTCCACACATCGGGGAACATGCATTGTGAATCCACCATCGCAACACCGTCCCAGCCATCAGCCTCCAGTCGGGCCGCCTCTTGTGCCCCTGAACGGGGCTCCTTCGCTGTGAGATTGGTCCAGAATTCAATTTTGGCCATTATGCCCTCATTGGCTTTGTTAAGCGGAAACAGCGCTCAGGATTTGTTAAGTACGGATATCCCGAGGAGGTCCGGTGACAACGTCAGTCTAGGCAAATTGGCCATGCGACAGAGCCGGTGCCGGTGCCGGTGCCGGTGCCGGTGCCGCATGGCCAGACTGCTCAGAACTTGTAAGTAAACTGGAGGATCACCTCACGAGGCCGATTGGCAAACGCGCCGACATCAGCACGCGTCCCAGTCGCAAAGCCTGATGTCGTACCAGTAAACGCCGTATCGAAAGCCAGTGTCGGACGAAGTTTATCCGTGAGATTGCGTCCGATCACAGCAAGCTCCCACTTGTCCGCTGCATCCATGATACGAGCCTGAAGATCGAGGAACTGAACAGACCTGGATACGGACTCAGGCGACAAATCGCCTGCGGCATAATAAGTGCTGTTGAATCTTACGCCGCCGCCCAATCCAGCCTTGAACTCACTCCCCAATGGAAACACATAATTGGCGCTCAAGTTGCCGGACCAATCCGGCGCAAAGGAAAGGGGACCACCGGCCAAGTTTTGCGAAGTGAAGCGACCCGAAATCGGGACCTGATTGCACCCTTGCACAATGGTTTGACCACCATAGCAAGTCGCGATGAAATTCTTGTACCTTGCCTGGTTGTAAGCGATCGCGCCCGTGATCGTCAGACCATCAATACCGTGCGGATTGAAGGTAAAATCGGCTTCAACGCCCCGAACTCTTGCGGCCGCAGCATTCTGCGTTGTGATCGTCCCCGACGTCGGATTGACCGACGACACCTGAAGATCACTGACATTGTAGGTATAGGCTGCGGCGTTGATTCGTAGTGACCTATCAAACAGCCGCAACTTCATTCCGACTTCGCCGCCTTTGGTATATTCCGGCCGGAACGCATTGACCGACGGGGTTGTCGTTACTGCGACGGTGGGAGTTGCAAATCCACCGGACTTGAATCCTTTTCTGTACGACCCGAAGAATGTAATGTCTTGCGTGGGCCTGTAATTCAAGCTGATTTCAGGAGACCAGTCGTTAGACTCGATCTCGCTCGGCGTGAAAAAGAATGTCCGGTCCGCGCCCGTAAACTTGGAATATACTCGCTCCCGCTTGCGCTCGTTGGTGTAGCGGACGCCTCCCGACAATTCGATCTGGTCAGTAATCGCATAGGCCAGCTGGAGGAAGCCGGACTTGGTCGTACCCCTGAGCGAATACCAATTATTATCGAAGCGTCCGATAGCGGCGCCGGGCGCGCCGGCACCGCGATAGGCGCTGGGTCGGTAGTCCAGATGCGCGTCCTGGAAATAGGCACCGAGCGTAAAGTTCAGCGGCCCGCTGAAGCTGCTCGCCAGCCGCAATTCCTGAGACAGATCGCGGCGGTCGATGGGCAAATGCAGGACGACATTGGAGACCGGGCCTGAATTGAGATTAAGACCGCGGTAATTGCTCTTGTAGAATCCCGAGATGGAAGTCAGCGTCAGATCAGAAAATTTATACTCGACATTCAGGCTACCGAGATATTGCCGGGTCTTGTCATAGTCCTCGCCCTTGAACACGGGATCGAGGGCAGCGACGGCTGGCGAAACGGTGCCTAAAGGATTCACCGTGCGGTTCAGGGTGCAGTCGAAATTATTCTGCCCTGGGAGGAACTCCGGCCCGGCCATACCTCCGGTTGGACAGGATATCCTCTGGAATTCATTGAAGGAAGAGGTCCCGGATACATTGGCTATCGCCATTTTGAGGACTGCCGAAAAGTTGTCGTCTGGCTTGAATGCGATTGTTGCACGCCCGCCCCATTCTTCACGATTGGGAGTGCGCTTTGATCGAGGGCCGAATACAACGCCCGGAGCATAATCCCGCGGCAAAGGATTGCGGAAATAACCTTCCATATTGTCATAATATCCGGCCAGGCGGATACCAAGACTATCGGTAACCGGCCCACCTATGGCGCCTTCGGTTCTCCATTCATCCGCTGTCAGTTCATAGAATGTCCTGACGTACCCATTCAACTCTGTGCCGGGGCTTTCCGAAATAAAGGAGATGACGCCCGCCGGACTATTTTTCCCGAAGAACAATGCCTGCGGTCCTTTCAGCACTTCGACTCGGGCCAAATCGAACTGCCCTATGCGAAGCGCGACGGCATTGGAAACCTGCACGCCATCGATATTGATAGAGACCGCCTGATCCGAAGAATTTGTTATACCACTGCTGATACCTCGAAGAGCCAGCACGCCGCCTGTAACCGATGGGCCTTGGCTGATCTCAAGTTGGGGGACAAGCTGGCTGATCTTGTAAATATCGACAGCCCCTTGATTTGCCAGCGTATCTCCGCTGATCGCTGTTACCATGACAGGAACGGCCATGTCGGACTCAGCCTTCCGGCGTGCCGTCACGATAATATCCTGCGAAACGTCGCGCGCTTCAGCGTCAGCCGATGGCGGCACTATACCCGCAGGCTGATCGGCTGCGAAGGAAACCGAGCCGCCTCCGATGACGCAGAACGCTGCAGCCCCGGTCAGAAGTATCCACTTATTCATCCCCTCTCCTCCTTTTAATTCAATGGTCTTTTTTAGTTTTCTTGTGCGTTGTCGAGCGACACACATCGCTCATATCATTGAGCGCTTATAATGCAGGATTAGGTTGAGCATTCTGCCGAGGCCAAACTTTATTGACCATTGGAAAATGGTCGTGGCGCGTTATAATTACATTTGCAATTGAAGATGATCGACTATGGCCTCTTGCCGTGACTGCTCAGGTGTTTTGTGTCATCGTTGTCAAATAGAGACCCTGCGATGAGTTTACACTGGCGTCGGAACGGTCACGATATCTTGTCAGTTCGTATCGGGATGGCGTTGAGGGTCGACATCCCGGCGAGCAATTCCATGTCATCCATTCCCTGCCCGTCAATATATCGGAGTTTACGTCGCCCCGGATTGTTTGCGCGCTTCCAGCGGCCCTTATGACCCCAGCCATGCGGCAATGCGACGTTCCCGGTTTTCATGTGAGGCGAATATTTAGCTGGGACATAAACCTGTCCTGCACGGGATGAAATGCTAACCATCTCACCATCCTCGATATTCAATGATTTCGCATCTTCGGGGTTGATATGCGCATAATGTCGGCGGCGATCACTCACCAGCGAGGGAACATTGTGCAACCCGGCATTATCCCACAACAGCTCAGGCGAGGGCTTAACTATTCTGCCCCGACCTCGCGAAGCAGATCGCTCAGGGCAACGCTTTGGTCGAGATCAGAAACGCCCCTGAGAAGCCTTTTGGCGGCGTCGGTCCCAATCACGGGAACTGCCAGGCTCATGAACTTGGACTCGATCCTCTCCCCTTGGCGGAAGAGATCGCCCTCGACGACGCCGGTATCATGATCAGCCTCGTGCCGGGCGCCGGCATTCGTCTGGACGATCACCCGAACCGCGCCACCCGCAGGCATGTCCCCGTGAACTGACACGCGCTGCCGCATGGCGACAAGCTCGGGATCGGAAGCGCTTTCGTCCGAAAAAGTCTCAAGGGCCGAGCTGTCCCGTCGGCAAAGTGTGAGAGCGGCCGCGTGCCTGAGACTGAATTTGGCCTCAAGACCATTAGCCGGATCGGGAATGTTACACGCCGCAAGGTGACCCGGCGCAACATGAATATCGACAGCCACCACGGCGTCCGACGAAAAATTTTCCTGCTCTCGCAATTTGATAAGGCAATCTATGGTCGAATGAGTCATGTAACAGGCTGCGTGGTATTTGAAGAGCGTCTTGACGATCTCAGTGCCTGGCGGAGGAATCATGGGGGAGCGAGACGGCTCCAGGCTGAAGGTCGAGATGAACCCCTGATCCGCCTCCAGTGCGCCAGGATGCGCCGTGAACCCCCTCGAGGCCAGTCTTGCCGCGAACACACCATTGGCGGCGGCCTTCCCGGCATGGAGTGGCTTGGCCATACTGCCGAACATCGCTTTCAGTCCGGCACTCTGCGTCGCCGCCAGGCCGATCGCGTGTGCCATCTGCGTCTCATCCAGTTCGAGCAGCAGGCCAGCGGCCACGGTCGCGCCAATGGCACCGATCGTGCCCGTCGCGTGAAACCCCATGCCATAATGGGATGGGGCCATCTGGGCGCCGACGATGCAGGCGATCTCATAGCCGGCAATGTAGGCGGTTAGCAAATCCCGACCACTCTTGCCCTCAGCCTCCGATACGGCGAGGGCAGCCGGAAATGTCGCCACGGTCGGATGTCCCTGCATCGTGCGGTTGACGTCATCGAAATCAAGCGCGTGTGACGCCACGCCATTGGCGAGTGCCGCATCTCGTGCCGACAGGCGGCAGCGTCGGCCGATTACTGTGCATGGGCCTCCGCCATCCGATTCCAGCTCGTCAACCAGCAGCACGGCGCTGTCTTCCCGCGCGCCGGGCAAGGCGACGGCAAACCAGTCCAGAATGCACTGCTTGGCGACCATCAGGGCGTCAGCGGGCATGGCGGCAGAGTGATAGCCGAGCGCCGTTCGAGCCAGGAGCCTTGTGAGGCCCGCATTGGGCGGTGCCGGTTGACTGCCGCTGCCCATATCGTCAACCCCGCCTCCTTCAAGCAGGCCTGGGATGGGATGCGGGCGCAAGGGCCTAACTTGCATCTCGGACACAGTCGCTCTCCACATAGATGGCTATTATCAGATTTGCCACTCTAGGGATGCGGCGGGGTCGATTAGCAAGCCTAATCGCCGTGACCTGTATTCCGATTGCATGAGTAATGAAGCGATCCGACCGGTCAGCACCTAGGACCCAAATACAAATGTAATGCCTTTGTGGATGACTTGCCGACGCGTCAGACAACGGCATAATATTCGGGCCTGGAAAACAGATGTCCGCAGCGAACGGACGGGCACCTCAAAGGGGAGTGAGATGACGACCAAAATAGCTTTGTTATATGGCTCGATCGGGATGATCATGATGGTCCCGAGCGTTGCCCAGGCTCAGCAGCCCGCAGCTGTGGATTCAGCATCTTCTGCCGGCATTCCTGAAATTGTCGTGACAGCGCAGAAGCGAGCGGAAAGTATTCAGAAGGTTCCCGCGACTATCACAGCGCTCGGTTCCGAAGCACTGGAAACGCGCCAGATCAATGATGTGGCAGCATTGCAATCGCAAGTGCCCGGCCTCGTCGTGGGTGAAACCTTCGGCGCGACCCTGATCGCGCTACGCGGGATCAGCACCGGGGTAACGTCCGGGGCCGAGGACCCGTCCGTCGCGACCCACATTAACGGCGTATATCAGCCGCGATCGCGCACGATCGATTCCGCGCTGGTGGATCTCGATCGCGTGGAAGTTTTGTCCGGCCCGCAAGGTACGCTCTACGGACGCAACGCGACGGCCGGCGTCATCAACTATATCCTCAAGCGGCCATCGAGCAGCTTTCAGGGCGAAGTGACGGGCAGCGTCGGCAATTACGAAACATTGGGCGTCAGGGGCCGGGTGAGCGGCCCGCTGTCGGACAATGTCCGCTTGCTGGCTTCCGGCGTGTTCGAGAATCGCGACAAGGGCTTTACGAAAAATCTTCAGCCAGGCGCGCCGCAGTCGCGCTTGCAGACCAGCCGCGTCGCCGGCGGGCGAGCCGCGCTGGACATCGATCTTCCGGGTGGCGCGGGGATCGAGCTGGATGCGATCTATCTGGACAGCAAATATACCCCGACCACCCTTGCTTTCGGCCCGTCGCAGGAGGGCTTCATTCAGGCCGCGCTGAACCCGCAGTCATTCAATCCACGCGAGGTATATACCAACTACAGGTCGCTGGATCGCACCAAATATCTCCAGTTGATCGGGACGATCAATGTTCCGCTGTCCGATGATGTCAGCCTGAAATCGATCACCGGATATCAGCGCTTCCGCAACCATCTGAGACTCGACGGCGACGCCAGCGGGACCCTGGTCGTCGAAAGCGACATCCGGTTTCGCAGCGATACGTTCAGTCAGGAACTCAACCTTAACGCCTCCCTTTTCGACGGCAAGTTGAAGTCGATATTCGGGGCCTTCTATTATAATGACAAGTTCAATCATCAGGGCGATTCGCCGTTCAACCTGGCCTTTTTTGGCAATCCGCTGTTCATTTTTTCGGTTGAAGGTCCCATCCACGGCGAATCCTATTCTGCGTTCACCGACCACACCTATTCCGTGACGGACCGCCTGCGCCTCCAGGCCGGCATTCGCTTCAATCATGACAAGAAGTCCGCGGCGACCAACGTCCTGTTCGACGGCGTCGATGTGTGCCCCGCGCCGTCCGCATCCAAGTCATGGAATAGCTGGACACCGCGCGTCGGCGTTCAATATGACGTCACCGACAGTTCGATGCTCTATGCGCAATATAGCAAAGGGTTCAAGGCAGGTGGCTTTGCGGCGTCGAGTTGCATGGATGAGTTCGACCCCGAAAAAATCAGCGGCGTGGAAGTTGGCCTGAAGGCGAAATTCTTCGACAATCGGGTCCGGTTCAATATCGCCGGCTATAGTTACCGCATCAAGGACCTGCAGGTGCAAAAGGTGATCGATGCGGGAACGCTATTGATCGAGAATGCAGCGCGCGCCAAAGTATATGGCGTGGAAGCATCGCTGAGCGCGCAATTGGCGACACATTTGCGGCTGGATGCGTCGGGAATGATCCAGTCGGCGAAATATGACGAGTTTTTCAATTGTAATGAAAAGCTGTTCATTGGCGCATGTGGAGCCTTCGATCCCAGATCCGATGCTGATCGCCTGTCGGATGCTTCGGGCAACAGGCTCAATCGCGCGCCGCCCTATTCGGCTAATGTCGGGCTGGAATATGATGTGATGCTGAACAATGACGGCAAATTTCTCGTCCGTGGCGAGTCCGTTTTCAGCGGCCGGGTGGACTATAGCGAATTCCCGACGGCGGGATCGCAGCAGAAGGCCTACAGCCTTCAGAACGCCTTCCTGACATACACCAGCCCCAATGACCGCTATGTCCTGCGGGCGTTCGTCAAGAATATCACGAATAAGGCTTATAAAAGCGGCTATCTTTTCTTCTCGGCGATTCGCCAGGATACCGGCCAATATGCACCGCCGCGTACATTTGGCGCGGAGGCGACGGTGAAGTTCTAAACCTCTCTTCGACACAGCCTCCCGCAGCGGCTACATGCGCTGCGGGAGGATTTTCGACATTTTACTTCCGCTCGATCAAGGAGCAAGACGAACGATGATCGGTTATGTCACCCTGGGCACCAACGACCTGCCGCGCGCGGTCGCCTTTTACGACAAGATTTGTGCGGAACTGGGCGCGGCGCGGATGATCGAAATGGAGACGGGGATCGTCTGGGCAGCCAATGGCGTCTGGCCGGGGCTTACTATAACCAAGCCTTATAACAAGGAACCGGCGACGGTCGGCAATGGCGTGATGGTGGGCTTCAAAGCCAGGGACCATGAACAGGTCCGGCGGATTTACGAGATCGCAATGGCCAATGGCGCAAGCGACGAAGGCGCGCCCGGCCCGCGCGTGGAAGGATTTTACGCCGCCTATTTTCGCGATCCCGACGGCAACAAGCTCAACGCCTTCGTGATGGATTGAGAACCGGGATCAGGCTTCGCGGCCCCCGTGAACACCGCGCGGCGCTTGGCCAGAAAGGCTTCCACCCCCTCGCGGAAATCCGGTTCGGTCACGCATTGGCCGACGGCCATCACCTCTCGATCCATCTGTTCCGCAAGCCCGAAGCGGCTACTGCCGTTGATGAGATGTTTCGTACGCGCCGCCGCCGCCGGCGCCGTGGCAGCGAACGATCGGACAAGAGCCGTCAAAGCCCCATCCAGCGCGTCTGCGGCATGAACCTCGTCGATGATGCCGATCTCCCGTGCCTGATCGGCGTTCAGGCTCGCGCCGGTGAAGGCCAGTTGCCGCGCCTTCCTGACGCCGACCACGCGCGGCAGATAGTAGGTCAGGGACAGGTCGAGCGGCAATCCGACGCGGGTCTGGGCGAAAACCAGCGTTGTGTCCTCGCTCGCAAGGACATAGTCGGACGCGAGCAGGAAGCTTAACCCCGCCCCTGCCGCCGCGCCTCTAACCAGCGAAATGACCGGGAGTGTCAATGCCTCCAGACTAAGGAAGCACGCTCCATTCCCGCCGACGCGCGCTTCGAAAAACGCGCGGCGTTCAGCCGCCGGGAGCGAAAGCGTCTCAGCATAGACGGCAAGATCCCCGCCCGCGCTGAAATGGCCGCCCGCGCCCGCAAGCACGAGATAGCGCACCTGCGGATCGTCCCGGATACCATCGACGAAATGACGCATCGCGAGCAGCATGTCAGGATTAAGGGCATTGCGGGCTTCGGGACGGTTGAAAGTCACGAACGCGCCACCGTCACGCTTTTCCAGCAGGATGTCGCTCATGGCGTCTTGCGAACCTCTTCATGCATTTATGGTCGGCGACAGAATGCGGCTAATACTTGATGAATGACAATGTGAGACATTGTCCGGCGGCAATGCATTACATGTGAATTGGCTTGGAGCGAGTGGGGTCGGGTGAGCCGGGAGCGGCACACAGCATCGATCCTCCCATGATATTCCCCTTGTAATGCCTCCGCCGATAAGCGGGAATCCGCCGTGAAAATTGCGCGGCGGCACCGTATCAAGGCAATCTTCTCGGACAGACCCGCCTCGTTTCGATCGCAGGGTTTCACGAGCCGAATACAATGTAATGTGGGGAATTTCAGTGAGCAACTATATCCGTCCCGCCCGTCTGCGCCGAGTGCAGCTTTCCGTGCCGGGGAGCAGCGAGAAGATGCTGGCCAAGGCCGCGGCGTCCCATGCGGACCATGTGTTCTGTGACCTGGAGGATGCCGTCGCGCCTTCCGCCAAGGTTGGCGCGCGGGATTTGATCGCCCATGCGCTGAATGAACTCGATTGGGGCCGCAAGACGCGCTGCGTGCGCATCAATGACGTTACGACGCCATGGTGCCATGACGACATCATCACGCTGGTCGAAAAAGCGGGGCGCAACATCGACACGATCATGCTCACCAAGCCGCGCAATGCCGGGGACGTGCTGTTCCTCCACCATATGCTGTGCCAGCTGGAACAGAAATTGAAACTGGAGCGCAGCATCGGCATCGAAGTATTGATCGAGGAAGTCGAGGCGCTCCAGAATGTCGAGGAGATCGCGTCCTGCACCGACCGCATGGAATGCCTGATCTTCGGCATGGGCGATTATTCGGCCTCACAAGGGATCGACACGCGGGCGATCGGCGAAGGCGGCGCCTATCCGGGCGACATTTTCCACTATGCGCGGTTCCGGGTCACGATGGCGGCCCGCGCCATCGGCATCGACGCGGTCGATGGTCCGTTCGGCAATTTCAGGAACGAGCAGGCCTATCGCGAGCAGGCCGTGCAGGCGCGGTCGCTGGGCATGGTCGGCAAGTGGGCGATCCATCCCGCGCAAATCGACTGGGCGCTCGACGCCTTCACGCCCGCGCCCGAAGCGGTGGCCCATGCCCGCAAGCTGGAAGCCGCCTATCGCGAGGCCGAAGCGCAGGGGCTGGGCGCGGCCCAGGTCGATGGCGCGATGATCGACGCCGCCACCGTCCGGCTGGTCCGCAACACGCTGATCAAGGCCGATCTGATCGGGATGTAAAGACCCGCATCGCGGCATAAAGGAGAGGCATATGGCTGAGGCCTATATCGTAAACGCATTCAGGACTGCGGGCGGGCGTCGCCGTGGACGACTGGCGGGCATGCATCCGGCGCTGCTGGCAGCCGAGACCTTGAACGGACTGGTCGATCGCACGAAAATCGATCCGTCCGCCATCGAGGACGTCATCATGGGATGCGTCACCCAGGCGGGGGAGCAGGCGCTCAATATCGGGCGTCACGCCATCCTGGAATCGCGCCTGCCCCGGAGTGTGCCGGCGGTGACGATCGATCGCCAGTGCGGCTCGTCCCAGCAGGCGCTGCAATTCGCGGCGCAGGCCGTCATGTCCGGCACGCAGGACGTCGTCGTCGCCGCTGGCGTGGAAAGCATGACCCGTGCCGCACTGGGCCTGAGCGTTCCGGCCGAGAGCGGCAATCCACGTACGCCGGGCGTGCTCGCCAAATTCGGCATCGAACGGTTCAGCCAGTTCGAGGGAGCGGAAATGATTGCGGCCAAATGGGGCTTCACGCGCGAGCAGATGGATGCGTTCGGGCTTGAGAGCCACCGGCGCGCCGTTGCAGCGACGCAAGCGGGCGCGTTCGCCGATGAAATCATCCCGATCGAAATCACCCTGCCCGACGGCACGACCGAAATGCACATCCGCGACGAAGGTATCCGGTATGATTCGACGCCCGAGTCAATGGCCGGCCTGCAACCGCTCGCGCCCGGCGGCGCGATCACGGCCGCGACTTCGAGCCAGATTTGCGATGGCGCCAGCGCCGCGCTGATCGTGTCCGAACGCGCGCTCAAGGATCATGGCCTCGTTCCATCCGCGCGGATCGTCAATCTGACCATCACCGGGGGCGATCCGGTCATCATGCTGGAAGAGCCGCTGTTCGCGACCGAAAAAGCGCTGAAACGCGCCGGCCTGCGTATCGAGGATATCGACCTGTACGAGGTCAACGAAGCCTTCGCATCGGTGCCGATGGCTTGGCTGCAACATCATCATGCTGATCCGGCCCGCCTCAATGTCAATGGCGGCGCGATCGCGCTCGGCCATCCATTGGGGGCGAGCGGAACGAAACTGATGGCGACGCTGATCCATGCTTTGCAAGTGCGCGGCAAGCGCTATGGCTTGCAGACCATGTGCGAGGGCGGCGGCATGGCCAATGTGACGATCGTGGAGCGGCTCTGACCCTAAGGGATATGGCCATCACGCCTGCTGATGGTCGAGGCGGCGGCGATGTGATGCGGATCACCCGTCGCCGTCAGGCTCCGGACCGGCGAGAGCGGCCGATTGGCGGATATTTTCATCGGCCGACAAGGCAGTGGAGAATTTCCTGAGTTCCTCAAGAATGAGGGCCTTCTTGCTTTTCATACGATCGACCTGGCCACCGACCGCCACCGCGATCGGGGACTGCCCGAGCAGCGGCCGGATCGGCATGGCGATTACCGCGATGCCGTCCAGAACATTACCGCTTGTTTCGGCATAACCATTCTTCCGCACCTCCTCCATTTCAGCGATGATCTGGTGCGGGCTCATCTTGTGACGCGGATCGACCGCTTCATCATTCGCACGGTGCACCAGACTGCGCACTACGTCATCAGGCTTCAGGCTAAGCAGCGCCTTTCCGACCGCCGATGTGGCGAGCGGGCGCGCCATGCGCGCCTGCACGTCGAAACGCTGCGGCGTTTCTGCCTTGATGAACAGGATATATTGAACATGCACGCCGTTCTGGATGCCGATGAACGTCGTTTCCTGTACGGCGTTGAACAGATTATCCAGCCGCCATTCCAGCTGGCGATCCTGCACATAAGTCTGATGAATCCAGCTGCCGATCAGGGCGATGCGGATCGTCGGAGCGTAGGTGCGGGCGTAGCGATCCTGATCGAGATAGCCCAGGGCGACGAGATTCTGCACCAGCATCGTCACACTGGGTTGGGGCACCGCCAGAAACCGCGAAATTTCGCCCACTGTCAACGGCCGCTGCTTCGCCGAAAACAGTTCGAACAGCGCCAGCGTCCGCTCCGCCGATTTTATGGAACGCAGAGCCATTCCTCTCGCCTCGTCTCAAATCCGGTTATCGATCCGCCCCCGGACCATAAGGCCATAACATAGGCAATCATCCCGCTTGGCAAGCCCGGTCGTCGCTCACCGTGCCATCGCCCGTCCGGCAGCTAGCGGTCTTCAAAGGACGGCGCGCGCTTTTCCAGGAAGGCTGCAACGGCTTCGTCATGGTCCTGCGTATGATGCGCCAACGCCTGATAGGCGGCGGAGAGTTCCAGCAGCGGCCCCAATTTCATATCCTGGCCTTCGCGCAGCAGCCGCTTCGCCAGACGGGTGGCGTGACCGGGATTGGCCGCGATGGAGTGGGCAACCGCCAGCGCACGAGACAGCACCTGCTCGGGCGGCACGACTTCGCCGACAAGCCCATAGTCCAGTGCCTTGGCTGCGTCGATCGTATCGCCGGTCAGCGTCATCAGCGTCGCACGGGCCATACCGACGATGCGGGGCAGCAGCCATGCACCGCCATCGCCCGGAACGATGCCCAGCTTCACGAAACTTTCGGCAAACAGCGCGGCGGAGGACGCGATGCGGACATCGCACATGCAACCGAGGTCGAGACCCGCACCAATGGCCGGGCCATTGATGGCGGCGATCACAGGCACTTCCAGCTCATACAGTGCTGTCGGAATACGCTGGATGCCGGTGCGATAGGCATTGCGCAACGTCTGCGGAGAGCCTTCGAACATCCCCTTCTTCTCATGCATATGCTTCACATTGCCGCCGGCGCAGAACGCCGACCCGGCACCGGTCAGGACGACGGCGCGGACCGATATATCGCGGGTCATCCGGGCGCAGAAATCCGCGATCTCGTCACTATGCGCCGTTTCGGTGATGGCGTTGCGGGTTTCGGGCCGGTTGAGCGTGGCGATGACCACGGACCCGTCTCTTTCGACAAGCAGGAAAGGCGTTTCATTCATGGGACAATCCTCTGCCATGGCGCCCCATCATTCTGCGCGGAGACTGACTTTCCGCGATGGGTCGCTTTGCGCAATGATCTAGTGCGTTTCACCAATATGCTCTAATATTGATTCCACTTATAGCGATAGGCGTCATATATCATGGATTTGCGCCAGCTGCGCTACTTCGTCGCCGTCGCGGAAACGCGGAATTTCCACCGGGCGGCCGAACGGCTGAACGTCTCTCAGCCGCCTATTACCGTCGCGATCCGCAAGCTGGAAAGCGAACTTGGAGAACTGCTGTTTCTGCGCGATTCAAGGGGCGTGACGCTGACACCCGCCGGGCGGGCCGCCCTCCCGCGCGCGCGCGAGGCGATCGCGGCGGCCGAGCAGCTTCGCGAGGTCGTGCGCGAAGGCGCGTCGGGCTTGCGGGGACGCCTGCGGCTGGGGATCATCGGCTCGGCGATCAACGATCTCCTGCCGCGCGTGGTCCCGCCCTTTTGCAAGGCTTTTCCGGATGTCGAACTGGCGCTGGAAGAAATGACGAGCGTGGAAATCGTTCAGGCCATCACTGCCCAGAGGATCGATGTGGGCTTTATCCGCTTGCCCGTAATCGACACCGCGCCCGTCAGCGTCGAGGTGATCGAGCGTGATGAGCTGGTCGTGGCGCTGCAAGCCACCGATCCGCTCGCTGGGCAGAAAAGCATTGCGCTGGCTGAACTGGCCGACCGGCCGTTCATCCTGTTCAATCCCATCAGCATCCTGAACGCCATCACCCATATCGCCTGTCAACGCGCGGGCTTTACGCCCCGCATCCAGCAGCAGGCGACGCAGGTCCAGACATTGCTCAGCCTGGTCGAAGCCGGGCTGGGCGTGGCGCTGGTGCCCGGACGCAGCGCTCGCTTGACCAGCGATCGCCTGCGCCTAGTCCGTCTGGCGGAGCCGATCCCGATCGAGCTGGGTATGGCCTATGCTCGCGACATGGGTCCGCTAGCCCGCAATTTCGTGGCCACCGCGCGAGAAGCGCACGATATTCATTTGCTATCGCTTTCCGACGATTGAATATTTGAATCGAACGGCTGGCCGGCTTACCTCTTCCGTTCCCATGACCGTCGATCATGGCAAGGCGCGGCGTGGACGCCACGACAGCGCCATGATGGAGAGGAGAGCCAAGCCGGCATGTTCGATACATTTTCCATGGCGTCCCTGCCGGAAGCCGATGAGGCGCTACGTCCGGCGGTGCGCGACCTGATTACCCGCTACACCGCCAGCATGCCGGTCGACCGGCGCGCCCGGTCTTGGCAGGGGTTCAGCGCGGAATTCAGCCGGATGCTGGGCGCGGAAGGATTTTTGGGCCTGACTCTGCCTGAACATTATGGCGGACGGAATCGCGGCCCCTTCGCGCGCTTCGTGGTGGTGGAGGAACTGCTGAGCGCAGGCGCGCCGGTAGCCGCGCACTGGATCGCCGACCGGCAGAGCGCGCCGCTCATCCTCAACTATGGCACGCAAGCGCAACGGCAATTTTACATTCCGCGCATCTGCCGAGGCGAAGCCTTGTTCTGTATCGGGATGAGCGAGCCGGGCGCCGGATCGGATCTTGCCGGCGTTCGCACTCGTGCGGAACGAACCGCCAACGGATGGCTGCTGAACGGACAGAAAATCTGGACCACCAATGCCGTTCATTCCGACTATATGATCGCGCTGGTGCGCACATCGGGAACACCGGCGGATCGGCAGGGCGGCCTGTCGCAACTAATCGTCGATCTGAAAGCACCGGGCGTCACCGTGCGGCCAATCGTAGATCTGACGGGCGACGCGCATTTTTGCGAAGTGTTCTTCGACAATGTCGCGCTGGGTGAGGATGCGCTGATCGGGAATGAGGGCGACGGCTGGAAACAGGTCACGGCCGAACTCGCCTTCGAGCGTTCGGGGCCTGAGCGGATTTATTCCAGCGTCATCCTGCTCGATGCCTGGGTGCAACATCTGCAAACCGCCGGACGCGACGATTCATCGCGACTGGTCGGAAGACTGACAGCAGAGCTTGCGATTCTTCGCGCCATGTCCATCGCCTGCACAGCAAGGCTTGCGGCGGGCGAAAGCCCGGTGCTGGAAGCCAGCATCGTCAAGGATCGCGGCACCGGCTTCGAACAGTTGCTGCCAGTCGTCATCGGTGACGATTTGGCGTCCCATCCCGACGAAGCCGTAAGCAGCGATCTGTACCGCACCTTGACCTATGTGACGCACATAGCCCCCAGTTTCAGCCTGCGCGGCGGCACGCGCGAAATCCTCCGCGGCATCATCGCGCGTGGCATGGGCCTGCGTTGAGAAGGGAATGACCATGGACATGATTGAACTGCTCGAACCTTTCAAACGCCTTCTGGAAGTTGCAGCTCCGCCGGCGGCTCTTCGCGCGATCGAGTCCGGCGGGGCACCCGACCAGATGTGGCAGTCCTTCTTGGATTCTGGTTTTCTGGACGCGCTTGTCGATGAGGAGCATGGCGGCGCCGGGCTGGCGCCTGCCGAGGTCGAGCCATTGTTTCAGGCGATTGGCGCGCAGCCGGTGCCCTTGCCCGTTGCGGAAACGATGGTTGCGCGGGCATTGCTCGCCAAAGCATCCGTGGAAAGACCGGAAGGTCCCATCATATTGGTGACAAGCGCGGCTCAGCCTGTACCCTGTGCAGCCGTTGCCTCCCATGCGCTGATCGACGATGGCGAACTGTTGCGCCTTACCCCCATGGATGCACTATCCCCCGTGCCAACCGGCGCGCATCATTCACTCTCCATGCGCCTGACGGGCACGGCGTCGGGCGTGCCCCTCCCCCGCCCCGTCAACGGCCTTCGCCCGATCGCCGCGGTCGTGCGCGCTGCCCTGATCGCCGGCGCGGCTGAACGGCTGACGCACATCTCGACCCTGTTCGCAAATGAACGGGTCCAGTTCGGCAAGCCAATCGGACGTCAGCAATCGTTACAGCACATGCTGGCGGTCATGGGTGAAGACATGATCGCCTGCCGCATTGCCGCGCAGGTCGGCCTCTCGAAGGGGTTGGAAGTACCATTGGCGGTCGCGGCGACGGCAAAGGTGACCGCATCGGCGGCGGCGGCGCGTATCGCGGCAGCCGCTCACGCGGTCCATGGCGCTATCGGTATCAGCGAGGAATATGATCTTCAGCTGCTCACGCGCCGACTGCATGAATGGCGTCTGGCCGACGGGTCGGAAGGTTATTGGGAAAAATTGCTTGGGGCTGCACGGCTGGCCTCGCCCGATGTAACCGTCGATTGGGTCCGTACTGAAATCTTCGCCTGAGGATCGCCTCACCTATCGCGACGCTGGCAACGGTCAGCCGCAGCCAGCGTTCCATCGTCAGCCGTTCGACAGATTTGAGACGAACCCTTTCCAGAGGGCATGGCATGCCGAGAATTGGCGACTTCGCCAACGACGGCATGCCCCAAAGCTTTGGGGATTATTCAGATGCCGCTGGCGCGATTTCGTCCATGAACTCGTCATCGGGACGTTGACCGAAGCCTGACGTGAGCCTGTTCGTCATGTTAAACATCGAGGCCATCTCGACAATATAATATATTTTCCGGTCGCTGATGCCCACATCGCGCAATTTCTGCAAATCGACCGGCTCCATTCTGCCAGGCTGCTCGGTGATTTTCACGCAGAAATCCGCAATTGCGCGTTCCTGTTTGGAAAGCGCGACCACCCTATAATTGATGGCGATGCGCTTCGCCCGACCATGGTCTCCGATATAATCGCCTAGCAGGTGCTGATGGATGATGAGGCATGTAACGCAATGATTTATCGAGGAAACGACAACTCCGATGAACTCTCGCTCGGCAAGGCTGAGTTCTCCGTAGGACGGATCCCTGAACGCCGGCCCCATGAAGGCCGCCATTCGGTTGAAGCCGGCCTCTTCATATGAGGCGAGAATTCGTATCGAGTGCTTTTCGGGTACAGGACTCTCCAGCCATTCCTGGGGGAGCTGATAGGCGGGATCGCCCGGCAACCAACAATATGGATCGCTGGACTTGAAATCCGGCGCCAATGTCGAATTGGGATCGCTCGACCTGCTGTCCGATGCCGGGCACCCATTATTATCTGGCATAATACCCCTCGTTATTCGCGTTCATCACGATCAATTGGACGCCGGATCAGTTACTGGTCGGTCCGGGCGCTTGCGGAATGTGATCGGCAGGGCCTGCAATCCATGGACCATGCCCGCCTCGGCATATTCGATGGGTCCTTTGCTGGTATCGAGGCGCATATCCTCCAGCCGATCAAGCAGCCGGCTCAGCCCTATTCTAATCTCCGATCGCGACAGGTGGACCCCCACGCAATAGTGGATGCCATGCCCGAAACCCAGATGATTGCGCACATTGCTGCGCTCGGGGTCGAACTCACTGGCATGGCTGTATTTCGCCTCGTCACGATTGCCCGACGCCAGGCGGACATGCACGCAGCTACCTTTGGGGATGCGCGTTTCGCCGATCACCGCATCTTCACTGGCCCAGCGCGTGGCGGCGGCGATAGGGCTGTCGAAGCGCATTACCTCTTCGATGAACTTCGGAATCAGATCGCGATTGTCGGCGAGCCGTTGCAGTATCTCACGATCCTTGATCGCCGCATAAAGCGTATTGCCAAGCCCGTTGGTCGTGGTTTCATTACCCCCGGTGTTCAGGGTGGCGCACATCGATATGACCTCCTGTTCGCTCAGGCGATCTCCGTCGCGCGTTTCGCTGTGGATCATGTGACTGAGCAGGCTGTCGTCAGGTGCTGCGCGCAGCCGCTGGATATTCTCCTGGATGAACTTCGCAAATTCAATCAGCTTGAGATGCGCCGCGACCCGTCCATCCTCGTCCAGCAGACCGCCGGTCACGAGCGCGATGGAGGCGGCGCCTGCGTCCTGCATCAATTGGATATGCGTACGGGGCACGCCAAGCGTATCACAGAAGAAATAAAGCGGGACCAGCAGCGCAAATTCCCGGTAAAGTTCGACCGAGCCATCGCCGTCCGCGCCGCGCTCGATGAAGCTGTCGATCAGCCCATCCACAACGCCGACAAGCGCATCATCCATGCGCTTGATCGCGGACGGCATGAAGCGCGGGTTGATAAGCTCGCGGTAGCGAAGGTGAAGATTGCCGTCCGTCATGGCCAGCACAGGGACGCGACGGGGTACACCAGCCTCGTCGTAGAGTTTGAAATAGCGCTCGGTGTAGGCGGCCATAGCGGTCGCCTGATTGGTGGGCGGAGTGTTCACGAAAACGGCTATATTCTTGAGAACCGCTTCGCTGTCCGCAAATCTGGATACGACGTACGCATTCAGCGCCTTGGAAAAAAATACTTCCTCCTCGTCGCGAAGCTGCGAATAATAGTCATATGGAGCTTTGAGTATAGCCGGTTCACCAAAACGGTCCGGCAATGTTTTCGTATCCATCTCTACTCTCCGCTCGAATTTCAGACGTATTTCGTCGCTCTTTATAGCAATCCGCGTGCCGCCAATCGCTGCGACCCGACATCTGGCAGGACGAGCATGATAAGGTTGAATCCTGGGACGATCCAGCATTCAGGATTTACGGCAAGGCCTTAGTACGTATGTAATGTGAAGCCGCCGAGAGGCGCCCGGCGCGACTCTCAAGCCGTCTGCCCTCCTTCGACCGGGAGCACGGTGCCGGTCACGAAAGCGGACGCATCACTGGCATAGAAATAAATCGCCTGCGCTATTTCCTCCGCTTTCCCTAGGCGCCGCATTGGAACACTGCCGATGATCTTTTCCCTCGACGCCGGATTTGCCTCGATCGCCGCCAGCAGCATCGGCGTTTCATGCGGCCCCGGACAGATCGTGTTGACGCGAATATTGTGCGCGGCAAATTCGACCGCCGCGCCGCGCGACAGAGCGACGAGGCCCGCCTTCGCCCCGCCATAGGCGACGAGCGAAGGATATCCCTTGAGCGCCGCCGTAGACGCGACATTCACGATGGAACCGCCGCCCCGCGCGATCATATGGGGGATGGCGGCTTTCATTGTCATGAAAGGACCACGGAAATTGACGGCGACGAGCGTGTCGAAATTCTCGTCGCTGCAATCGACCAGCGTCCCGCGATTATCGCCAGTATAGCCAGCGATATTGCACAGAATGTCGACCCCGCCGAAGCTGGACACGGCAAGGTCCACCATCGCAATCGCGTCCGCGCTGGCGCCGACATTCCCGACGATGCCGACCGCACGGTCGCCCAGTTCCGCGGCGAGCCGGATCACGTTGTCGGAGATATCCGCCATGACAAGAGAGGCGCCGTTCGCATACATGAGTCGCGCGACCGCTGCCCCCATGCCCGAAGCAGCCCCTGTAATGATCGCGATCTTGCCTTCGACCCGTCCCGTCATGTTCATCCTCTCATTTCGTCATAGCCTCATGGTTGCGACCATCGTGTCAGAAGCTGCCGCTCCCAAACAGGGGTGGCAACGCGGTAAATCGCCCGACGGGCGCTTTATCATATGTGCAATAGTGGCCCGTTCGCTTCGGCTTCATTCGAACGGGCGGTCATCCCACCATGGGAAGAAGGACGGCATGTCCGCCGACACCCTGTCCGAAAAGCGTGCCTTTCGTTTCTCACGGAAAGCAGTGATGCCCTCCAGCGCGTCAGCAGAGCGGCCCCGCTCCATCACACCCCGGCTGTCGATTTGGTGCGCGTCCATGGGATGATCGGCGGTCAGCATCTTCCACATCATCTGCCGCGTCATGGCCAGGGATACTGGCGCTGAATCATCAATAAAATCATGGGCCAAATGGCGTGCAACGGCCATCAACTGGTCCGGCGCGTGCATTGAGCGGAGCAACCCCCGTTCAAGCGCCTCGCCAGCGGTGAATACCCGCCCCGAATAGCACCATTCCAACGCGGTCGAGATGCCCACTATGCGGGGAAGGAACCAGGACGAGGCGGATTCCGGCACGATGCCTCGCCGTGCAAAGACGAAGCCGAACCGCGCGGCGTCCGTCGCGATCCGCACGTCCATCGGCAGCAGGATACTGGCCCCGAACCCTACCGCAGCGCCATTCACCGCGCCGATCACGGGCTTGAGACTACCGAAGATGCGCAGCGCCACCCGGCCGCCCATGTCCAGATAAACCCCGTTGACGACCGGCCTGACATGCGCATCCTCGCGCTGGCTATAATCGAACAGCGCACGGCCCTGCCCGATATCGGCGCCTGCGCAGAACGCCCGGTCCCCGGCGCCCGTGACGATTACCGCCCTGACGGCGTCGTCCGCATCGGTCGCATCGAATGCGGCGATGAGTTCATTGGCCATTTCACTGGTCAGCGCATTCATCCGATCGGGCCGGTTGAGCGTTATGGTCGCGATGGCATCTTCGACTTCGTAACCCAGCGTTTCGAACGGCTTCATCCTTCATCCTCGCCTTTCCGCGTCCAGTCCTCAGAATTTGAACCGGACGCCCGCAGTGAAAGCCAGGCCGACCGTATCATAGACGTCCGTCAAAGTGGCCATATACAAGCCTGGGCTGGGTCCCGTCGCGATGAACGGCGGTTTGCGGTCGAACAGGTTGTTCGCTGTAACGAACAATTCGCTTCCCCCGCGATTTTCGGCCAGTTGATAGGACAGGGTGAGATCGGTGTAGAATACCGCCGGCAGATCGCGCTCGGCCCAGATGTTGATCGGCCCGCGCTTCATGCGCCCGACCATGCGTTCCTGCGCGGTCACGCTGAAACGATCGGTAGAAAATGTAGTCTGGAGGCTGGCGCGCACCTTGGGAACCGAGGCTCCAACGGATGAGATAATGCCTTCGGTCCAGCCGGCCAATTCTACCGGCGCCTGCAACGCGCTGTCCTGGATGGTGTAACGGTCTACATAGGTCACGAACAGGCGGGTGGATAGGTCGCCGCCGAAAAGCGGATGCCGATAACTCGCCTCGATATCGAAGCCCCTCGTCTTGATGCCTGCCAGATTGGCGGGCGTATTGATGATCGCCCTGGCGGCATTGGCATCCGTCCTGTCGCTATATGGCAAGGCCGGATTGCGCACGATCAGCGCGCAGAGCGGGCTGGTGCCGCCACTGGCCTCGCAAGTTCTTGCGGCGAGATCGGTGTTTAGCGTCTGGATCGCCCCCTTCAACCTGACGTCATAATAATCGACCGAAAGGGTGAAGCCAGGCACCGCGCGGGGCTGCACTACGAAACCAAGACTCAGGGTATTGGCGACTTCGGGGTTGAGGCCCGGATTACCGCGAGTGACGCGCGATACGACGATCTGCTTTTGTAGATGCGGATCGAAGAAAGTGGCATCGATCGCCGCGCCGCGATTATAGAGATCGAACAGGGTGGGCGCGCGAATATCGCGGGACCGCGTGGCGCGGAAACGCAGGCCGTCCATGACCTCCCAAACCGCGCCGCCCTTCCAGGTCGTCACCGTGCCACTGGTGGAATAGTCGGTGATGCGCGCTGCGCCGTTCAATTCCAGAGATTTGGCGAAAGGCTGATCCTTGAAGATCGGGATCGCGATTTCTCCGTAGGCTTCCTTCACATTGTAGGAGCCGTTCGCCGTGGCGAAATTGTTGAGCAGGAACCGCGCGGCACCGGCCGGCAGATTACGCAGCCCCGTCGGATCGGCGAGTATGAGCGGATTGGAATTGCTCGTTATGTTCAGGCTGGACTTGCGATATTCCGCGCCGACCGCCACCGACACCGGACCTGCGGGCAGGTTGAACAGATCGCCAGTGATGTTGGCGGCGATATTGTCCAGCTTCGTAACCGCGGCATATTCCGACACGTCGCGAACATAGGCCAGCGCGTCGGCAGAAGGAGCGCCCTGACCGAAGAGGTTGAGCGGGGCGCAACCGGAAAATCTTGCCCGCACCGCCGGATCGGGGTCCAGCGTGGGTCGGCAGACGATCTGGCCAGACGGGCTGAGGACCGCATCGGTGGCGGCCGCAAGCCTGTCCTGCCGCATATCCATGCTCCGGCTGCGATATTTCGACCAGGAATGCTGATAGGTCAGATCCCATCGAAACTGGCCGAAATTCCCTTTCACGCCGATAGCGGCATTATAATAGTCGTTATTGTCATGCGTGCCATTGTCAGCCGTTTCAAGGATCATGCGGCTCATCTTGAACGACGACTGGCCCGCGGTGCCGAGGCCAGCAGCCATTGCCGGGGGAAGAAAGGGATTTTCGGTAAAATAGGTCCTGTTGAGCGGATAAAGAGTCTGGCCCTGACCAACCCGTCCGTCGCCATCGGCATAACGTTGCTTCGTCCTGGCTCCGTTCACCTGAACAAACGCCGTGATATCATCGCTGGCTTCGAAATTGACCCGCAAAAACGCCGTGTTGGTGGTGGCCGGAACGGCCTGCCACTGACCGTCCCATTTATGGTAATCGCCCCCCGTGAACAAGCCGGGACTTCCCGTTCTGGTTCCAACGTCGATCGGGCGATAGACACCCGGGGTCGTGAACACATAGTTGGCGAAAGGCCCGCTGAGGATGTTCCCGCCAGCCGTCGCAAGGGCGAAGCGGATGTTGCGGCCGTCGACGAGCGGGTTGGCCGCGAGTCCTGGCGTGCCACCCCCCGGAACGCTGCCGACCGGAATATTATAATTGCCGTAGGGCGGGCGATCCTGGAATTTGAAGCCGCCGGTCTGATAGCGCTCGACCGATGCCACGATATTAATCCTGTCGCCCAGCTGCGCGCCATAGGCGAGCGCCACCCGGTAATTCGCATTGTCGCCGCGTGAGGCGATGGAACCCTGAACGACGCCCTTGAGACCTTTGAACTTGTCATCGAGGATGAAATTGACGACGCCCGACACCGCGTCGGAACCATAGGTGGCAGAGGCGCCGGCGGTCACGACCTCGACCCGTTTGACGAGAAGCTGCGGGATGATGGAGGTATCGACCAGTCCCGAAAACGTGGTCGGTGCAAGGCGTCGACCATCCTGCAGGACAAGGGTCCGCACCGCGCCGATGGCGTGCAGATTCACGAAGTCCCCATGATTGCCGACGATCGCCGCGATCGATCGCGCGCTGGTGTTGGTCAGCGATCCGCTGAATTGCGGCAACTGGGTGAGACCTGCTATCAGGGATGTTGGCGCGACCTTGTTGAGATCCTCCGCTGCTGAAACAGTCATCGGAGAGGGAGCCTGCGACCCGTCTCTTATGATGCGCGTGCCGGTAACGATGATGTCCGGAACATCTACCGGGGTTTTATTCTGGGCGGGCGACTCCACTTGCGACCCAGATGGTTCCTGAGCGAATAGCAGAGCTGGACTTGCTATAATTGCTGCGAGCGAACCAATAGAAAAAGCGACCTTGCGGTTCATGACGATCCCCTCCAGTGATTTATATTTGAATTTTTGCGGCGCCCTGTTTAGTCGCGGCCTGTTCTTTTCAATTGATCCTGTTTTGGATTTGCAGCAATATCCCGCTTTTCAAGATTACGTATGCAATACTGGTCAAATATCTGATCGCGATCCCGCCATTGATCTATCAATGGCACGGGTGCTGTTTCATATCGTTCGAAATGCCTTTGAGCATGGACAAGGAGAGGCAACATCGTGCGCGCAGCAGTGATCCGGGAAATTGGCGAACCATTTGAAATAGCACAGGTCACGCTGTCCAATCCGGTGGGCCGGGAAGTGCTTGTCGAAGTGCGTGCTTCGGGATTGTGCCATAGCGACATCACCGTCGCGAAAACCGGCATGGGCGTGTCCACTCCGATCGTCCTTGGCCACGAGATTGCGGGCGTCGTGAAAGCGGTTGGTCCTCTCGTTACGCGCATTCAGATCGGGGACCATGTCGTCGCCGCTGCACTGCAGCCCTGCGGCCACTGCCCGGCCTGCCTTCGCGGCAATCTCAACGCCTGTTCCAACCCCGGCGCGCTCGACCGCGATGCTTCGGCCGCCGAGTGCAGATTGCATGATGATTGCGGATGCCTGGGCCAGTTGCAGGGCCTTGGCGGCTTCGCCGAGCAGGCACTGATCCACGAGAACCAGTTGGTTGCGATCGACAAGTCCATGCCCTTCCCGCAGGCGTCGATCATCGGCTGCGCGGTCGTGACCGGTTGTGGTGCGGTGTTCAACGCCGCCAAGGTTGCACCCGGCCAATCCGTGGTCGTGTTTGGCTGCGGCGGCGTCGGGCTGAACGCGATTCAGGCCGCGAAACTGGCGGGTGCGACCACAATCATTGGCGTTGATATCCAGCAGGCGAAGCTCGACCTCGCCCGGAAATTTGGCGCAACGGACGTCATCGATTCATCACAGGTGAGCGCGGTCGGCGCGGTCCTGATGCTTACCGGCGAGGCAGGCGTGGATCATGCCTTCGTGATGATCGGCGTGCCTGCCGTCGCACAGGCGGCAATGGCGGTATTGGGCTTCGGTGGAACTGCCTATCTGATCGGCGGCATGTCGCCCGGCGCCGAACTGACATTGCGCCCGTCGCCGGTAGACAGCGGCATATTGCCGCGCCAGCAGGGCGTTCGCGGTCTGTGGCTTGGATCGTCGAATTTCTACCATGACATCCCGCTCTATGTGGACCTCTACTTGCGGGGACAGTTGAACCTGGACGATCTTGTGTCGCAGACAATCGATCTGGACGAGATCAACGAAGCGTATGAAGAGCTTGAACATGGCGGCGTCGCCCGGACCGTCATAACTTTCCCGGCCAGCGCATGAAGGCGCGCGCCCACCCCTATCAGCAAGCCTGAACGGCGGGAAAGCCGGCGATCGCTTCGCGTTCGAAATCGGCGCGTACTCCCCAGAGCAGCAACAGGCCAATTGCGCTGAGCGACGCGCAGACGATCGCAAGCCCGCCGCTCAGCCCACCCGTCTGGTCCAGCATCGCGCCGACCGCGGGGACCACGACGGGCACAGCCCCGGCGCCAAACAAGGTGATGCCCATATACAGCAAAGCCACGAAGGTCGCCCGCATCCGGCCGGGCGCAACCTCTTGCATGGAGATCACAATATTCATGCTGCCACCCAGCGTTCCCGCCAGACCCAGCCCGATCAACGCCAGCCGCAGCACGGGATTGGACAGGACCGGACCGATGGAGAGGGACAGGAAAGCCGTGGCCACGAAGGCGAAGCTGACCAGAATGACGGCATCGGCCCGTCCGCGTGCTTTAAGGCGGGTGGTGATCCAGGGTGCGCTCATCACGCCGGCTACGCTCGCTATGAAAATGACCGGACCGAAAGCCGATCCGGCCTCCACCGCAGACCAGCCAAAATCTCGCTTTAGCGACTCGATCGTCCAGTAATTCAGCGCATAGCTGCACCCCGACGCGAGGACCGAGCTGAAAAAAAGGCCGCCATAGAGTTTCTTGCGGGAGGCGATCTGGCGCAGGATATCGCCCCTGGCGAGCGGCTGCCCCGGCTCGCTCGTCCGCTGAGGTTCGCGCACCACCAGCAGGAACAGGATTGCCAGGGCCATCGAAGGCAGGCCCACCACAAACAGCACCAACTGCCAAATCTGCATCTTGATGGGCGCGCCACTTGCGATCACGCCTTCCAGACCGGCGATAACCAGTGCGCCGCCGGAAAAGGCCAAAGGCGCACCAATTAAACCGGCCGACGTATAGAGGCTGGCTGCGAGGCTGCGCTTTTCGGGCGGGAACAGATCGCCGATCATCGAATGTGCGGCCGGGGTCAGCACCGCCTCACCAGCGGCGAGACCCAGCCGGAGCAGGACCAGAGCCACATAGCTGGCGGCGAACCCCGATGCGATGGTCGAAAGGCACCAGATGATCGCCCCCGCTACGATCAACAGCTTCCGATTACCGTGATCGGCGATGCGGCCCGCCGGAATACCCAGAAACGAATAGACTGCCGCGAAGGCTGTACCGATCAACAGGCCGATCTGCACGTCGCTCAGTTGGAACTGCGCCTTTATCGGGCCGATCAACAGAACGAAAATCTGTCGGTCGATGAGCGAAAAGACATAGAGCGCCGACAGCATCGCGAGAATCAGCCACGGCCGGGCGGGTGATTCGACAGAGCGGGACGCGTCAGGTCCGATCGATGCGGGCATGTTCTGGTCTCTCCTTTGGCCTTTGTCGCCTGCGCCGACACTAGGCGGCAGGCCTAATCAGGTCACGCGCGGAGGGATTGCATATGAGATAACGCGCGCGACGAGATAATCACGGTCCAGCGACACTTGCTGCAAGGTCTGGATATAGTCATGTTCCGGGCAAACACGCAAAATGAAGATCTAGAGGATTGGCATGGACCCGATATTCACATCAGGCGATGAGGACTTCCGCCGTGAAGTGGCGGATTTCATCGCCAGGGAATATCCGCAATATCTGCGCGATAAAACTTCGAACAATGAAGAATATAGTCGCGAAGACTATATGGTCTGGATGCGGATACTCGCAGGCAAGGGCTGGCTCGGGTCGAGTTGGCCGACGGAATATGGCGGGACCGGCTGGACCCTGACCCAGCGGCACATCTTCAGGGAGGAACTGGAAGCAGCGGACACCATTCGAGTCTTTTCCATGGGCGTTTCCATGTGTGGTCCGGTGATCCAGCATTTCGGCACGCCGGAACAGAAGGCGCGCTTTCTGCCGCCGATCATTCGCGCCGAAAGCTGGTGGTGCCAGGGCTTCAGCGAGCCGGGCGCGGGATCGGATCTGGCCAGTCTGCGCACCACCGCCGAACGATTTCGCGGCGATGACGGCAAGGAATATTATCGCGTCAACGGCCAGAAAACCTGGACGACCTATGCGCAACATGCCGACTGGGGGTTTTTCCTGGTGCGCACCGACGCCACCGTGAAGAAACAGGAAGGAATATCCTTTCTGCTGATCGATATGACCAGCCCCGGCCTGACCGTTCGGCCGATCGAGACATTGGGCGGCGATCTGGAAGTCAACGAGATCTGGCTGGACGATGTCATCGTTCCGGTCGAAAACCGCATTCACGACGAGAATAAGGGCTGGACCTGCGCAAAATACTTGCTCCAGCATGAACGATCCAATCTGGCGGAGGTCAGCCGGTCGAAGAACCGGGTCAAGAAATTGCGGGCGCTGGCGACGGAGCGGACGGACGGTCATGGCGCTCGCCTGATCGACACCCCTGCCCTCAGACGCCAGATCGCCCAGTTGGAGATCGAACTGATGGCGCTTGAAGTGTCGGACCTGCGGGTACTGGCAGCAATCAACGCCGGTCAGGATGCGACGCCACTGCTCAGCCTGTTGAAGACGCGTGGCACCAGGATCGCGCAACGTGCGATGGAACTGACGATGGAAGCGGCCGGGCCGCACGGCCTGATCGATCATGACGGCAAGCCGCCCGCTAGTGACGGCGGCATGGCCGGACCCAGACGCGCGCGGCGTGCGGCCGACCATTATCTCAATATGCGCAAAGCCTCCATCTATGGCGGGTCGAATGAGATCCAGATGGAAATCATCGCCAAACGGGCACTCGGGCTCTGACCCCAGTTTCGGCGGCTGCGACGGATGGATGCGACAGATGAATTTCGAATATAGTGATGAACAGACCATGCTGCGTGAGACGCTCGCGGCATTCCTTCACAACGAATTCCCCTTCGAAAAGCGGCGCGAGACCGTCAGGACGACCGCCGGCTTTTCGCCGGATATCTGGCGCGCATTCGCCACCGAGCTTGGTTTGCTGGCAGCGCCCTTTGCCGAAGCCATTGGCGGCTTCGGGGCGGGCGCGGCTGGCAATATGATCGTCATGGAGGAACTGGGTAAAGCCCTGTCGGTCGAGCCTTGGCTGGAATCCATCGTCATGGCCGAACCGCTGCTGACAGGCGCGGGCAACGAGACTCTTCAGGCGGTTATGGCGGGAGAACGGATCGTCATTCCCGCCATCGACTGGCCAGTCTCCGCGTCGGGCGGCAAAGGCTCAATCGCCGCGCAGGTCAACGAAGGGGGCTTTATCCTGTCAGGCCACGTCCCGCTGGTGCGCCAAGCCGCCAGGGCGACGCATTTTATCCTTGTCGCGGATCTGGGCGGCGCCTCGGGCCTTGGGCTGTTCCTCGTCCCGGCCAATCTGCCCGGCATCGAACGTGAGGACGCGCGACTGGTGGACGGAGGGCGCTGCGCCGACATTGCTTTTGACGCCGTCGTCGTTCCGGCCGACGCATTGATCGCGCAGGGCGGCGATGCGGCCGACAGGCTGGCCGCTGCGTTCGATGCGGGCCTCGCCGTGCTCTGCGCCGAGGCGCTGGGTATTCAGCGCAAGTTGCTGGAATGGACGGTGGACTATTCCAAACAGCGCAAACAGTTCGGCAAGGCGATCGGCGAATTTCAGGCGCTTCAGCATCGCATGGCGGAAATGTTCATCAAGGTCGAGGAAAGCGCGTCCATGACGGTCATGGCGGCCGCCAGCCTTTCCGGCGCAGCCGACGACCGGGCGAGGTCGGTCGCGGCGGCGAAGGTCCTGATCGACCAGTCCGCCCGTTTCGTGGGCGAGGCCGCCGTGCAGATTCATGGCGGCATGGGCATGACCAAGGAATTGCCGGTCGCCGATTATTTCACCCGTCTGGTCGCCATCGCGCATCAGTTGGGTTCCACGGAATTTCATTTCCAGCGCTATGAAGCGGCGTCGTTCGGTGCAGCGGCCCATGCCCAGCACGCTGGCTGAGTTCCTGCGCAGTGACGACGCACCGCGTGACGATCCCGCCTTACGCCGGATCGCGAAAGCCGCCGTCGCACGATTTTACACCGCGATCGGGCGGCGCGACATGGATGCGCTGCGGGAGGCGCTGACGCCCGACGCTGTGTATGAATTTCCCTTTTCCGAAAGCGGGTCGAGCGATCCCGCTGAATGCCGGCGCTTCACAGGAGCGGATGCGATCATTGCATTCTGGCGCGATACGCTCTCGCGCGACATGCGCTTTGGCGCATTAGAGGATGTCGATCTGTCGATCCTGGCGGACGGAAGCCGGTTGTTCATCGAACAGCGCGGCGACATCACAATGGTCGACGGCACAGCATACCGAAACCGCTACATCTTCCGCTACGATATCCGCGACGGGCGGATCGCGCATGTCCGCGAATATATCAACCCGGTCATCTCCGCCCGCGCCTTCGGACGCCCCCTAGGCCCGGCGACATGCTGTAAACAGGAACAGGACCATGCAGAATAATCCCGTGATCGTCGATATCGTGCGGTCTCCGATGGGGCGCGGCAAGGCTGGCGGATCGCTGAGCCAGCTCCATCCGGTCGATTTACTGTCGCAAACGATCGCCGGACTTCTGGCGCGCAATTCGTCGCTGGATCCCGCGCTTGTCGACGATGTCGTCGTCGGCTGCGTGAGCCAGGCAGGCGAACAGGGCTTTCCGCCCGGCCGCTCTGCCTGGTTGGCCGCCGGACTGCCTGTCCATGTCCCTTCCACCACGGTCGACCGGCGTTGCGGGTCGAGCCAGCAGGCGCTGCATTTTGCGGTGCAGGCCATCGCCTCGGGCGATTATCAGATCGCGCTGGCGGGCGGCATCGAATCGATGAGCCGCGTGCCGATGGGCAGTGCCCGGCTGGGGCAAGACGTATTCGGAAAAGGCTATCGCGCGCGCTACCCTGTGGATGTCGGACAGGGCGTGGCGGCCGAACTGGTCGCCGCACGCTGGCAGATCAGCCGGGAGGAGATGGACGCCTGCGCCGTCCGTTCGCATGACCTGGCCGACGCCCGGCGGCGCGACGGCTCACTGGCGCGCGAAATCGTGCCGATCGTGACCCCTGAAGGCACGGTCGGCGAGGACGAGACGATCCGTCCCGGCACGACCGTCGAAGGGCTGGGCCAATTGAGCACCGCGTTCAACAATGATGCGATCGCCGCCGAATTCCCGCAGATCAACTGGAGCGTGACCGCGGGCAATTCATCGCAAATAACCGACGGGGCGGCGATGACATTGGTCATGGCCGAAGCGGCGGCGGCGCGACTGGGATTGACGCCGCGCGCCCGCATCGTCGCGCTGGACGTCATCGCCGACGATCCGCTGCTGATGCTGACGGCTCCTATCCCCGCGACCCGGCGCGTGCTGCGCAAGGCCGGGCTGACGGCGGACGCCATCGACCATTTCGAGGTGAACGAGGCTTTCGCTTCGGTGCCACTGGCCTGGCAGCGGGAAATGCAGATCGATCCCGCGCGTCTCAATCCGCGCGGCGGGGCGATCGCATTGGGGCACCCGCTGGGCGCTTCGGGCACGCGCCTGCTCGCCTCGCTGCTGAACGGGCTGGAAGAAACCGGAGGACGGTTCGGCTTGCAGACCATGTGCGAGGCGGGCGGACAGGCGAACGCCACGATCATCGAACGACTGTGAGGATACGATAGAATGAACATCAGTGGATTTTCGGCGGTCGTGACCGGCGGCGCATCGGGCCTGGGCCGGGCGACGGTGGAGCGGCTGGCCGGTCAGGGTGCCAGCGTCGTCATCGCCGATCTGGAAAGCTCGGCGGGCGCTGCGGTGGCCAGCGAAATCGGCGGCGGCACGCGGTTCGTGTCCGCCAATGTCACCGATTCGGTGCAGATGGCGGCGGCGTTCGATGCTGCGGTGCAGATCGCGCCGCTGCGCGCCGTCATCAACTGCGCTGGCCGTGGCGGCACGGTGCGCGTCGTCGAGCGGAGCGGCGATCCCGGCTCGCTTGACCTGTTCGAGGAGATCGTGCGCGTGAACCTGATCGGCTCATTCAACGTGCTCAGCCAAGGCGCGGCCCGCATGGCGAAGAATGAACCGATCGACGGCGACCGGGGCGTCGTGGTCCTCACATCCTCCGTCGCGGCGTTCGAAGGGCAGATCGGTCAAATCCCCTATGCCTCGGCAAAGGCCGGGATCGTCGGCATGACGCTGGTCGCCGCGCGCGATCTGGCGCGGCATTGCATCCGGGTCTGCACGATCGCGCCGGGCACCTTCGATACGCCGATCCTGTCACGCTTCGGGCCGGACGTGCTGGATGCGCTGGGCAAAGCGGTCCCCCACCCTGCTCGTCTCGGGCGACCGTCGGAATTTGCGATGATGGTCGGGCAGATCATCGAAAATCCCATGCTCAACGGAGAGACGATCCGCCTGGACGGCGCCATTCGCATGCCGCCGCGATAATGCAGAAGGCGCAACGGGCTGCATCATTACTGATGCAATCAACAGGACCCGAATAGTCGATTGGACTTGATAAACAGCCGGTCCGCGCCCCTAGAACAGAGCTGCCAGAAGCTGAGCGGCATCTTCACGGAGCATTTGTGTCTAAAATGGAATATAAGCCGGTCCGCAGCGTACTGTACATGCCAGCCTCCAACGCCAAGGCGATCGCCAAGGCGCGCAGCCTGGATTGCGACGCCATCATCCTCGACCTTGAAGATGCGGTCGCGCCGGATGAAAAGGCCGATGCTCGCACCCGCGCGCTGGAAGCTGTCGCAGAAGGTGGCTTTGGCCACCGCGAAGTCGTGGTGCGCGTCAACGGCCTGGACACGCCATGGGGCCGCGCGGATATGGACGCCATCGCCGCATCCTCCGTCGCCCCCGATGCCGTGCTGGCCCCCAAGATTTCAACCGCTGGCGACGTCCGCGCCTATGACGCCCTGATGGCATCGCTCCACTCCCGCACCCGGCTATGGATCATGATCGAAACTGCCCGGTCGATCTTCAACCTGCCCACCATCGCCGACAGCGCGCGGGAGACGCGCCTTGCCGCTTTCGTCATGGGCACCAACGATCTGTGCAAGGAAACCAACGCCCGGCTGGTCGCCGGCCGCGCCGCACTGGCGCCGCAGCTGTGCCTGGCGGTGACAGCCGCGAAGATGGCGGGCCTGACGATCGTCGACGGGGTCTATAATGATTTGCAGAATGCGCCGGGGCTGGAGGCGGAATGCTGGCAGGCGCTGGAATTCGGGTTCGACGGCAAGACGCTGATCCACCCCGGCCAGATCGACACCGCGAACAGCGTCTTTTCCCCGACAGAGGCCGAGATCGGCTTCGCGACGGCGGTGATCGAGGCTTTTGAAAAGCCCGAGAATGCGAGTTCCGGCGTGTTGAAGGTGGACGGCAAGATGGTGGAGCTGCTGCATCTGGAACAATGCCGCCGGCTCATGGCCATCGCCCGGTCGCTGGTTCGATAAGCCGCGGCGCAAGGCGCGCAAACTATTACAGGAGAGCAGTCATGAAGATCGGCATGATCGGCGTCGGCAAGATCGGCGGCATATTGGCAGGAAGATATGCGGCTGCCGGCCACGATGTGATTCTTTCCAACTCGCGCGGTGCGGAGAGCCTGACCGATCTGGCGTCGCAAGTGGGGGGCCGGGCCGGATCGACCGCGCAGGCGGTGGATGGAGCGGATGTGGTGTTCGTTTCCATCCCGCAGAAGAGCATAGCAGCGCTGCCCGCCGACCTGTTCGCCAGAGCCGGTGACGACCTCGTGATCGTGGATACCGGCAACTATATGCCTCACCGCGATCCGCCGATCGAGGCAATCGAGGCTGGGGAAATCGAAAGCCTGTGGGTATCGCGCCAACTCGGGCGTCCGGTCGTCAAGGCCTATAACAGCATCATCGCCGAAAGCCTGCGCGACGAAAGCAGGGCTTCGGGCACGCCCGGACGCATTGCCCTGCCCGTGGCGGGCGACGATCCCCGCGCCAAGCGGATCGTGATGAATCTGGTCGATCTGTCGGGGTTCGACCCGTTCGATGCCGGCCCGCTGGCGGAATCGTGGCGGCAGCAGCCGGGCACCGCTGCCTATTGCACCGATCTGACACTGGCGGAGCTGCCCTGCGCCTTGGCAGCGGCGAACCGCGCGGCCGCTCCGGCGATCCGCGACGCGTTTACCAGGGAACTGCTGGAGGGCTGGGAAAGCGCTGGACCGGGTGACCGGGTAAAGATCATCCGCAGCTATCAGGCCAGCAACAGCGACGGCCCGGCCTGAAGCCAGGCGGCCTGAAGCGAGCATCGAAGGAACCCCAAAATGGATACGCGCCAGCCAACCGGTTTCGCGAGCGGCATGACCGAAGAGCGGCTCATGATACAGCAGCTTGCTCGAGATTTTACCCGCAACGAAGTGCGTCCGCTGGCAGATCGACTGGATCCCGAAAAGGCAGATTTCCCGCTCACGCTGATCGACCGTATGGGTGAGCTCGGCTTCTTCGGCATTCTCATCCCGGAGGAGCTGGGCGGACTCGGACTTGGCGCCTATGAATATTGCCTCGTCACCGAAGAACTGGCCAAGGGCTGGATGAGCGTCGCCAGCCTGCCCGCGCGTGGCAACGCCTTTTATCGCGGCGTCAGCGGAGCAAGTGAAGAAAAGAGCCGGAAAATAGCTGCGATGGCGCAGGGCCGCTATCTGGGAGCCGCTGCCTTGTCCGAACCTGGCACAGGATCGGATCTCTCTGGCGTATCGTGCCGCGCCCGCCGTGAGGGCGACGAATGGATCATTACTGGCAACAAATATTGGTGCACTTTTGCTGACGGCGCGGATTTCATCCGTGTACTCTGCCGTATCGAGGATGGACAGGGCCTCAAAGCAGGCACCATCAGTCTGAACGTAGACAAGCCGCGTGGCGAATTGCCCCAGGGCGTCAGCGGTTCGCCGATCCCGAAGATCGGCTATTTCGGGTGGAAGACCTGGGAACTATATTTTGATGGCGTGCGCGTGCCCGCCGATCCGGAAGCGGACGATACGGGGCGCGCGTTTCAGAACACCGCTCACGCTCTTGAACTGGCGCGTGCGCAGACCGGCGCCAGATCAATCGGCCTGGCGCAAGCGGCGCTGGACCATGCCGTCGGCTATGCGCACGAACGTGTGCAGTTCGGGCAGCCGATTTCGGATTTTCAGGCGATCCGCTTCAAAATCGCGATGATGGCCACCAAAATCGAGGCCGCCCGCCAGCTACTGTACCATGTCTGCGAAGAAATCGACGCTGGGCGGCCTGCGAAGGTAAAAACCTCCATGATCAAATATCTGGCCGCCGAAATGGCCGAAGAAGTCACGAGCGAAGCACTGCAAATCGTGGGCGGCGCGGCTTACACCACGCTCCATCCTATCGAACGCTTCTGGCGCGATGCTCGACTGACGAAGATCTTTGAAGGCACGTCGGAAATCCAGCTTCGCATCATTTCGGACGCGATGCTCGGTAAGCCGGTCGGCAAGAAAGAGGGCTGAGTGTCAGTACGGCGGCCGGCGCTGCGCCCGCCGCCGTACTGACACTCAGCCGGTAAAGCTGCCGCCGGATTCAGCCTTTTCCACCAGCAAGCGGGCCGGTTCGAAACGAGGACCATAGTCCCGCGCAAGCTGGTGCATTCCGGCCACGATCCGGGGCAGGCCCACCTGATCCGCCCAGAACATAGGCCCTCCGGTATAGAGAGGCCAAGCGTAGCCCAATATGCAGGCGACATCGATATCCGAAGCGCGCGAGGCGATGCCGTCCTCAAGGATGCGCGCGCCTTCATTGACCACCGGGTAGAGAAGCCGGGCTATGATCTCATCATCGCTCAGCGGCGGGCGTTGCGCGATACCACGCTCGGCGGCGACGTCCGCAATGATGCCGGCGACCAGTGGCGAAGGCGAGGATTTGCGGTTTTCGTCATAATCGTAAAAGCCTGCGTTCGCCTTTTGGCCGCGCCGTCCGATATCCAGCAAGTCCTGCTTGACGGTACGAAACGGTTCCTTGCGGTTGATGACGTCGAGACCAACCAGATCCAGCGTCGCGAACGGCCCCATCGGAAAGCCGAAATCATGCACGGCCTTGTCCACCGCTGCGGGCGCGGTGCCCTCCAATATCAGCGCGTCGGCCTGTTCGCGGCGCGGAGTCATGATCCGGTTTGCAATGAAGCCGTCGCAAACGCCGCTGACGACCGGCATCTTGCCGATCCGGCTTGCGATTTTCAGCGCCGTCGCCAGCACCTGATCGGATGTCCTGGCCCCGCGCACGATTTCCAACAGCTTCATGACATTGGCGGGCGAGAAAAAGTGCAAGCCAACCACCGCTTCGGGACGGCTGGTCGCCGCCGCGATCTGATCGAGGTCGAGGAAGGAGGTATTGCTGGCCAGGATAGCCCCCGGCTTGGCGATCCTGTCCAGCTTGCCGAAAATCTCCTGCTTGACGTCCATCCGCTCGAAAACCGCCTCGATCACAAGATCGACGTCAGAAAGCTCTGCAATGTCGAGCGAAGGGGTGATGAGCGCCATGCACTTTTCCACCTCCGCATCGGTAAGGCGGCCGCGCTTGGCGCTATTCTCGTAATTTTTGCGGATGATGCCGATGCCACGGTCCAGCGCCTCGCGCGACGTTTCCACGAGCGTCACCGGAATGCCGGCGCTCAGGAAATTCATGGTGATGCCGCCGCCCATGGTGCCGGCGCCGATCACGCCTACGCGCGCGATCGGCAATGGCGCGTAATCCTTGGACAGACCCGGCACCTTGCCGCCCTGCCGTTCGGCGAAGAAATAATAGCGCTGCGCCGCGCTTTGCGTGGAATCGCGCAGTTCCTCGAACAACTGCCGCTCCCGCGCCATGCCTTCGTCGAAGGTAAGGGCGACGGCAGCTTCCACGGCCTTGATGATATTTTCGGGCGCGATGAAGCCGCGTGCGGTCTTTGCAGCCTTGGCCCGCGCGGCGGCGAAGATTTCGGGCTTGTCCTTGAATGGATCGATCTGGTCGCGACGATCCCGGATCTTCACCAGCGGCCGGTTTTCCGCCAGCACCGACCGAGCAAATTCCAGAGCGCCGTCCAGCAGCGCACCTTCGGGGATGATCTTGTCCAGCACGCCAAGCTGCATTGCTTTGTCCGCACCGATCGAGCGGCCCGAAAGCATCAGGTCCAGGGCCAGTTCCGGCCCGATAATACGGGGCAGGCGCTGGGTGCCGCCAGCGCCCGGCAGCAGGCCCAGCGTGACTTCGGGCAGGCCGATCCGCGCGCTCGGCACGGCGACACGATAATTGCAGACGAGCGCGAATTCACAGCCTCCGCCGAGCGCCGATCCATGGATCGCGGCGATCACCGGCTTGCCTGCATCTTCAACGCCGGCAAACACCGTGCCCAGCAGCGGCGCTTCCGGTTCCTTGCCGAATTCGGCGATGTCCGCGCCGGCGAAGAAAGTCCGCCCCGCGCAGATCACCACGATCGCCTTGACCGCATCGTCCGCCTTGAACTGATCGAACGCGGCGTGAAGCCCGCGCCGCACCGCGATGCCGAATGCGTTCACCGGCGGCGCATCGACCGTGATGATGCCGATGTCGTCGCGCTTTTCCTGAAACACCACGTCGTTCATAAAGACTCCTCAAATTGCTTGTGCTGCGGCCATGGCAGCAAGCGGCCGATGGCGAGCGGATCAGGTCAGCGTCCTGCCCCCGTCGGCGATGATCGTCTGGCCCACGATGTAGCTCGACATCGGCGAGGCCAGGAACAAGGCGATCGATGCGATCTCGGCCGGGCTGGCGAGGCGGCCCAGCGGGATTCCTTTCAGCCGTTCGGCCAGACGTTCGGGATTGCCGGTGGTCACCGTAATCATCTTGGTTTCCACCAGCCCCGGCGCGATGCCATTCACGCGGATGCCATCGCGCGCCCATGCCGCGCCCAGCACATGGGTCAGGTGGATAAGACCTGCCTTGGACGCGGAATAGGCCGGGTTGGCGATCGTCGCGCGGACCCCGCCCACCGAGCTGATCGTCACGATGTTGCCGGAACTGGCGGCCAGCAGCGGCTTCAACCGCACGGCGCAGTCCATCATGGAATTGAGATTGATGTCGACAATGTGGCGGAATGTCTCCGGCTCGAATTCCTGCCGGCGGTAGGCGACCGATCCTTGCGACAGGACCAGAACGTCGAGGCGCTCCACATCGGGCTGCCAGGCGGCTACCGAATCCGCATCCCCAACAATCAGTTGCGAATAGGCAAGTCCTTCAAAGCTGTCGGCTTCATCGAGGCCATAGTCCGCGGCGGACGCGCGTGTGCCCGTGACCAGCACATCGGCGCCCGCGTCGCGAAAGGCGCGGGCGGTTGCGTTACCGATGCCGCTGGAGCCGCCGACGACGATCACCTGCTTTCCGGCGAAGTTCACACCGTTCATATCCACTTCCATTCATTTCGATATCGCAATAATTTCGGGCCGAGGCGCGCCCTTGCATCGATCCTGTCAGGCGGGGTTTTGCAGCTTATAGATCCTGGCCGCAGTGCCGTGGAACAGGGCCGCACGCTCATCCGCGCTGTAGCGGCTCGCCAGAATGCGATGCGCATTCCACAGGACGCCGTAGGAAATGCCCAGGCGATCGCGCGGAAAGTTGCTGGTGAACATGCAGCGTTCAGGCCCGAACAGGTCGATGGTGGGGATATAATGATCCTCCATCGCGTCGGCCGCCTGCTGCGAGGTCGGCGGCGTCGGATGATCGTCAAACGCGCGCCCCGAAAAGCCCATCAACAGGCCCGAAACCTTGACATAGACATTGGGATAGCGCGCGAGATCGGTCATCATCGCCAGCCAGTTCTGATAGGTTTCCTGCGCCTTGTCCTTGAAGCGCCCGGTGTAGATCGGGATGCCGACATGGTTGAGGATGATGGGCAGATCGGGCACCTTTTCCGCCAGCGCCGCGACATAGGGAATCTGGGGATGGAACACGGCCGCGTCCCATGTCAGCTTGTGGTCCACCAGCCGCTTCGCGCCCGCGACGAAGGCCGGGTCGGCGAGCAGATCGACCGCCGCTTCATAGGGCAAGGCGATGTCGGGATCGCTCATGGTCCACGATCGCACGCCGCGAAGCCGCCCCTTCGCCGCCTCCCGGTGCGCCGCGAGCACATCGTCGAGCCGGTCGCCCAAAGTGAGATCGGCCGCACAGATGATACCTTCGGACAGGCGCGGACCGGCCGGATCGCGCCGCAGCGACTCTTCGCCGACCTGCGTTGCCGCCCGCGTTTCCGCCACGGCCTGCAATTCGGGCGGGGCGTCGGCATCGACGAAGGTCTTGTACGCCTCGCAATGGACGGTGGACACGACCTGATGGCCTGAATCCGCGATTTCCTTGAGAAACTCGTCGGTCATGAAGCCGCCCATGGTCGCGCGGCGAACCGGATCATCATAAAGATGGCAATGCGGATCGATGATCGGCAGATCCGGGTTGATGGGCGCTTCCTGCACGAGACTAAGCCACTCCGGCTTATACTGGGCCATCTTCAAACTCCTTTTCCCGTTGCGGCAATGAACCGCTTATCGGCATCTCTTACCGGCGATGACTGCTACGCCGCTGAAGTCGTGGCAAGCGCGCGTCTGAAGCTATTACAAGTGCATTGAACCTGCTTCTGCCGATGCATTTCCTTCGAAAAACCGGAGTGCCCCAGCCCCGAACGCGGCCATATTATGGATGAAATGTGCATCGCGTCCGGACGAATGAAGATTGCCAACCGGCCCACCATCAACGATCACCGGGCGATGATCGCGTGATCGCCATGGCGGCCACGCGTCCAATGAAACGCCGGCATCCAATGCCGGGATCAGCTTGAGATCAGGGGAAGCGATGTTCCGGCACCTACATTTCATCGGGCAGGAGAGCGAGCCGGATAGCGGTCGTTTCATCGACAAATTCTCGCCCTCGTCGGGACAGAAGATCGGTGAGGTCGCTGCCGGATCGGCTGGGGATATCGACCGCGCCGTGCAGCATGCCGCGCAGGCATTTCCAGCGTGGCGCAACCAGCATCCAATGGCGCGCGGCCGTATCCTGCAGGCGATCGCCACGAAATTGCGGGAGCATATCACCCGCTTCGCCGACATTGAGGGTCTCGAAACCGGCAAGCCGGCCTGGCAGTCACCGATCGAGATCGAGGTCGTAGCCAAATATTTCGAATTCTATGCCGGGCTGGTCAGCATCGGCCATGGCGAGATCATCAATCTAGGCCCGGCCTATCATTCCTATACGTTACGCGAGCCATTCGGCGCCGTCGGCGTCATCGTGCCGTGGAATGCCCCGTTGCAGCAGGCCGCCCGCGCCATCGCGCCGGCCCTTGCCGCCGGCAATGTTGTTGTCGCCAAGCCGTCGGAAGAAACCCCCGGATCGCTGACCATGCTTGCACGCCTGGCCGTGGAGGAATGCGGACTGCCCCCCGGCGTGCTGAATGTCGTGCAGGGCGTGGGAAAAGACGCCGGGGCGGCGCTCGTCAGCCATAAGCTGATACGCAAGGTGGCCTTTACCGGCAGCGTGCGCGCCGGGATCGAAATCGGCCGGATTGCGGCGGAGCGCATCATCCCGCTCACACTGGAACTGGGCGGCAAATCGGCCAACATCGTGTTCGCCAATGCTGACATAGACATCGCCGTGGCGGGGGCGGTCAGAGCCTTCAGTGTGAATGCGGGCCAGGTTTGTCTCGCCGGCACGAGGCTGCTTGTCGAAGAGTCGATCCACGACGCCTTTGTCGCGCGACTGGTCGCGGCCGTCGAGGCACTGAAGGTCGGGCCACAGCCGGATGCCTATGTCGGCGCGATCACCACCGCCGCACAATTTGAAAAGGTCCGGTCCTACATCGCCGTGGGCGTCGAGGAAGGCGCGACGCTGGCCGCCGGTGGCCAGGTGCTGGGGGCGGAAGAAAGCCAGGGCGGCTGGTATGTCCGGCCCGCCATATTCACCAACGCCCGTCCCGATATGAGGATCGCGACCGAGGAAATCTTCGGCCCGGTCCTTACCGTGCTCCCCTTCAAGGATGAAGCAGATGCAGTTCGCATCGCTAATGACAGCGATTACGGCCTTGCCGCCGGAATCTGGACCCGTGACCTTGGCTGTGCGCATCGCGTTGCGTCGCAACTGGAAGCGGGGCAAATCTACATCAATGAATATATGGCAGGCGGCGTCGAAACGCCGTTGGGGGGCTATAAGCAGAGTGGATATGGCCGCGAAAAAGGCGTTGAGGCGCTGCACCATTACACCCAGCTTAAATGCATCACGATCAAACTCTGACCAGCCCCGCATCCTGAACGGGAAATGCCGATGTCCAATGCAATTTTAGAAAAAGCCGTGCTGTGGAAGAAGGGCAATCTCTACGAAGATTTCTTCGTGGGGCAGCGGTTCGACCATCATTGGGGACGCACGATATCGGAGAGCGACAATGCGCTTTTCAGCACCATCACGCTGTGCTTCGTCCCGCTTTATTTCAACCGCGCCTATGCGAGACAGCAAGGCCATCCCGATATCGTGCTCAATCCACAGCTGATCTTCAACGTCGCGCTGGGCTTGTCCGTCGAGGATTGCAGCGAGGCGGGCGGGCCTTTTCTGGGGGTCTATGACCTGCGCTATCACCGCCCGGCCTATCCCGGAGTCACGCTGACGGCGAGCAGCACCACGGTCGAAGCGCGGATTTCGGGCAGCAATCCTAGCGTCGGCATCGTCACCTGGGAAACCGAGGGCCGCGACGAGGACGGCAATCTGCTCGTCAGCTTCCGCCGCTCCAATCAGGTTCGCCGCCGGGAAGGAACCGATCAATGAACGCTGACACATCCCTGACCGGCAGCAACAATTATTTCGAGGATTTCGAAGTGGGCGCCGTCATCCGCCATGCGCGGGGCAAGACGATCTCCAACCTTGAAAATGTGCTCATCACCAACCTCGTCATGAACAGCGCGGATGCGCATTTCAACGAGGACAAGATGTCGCGGACCCGGTTCGGGCAGGTCGTGTCCTATGGCGGCGTGAATTTCTCGATCGTCCTGGGGCTGGCGGCGCAGGATTGCTGCGAAAACGCCATCGCGGAACTGGGGCTGGACAATATCCGCCTGAGCAAGTCGGTCTTCCACGGCGACACGCTGTATGCCTATACCGAGGTGCTGGAAAAGTCTGATGCAGACCGCCCGGATGCGGGCGTCATCCTGTACCGCCACTATGGCGTGAACCAGAAGCAGGAGATCGTCGCCCAGGTCGATCGCAAGGTCCTGCTGAAGCGACGCCCCTGATCGAACGGCGCGACCGGCGCTGATCGGGACCAGCGCCGAAAGCATCGTTACCGCGTCAATCGACCGGGATGGTGATGACGTGCGGGATTTCGAATGAGGCGATATAGTCGGATATTGTGTTGGCCGCTATCCGGTCGGGACTGTTCAGATAATCGAGATTCTGATTGACGAAGTCGTCATCGCGGCTGACGGCCCAGATGAAGCGTTTGCCGGGAATATCGGCTACGGCGAACTCGACCTTGAACCCGGCAGCCCGGCGGAGTTTGACGATCTTTCTCCAGCGGCTCAGGAAATGCGGCCAGCCGCCGGTCTTGACCTCATACACCTTGAGTTCGACGGTCGGCCCGGCCTTGAGTTGCTCAAGCGATGGGAAATGGCTGCTCATATATACCTCGGCGATTTGAAGATGTTAGGGCAGATGCAGATCAGACCGGCAGTTCTTCGGGCGACGCCGCGAGAACATCGTAGCGCGAACCGGCCCATAGGCACATGGGAATCTTGGGATATTTGCCCAGGTAGAAGCGGTTGGCCAGATCGAAATCCTTGTCATATCTATGAATCCAGATCAGGCGATTATTGGCGAGGTCAGCACAAGCGTAGATGATTTTGAAGCCTTCCGGCTTATAATCGGCAAATGCTTCCTGAAAGGCGGCGATGGCTTCCTCCATGCGGCCCGGCTGAACATGGTTGATATTGACCTCGATCTTCGATCCGTCGTCGATCAGGCCCAGGGCGGCGGGGTCAAAGTCCATGGTCATCCATCCTCTCAAGCGGTCACGCGACAGGGCCGCGCGCGCGTCATTGTTCAGCGCGCAGACTGCACATCGCCCGTTTCACAATCAACTCGATCGGTGGCGGGCACGGATTTCATTGCATATGCAACGGCCCATCAGATTGCAGTCGAAGCGCTCAGAATTTCGAGGCTTCGTTCCACCATGATGGGCACGGAGCGGACGAGGTCGGCCCACATGGGATCATGTTTCTTGCCGCGCCGATGCAGCATTTCGTTGAACAGCGCGATCACCGCGAAGCGATAGCCCGCCATCGCGCGGTGCCACAGGATCGTGCCTCCGTCGATGGCGCGCCCGGCGGCGTGCCGGTAAATATCGGTGATTTCCGACGGGGACAGCACCCAGCGTTCCGCGCGATAGCGATGGTCCGGCAGCACGGCGTCGGGGTCGGCATAGAAGGCCAGCGCGCCCAGATCGAGCAGCGTCGAACCCAGAAACGCGATCTCCCAATCCAGCACGGCGCGCACATCGTCGGGGCCGAAAATCATATTGCCGAAATGCATGTCGCCATGGACGCAGCCGGCATGGAACCCGTCCGGAATGCTGGCGATCAGCCGTTCGCGGAGCAGCGCGATCCGGCCGGCCCGGTTTCCATCGATCGTCGGCCGGTCGAACAGCCGAAGCAGGCGGTCGAACTCGGCGGCCGGCGCCTGGACCGGCCCCCAGACTTCGGTGAGACCAGCGGCAGGGACCTTGTGGAGCTGCGCCATCACCTCAACGCCCCGGCGCGCCAATGCAGCATGGGCGGGCGTCTGATCGGCGGCACGCGCGGGAATGGCGCTCCCCGTGACAAAGCCGGCGATGAAATAGGGACGCCCCAGCAGCGAGTCATGGCCGCCGAACGAGAGGATCGGCGGAACCGGGACGCCGGTGCCGGCGAGTGATTGCATGATCCGCGCCTGACGAATGACATCGGACGGCCCGGTGGATGGCGCATCGGCCGCGATGGTGCGGACGATCAGCTTTTGTTGCGCCGCGCCGTCATCGGCGATGAAGCTGAAACCGACCCCGGCATGGCCGGGAAGCGGTTGGACCTCATCCACGGTAACGGAACGACCTGCCTCGCCGCTTAGCAACGCAGCGAGCAGCGCATCCATCGACAAGTCCGGGCGCGCGACCTCGGAAGACGGCTCCGTCACTGCGCCTCGACACCTTCCAGAGCTTGCGCGAACTTGGCCTGCGCCGCCGCCTGTCTTTCGGACAGCATATAGTCGGGAAACGGCCCCTTTGCGGGCTTCGCATCCCTGAGCAGTTCGCGGGCGGTCGTCACCTTGTGCACCTCGGTCGGCCCATCGGCGAGGGCCATTTGGTAAGAGGTCATAATCATGCTGGTGAACGGCATCTGGTCGCTCAGGCCCAGGGACCCATGAATCTGGAGCGCGCGCGAGGCGATGTCGTGCAACACCTGCGGCATCAGGAACTTCACCGCCGACACATTTTTGCGCAGGTCCTTCCAGCTATGGCCGTTGTCCGCCAGCCACGCCGTTTCCAGCACGAGCAGGCGGAACTGCCGAAGCTGCGCCCAGGATTCGGCGATCTGCGCCTGCACCAGCTGTTTATTGCCCAGCAATTCACCCTTGGTGCTGCGCGACACGGCGCGTTCGCACATCTTGTCCAGCGCGCTTTGCGCCAGGGCGATGGTGCGCATCGCATGATGCATGCGCCCGCCACCCAGTCGCTGCTGAGCGACGATGAAGCCGTCGCCCCGCTTGCCGAGCAGGCTGTCGGCGGGCACCCGCACATTCGTCCACTGCATATGGGCGTGGGTCGGGATATGGCCGTAAAAACCATAGTCGCGGATCACCTCGATCCCCGGCGCATCGGCCGGGACAATGAACATGGACGTGCGCCGATGGGGGCGTTCATCGGGGTCGGTCACAGCCATGATGAGGAAGAAACTGGCAACCGATGCGCTGCTGGCGAACCATTTCTGGCCGTTGAGCACCCATTCGTCGCCATCCTGAACGGCGGTCGTTTCGATCATCGTCGGGTCGGCCCCGCCCTGCGGCTCGGTCACGGCGAAGCAGGACACGACCTCGTTCGCGAGCAGCGGTTCTAGATAGCGCTTCTTCTGTTCGGGAGTGCCATATTCGGCCAGCACATCGGCATTGCCACTATCGGGCGCCTGCGCGCCAAAGACGATCGGGCCAAAGCGCGAGCGGCCGACCAGCTCGTTGATCAGCGCCAGTTTGAGCTGGCCATAGCCCTTGCCCCCCATGTCCGGCCCCAGATGGCAGGCCCAGAAGCCCCGCTCCTGCACGCGCTTTTGCAGCGGGCGCACCAGCTTTGCGAAACGGGGATCGTGAATATTATGCTGCGCGCCCAGGATAAGGTCGAGCGGCTCGACTTCCTCACGAACGAACTGGTCGATCCAGTCGAGTTCCTTCTGAAACTCCGGATCGGTTGCGAAATTCCAACTCACTGACATCCTCCAGACGCTTGTAGAACGGCCACTCCTGCGCCCCCAAAGCTGGGCTTTTACGTGACGCCGTGCCGGGGCGAAGCCAAGAGAATTTGCGTCGCCCCCGTCGGCTATCACAATTGCAATGGCTGCCCCGTGCGGATGCGCCCGGCAAGTGACCCTGGACATTGCAATCGTAATGAAATCGCTGCCGCTTGCATTCTTCATTGCCTCCCGGCCAATTCCGCCAAAGATGCACAGGGCTGGACCTGCTTCGGGCCATGAGAAGTTCGAGGGTGTTCGAGCGTGAAATCACGTAACTAATGGGATGGGGATGACAGGATTGACGGACAACGCAGCCCCATTCGGCGCCTTATCGGGCATGAAGATCATCGACCTGACGCAGATGCTCGCCGGTCCTTTCGGCACGATGCTGCTGGCAGATCACGGCGCCACGGTCATCAAGGTCGAGCCGCCGGCAGGCGACCTCACGCGACCGAGCGGCCCTTTCCGCGACGATGATACCCAGCGCGTGCTCGGCGGGTACTTCCAGAGCGTGGATCGCAACAAGTATAGCGTCTGCCTCGACCTCAAGACCCCGCGCGGCCGCGAAGCCTTCAAGCTGCTGGTGCGCGATTGTGATGCGGTCGTGGAGAATTTCCGCGCCGGGGTGATGGAGCGGCTGGGCCTGAGCTACGAGGTGCTGCGCGATATCAACCCCCGGCTGGTCTATGGCGCGCTGCGCGGATTCGGCGATGCACGCACAGGCGCGTCGCCCTATCTGGACTGGCCGGCGTTCGATGTGGTGGCCCAGGCCATGGGCGGCATCATGGCGATCACCGGGCCGGACCCGGCGACGCCGACCAAGGTGGGACCCGGCGTCGGCGACATCATCCCCGGCATGATGCTGGGTTTTGGTGTGCTGGCCGCCATCTATCGCGCAAAGATCACCGGGGTGGGGCAATTTGTCGATGTCGCCATGACCGATGCGGTGCTCGCCGTGTGCGAACGCACGATATGGCAGTATTCGGTGCAGGGGCTGGTGCCGGGACCGGAAGGCAATCATCATCCCTTCCTCTGCCCATTCGGCATGTTTCCGGCGAAGGATGGTTTCGTTACCATCGCCGCACAACAGGATATATTCTTCCCGATCCTATGCCGGCAACTGGACGCAGCGGAATTGAGCAGCGACCCCCGTTTTTGCAGTCGCGACGGCAGGAAGATTCATCGACTGGCCCTGATCGAATGCGTCAGCGCCCGTACCCGCACGTTCACGAAAGCGGAATTGGTGGAACGCCTGGGTGGGAAAATACCCTTTGGGCCGGTGATGGACATTGGCGATGTCCGCGATGACGAACATTTCAGGGTGCGCGAAATGCTGGTCGATGTCGACAACCCAGGGACCGGGCCGGTGACGATCGCCGGTGTGCCGATCAAGATGACAGAAACACCCGGCCGGGTGGCTCGCCGGGGGCCGATCCTGGGCGAACATACGCGCGAGATACTGCTCGATGCAGGGCTGTCCGAGACAGATGTCGACGCGATCATGGTCGAGAGTGTTCCGGCCAAATTTTGATTTTGCGGCACGCCGCGGCAGGTCCCTTCGATTCAGGAGAAGAGCAATGACGACAAAGACGGACGATATCACGCAGGAGCTTTATGACCTTGTTCAGAAAAACAAGATCACCGAAAATCTGATGAAATACTGCCGCGGACAGGATCGCAAGGAACTGGAACTGGTGAAGTCGACCTACTGGCCCGACGCGACGGACAATCATGGCAGCTTCGTCGGGAACGGCCATGATTTTTGTGAAATGGCTTATGAAGGTCAGAAAAAGTCAGGCCATTCCGCCATTCATCACTGTTCTAACGTGCTGATCGAGCTGCTTGGAAATCAGGCCAAGTGCGAATCCGCATTCCTCTATGTGATGATCCACCCCACCCGGAACGTCACGCAATTCCTGGCGGGACGGTATAAAGACCTGTGCGAACAGCGGGACGGCGAATGGAAGGTCCTGCGCCGCACCTGCATATTCGACTGGGCTAATGAGCTTGAAGGCGCGCAGGACTTCACGGGAATCTTCAATTTCCCGACGGAAACGGTGATCGGCAGGACCTATCCCAACGATCCCATATACGCGGAATGGTGACAAGCCGTGCCTCCGGTTCCTGCCGTCAGCCGAATCCCAGGCACTGTCCATTCCCTATTTGTCTAAACGGAGATATTCATGGCAAGCTCCAACGGTTACGGGATTATCCGAAATCCGGATCAGTTTTTCATTGGCGGCCAATGGGTAAGACCCTCCACTAAGGCGAAACTGGACGTGATCGCGCCTGCCACGGAAACCGTTTTCCTCAGCGTTGCCGAGGCGATGGAAGTCGATGTCGATCGGGCGGTGGCCGCCGCGCGGGACGCGTTCGACAGTGGCCCCTGGCCCCGGCTGAGCCATGCCGAACGCGCCGGCTATCTGCGCGCCCTCAGCGCGAAGCTCAGCGAGCGGGCCGAAGACATTGCGCAGGCCTGGCCCAATGAAATGGGCGTGACGTTAGCGGTAGCGCGGGACACCGCCGCGTTCCTGCCTTCCATCTATGACTATTATGCCGATCTTGCCGACACATTCCCGTTCATCGAGCATCACGCCGCCAATGACGGCGGTGTCGGCCTGCTGGTACGCGAACCTGTCGGCGTGGTCGGGATCATCATCCCCTGGAACGCCGCGCCGTTCCTTCTCTCCTACAAACTGGCACCGGCACTGCTGGCGGGCTGCACCGTCGTCATCAAGCCCTCCCCCGAAGCGCCCGTCGCCGCCTACGTCATCGCGGAGATCGCGGAGGCGATCGGATTGCCGCCTGGCGTCATCAACGTGGTCACCGCTGATCGGCGCGCCGCCGAAGCCCTGGTCCGCAACCCTGGCATCGACAAGGTCAGCTTTACAGGCTCGAGCGTCGTCGGGCGGCATATCGCTTCGATATGCGGTGACCGCCTCGCCCGCTATACCCTGGAGCTGGGCGGCAAATCGCCGGCCCTGGTGCTCGACGATTATGACATCGAGACCGCGGCGGAGAGAATTTCTCAATCGACCCGGGTGATGACCGGGCAGGTCTGCGCCGCCCTCACACGGGTCATCATAGAGGAGAGCCGGCACGATGACTTCGTCGAGGCGCTGAGCGCTTCCTTCCAGAAAATTCGAGTTGGCGATCCCTATGATCCACAGACGGACATGGGTCCGCTGGCCATGGCTCGTCAACGCGACCGGGTTGAGGATTATATCGCAAAGGGCAAGGAAGAGGGCGCGCAACTCGCGACAGGTGGGCGCCGACCGGCTCATCTCAACCGCGGCTTCTACATCGAGCCGACAATATTTGGCAGGGTCGACAACAATTCCACCATCGCGCGTGAAGAGATTTTTGGGCCGGTCATCTGCGTCATACCGGCACGCGGAGAGGAGGAGATGATCCGGATCGCGAACGACAGCGTCTTTGGTCTCAACGCTTCGGTCTTCACCGAAGACAGCGCACGGGCTTATGCCGTTAGCAGAAAACTGCTCTCGGGCGGCGTGGGGCATAATGGCTTCCGCGCGGATCCGACAATCGGCTTCGGTGGATTCAAGCAGTCGGGAATTGGCCGCGAGGGCGGAATCGACGGATTGCGGCCTTATCTCGAAAGCAAAGCAGTGCTGCTCGATCGGGACCCTGGGTCATTGGACCAAAGATAATTCCATCATAATGAGCGTATTGAATGATCGGAAATGACTCCGCGGTGGAGCGACGCTCCCATCCATTCGTGGTCTTGACCTCAAGTCTCGCGCCCCTCACCTTCAAAGCTCAGTATGTCCAGGCCATCTTGGTGTCGATCTGAACCGAGGTCCATTTGAACCGCACCGGGTTTTTCGGAGGCCATTTGGTTAAGTTACGCAGTCATGGAAACGTCGTCCAGCATGGCGTAATATCGCTGCTCGGCTTCGGCAGGCTGTTGATTGCCGCTGAGAAGTGGCCCGGGGAGGCCAGTAATTTCCACTGAGAAGTGACCCATGTTTGAACACGTCCCT
>NZ_JBMDKW010000007.1:0-186120 GCF_057809915.1 Sphingobium sp. FG11
TTCTCAGTGGAAATTACTGGCCTCCCCGGGCCACTTCTCAGCGGCAATCAACAGCGAGGGCCAAATTTGGGAGGGTCGCGTCGCATTGCTCGACATCATTTACTACGAGGGCGATTGACGCTGGAAAACGCGAACCTGCGCGGCGACGGAGCAAGCGATTCCCTGCATGACCAGAAAAATTCCCTGCTCCAGCGCTAGGGAATATCGGGACAGACGCCCGGGATTGTGCGTGCCTCAGTGCATCCTAATGCTCCCCGCCGAGCACAATTTCACGAAACTCCCTGCAAATTTCCCTGTTGGCAGGGAACTCACCTCTGAGACGGTGACGCTCCGGACTGCGTCGCGCACCATTCTCTCGACGCTGTCGCGCATCTTAGGTGATTGCGCGAAACCCTTAGGGTTCGCCTTTGCTCTCCTGCATCCGCCGTTCGGCGAACCATTGCGCCAGCATTTGCGCGGTACAGCCGGTAAAGCCGTTGCTGCCGATCGCGGAACAGCTTCCCGGCAGGGTCTGTCGTTGCACCTGCTCCATCGTCGCGACCTGGCTGCCCCATCCGGGGCCACCCGCAACCGCCGGCTTTTCACGCAGCTTCTTGGGGATGCGATAGCGTTCCGATTCGGGCTTGCGCGCGCATACGACGATCTCGTCACCCTCGCCCTTGGGGCAGGGATCGTCGCCATAGACGATGAGGTTGAAGATGCGCTGCGGGGGCGGGGCGGGCTGCGCCATGGCGGGCAGGGGCGCGACGCCACTTGCCATCAGGATCGCTGCAAACAGGGTTCGGGACGTTCGCATGACCATCTTGTCCTTTCGTCGCCCCTGTGATGATTGCGGACGTGCCCATGGTCCGCAACGCTGTGGAATAGGACGCCGGCCGGTCTGTCTTTCCGTCAGCGCCGTGCCTGTCACGGAGCGGGGGGGGCGCCTGCCGGCGTAGCGCCATTGGCCGCCGCCGCCTTTTCATCGGCGACTGCCTGCGCCTCGATCGCCTTGCTGTCGGCGTCGATGGTGGACAGGCGCTTGCCGCGCTCGGCCGCGACCAGATCCTTCCAGCTGGCGCTGTCGGCCGCCTGCCGTTCGGCCTTGGCGAGGCGGGCAAGCTGCGCGAAACAGCCGGTCGCGCCGCCACCGCCGACCGGAGAGCAGCTTTCGGTGCCGGTGCGGCCGACATATTCCATCGACCGGACGCGCTCGCCCCAGGCCTGATGGCTCGGCTGATTGGGATCGCCGCGCAACGGTTCGGGGATACGGAAGCGTTCTTCCTCGCCTTTGCGCGCGCAGACGACGATATCGCTGCCCTGACCCTGCGGGCAAGCGTCGTCGCCATAGACGATGACGAGATTGACCCGCTCGGACCCTGCGGCCGCGACCGGAGCCGCTGGCTCCTGCGCCAGCGCGGGCGCGGCCACGCTCATCAGCAGTCCGGCGATCATGGGCATCTTCATCATGGGGCGTTCCTTCAGATGCGCTTCGATAGCGCGATGGCGGCGCGACAGCCCAGGCGGACGGCGCCCGAGAGCAGCGGATAGGCCGGTGCCCGCTCCGCGCCATGGGCGATGGCGGCGTCACGATGTTCGACCTCTTCCGCCTGAAAATCCGCAACCATGTCGCGAAGTTCCGCATCATCCTCGCCCAGTTCGTCGAGCTGTTGCGCATAATGGCGGTCGATCTCGGTCTCGATCGCGGCGGTGCAGGCCATCGCCGCCTCCGGCCCGATCGCGGCGCTCACCGCGCCCAGCGCGAAACCCGCGACATTCCACAGCGGCGACAGCGCGGTCGGGCGAACGCCGCGCTCCGTCATCAGCGCATCGAACGCCTTGCGGTGCCGGTCCTCCTGCGCCGCCATGCCGGCAATGATGCGCGCGTGGGGATGGCGATCGCCCATCACGGCGAGTTGCCCGGCATAGATGCGCGTTGCGCCGAACTCGCCCGCCTGATCGACGCGCAGCATCGCCGCTTTCGCGTCCGGCGTAATCCGACGGCCGGGCCGTGGAAAATGGCGAGCGTCGTTCATGGCCTGCGTCCTTTGCTCGACAACAGGCCCAAGATGGCGAGCGCCGCGCCCAGCGACAAGAGGCCGTTATATCCCGCAAGCGAAATGCCCATCAGCGTCCATGGCGCAACGTCGCAGCGGGTGATCGGCGTCGCCATGATCTGGTTCAATATGTCGGCCGAACTGCCGCTGGTCGGGGTGGTGGAGCAGGCGGTCAGCCCGTGCCACCAGCCATATTCGACCCCGGCATGGAACAGGCCGATGCCGCCGCTCACCCCGATCGCCAGCGCCGCCAGCGCGATGAAGGCCATGCTGGCGCGAGGATCGCGCTTCAGCACGAAGGCGACGAGGGCGAACGCGATCGCCGCCATATGCGGATAGCGTTGCCACCAGCACATTTCGCACGGATGCAGCCCGCCCACATATTGCGAGACATAGGCCCCGCCGAGCAGCAGCATGGGCACGAGCAGCGCGAGCGCGCGGGCTATGGGCAGGCGAGAGGCTGCGTTCATGCCGACAGGACGAGCCAGCGCGTCACTGCGCTGCTGGCTTGCGCGCCGCCGGCTGCGCGAGCGCGATTACGGCGCCGGGCTTGCCCGCCAGGCGGCTTATGGTCTTGAGCGCATAGTCGAGCTGGAAGTCCTCGATACCCTTCTTCTTCAATTCCTCGGCGGTCGCGGCGAAACGCGGGTCGTCCTTGGTATCTTCTTCCAGCGCGGCATTGTCGGTCTTGATCTCGTTGATCAGGTGGCGGCGCAGGTCGCTTTCGCGGAATTTGGGCCGGTTCTTGTAATCGGGATCGGACAATTGCGGCACGCGGATATCCGGCTCGATCCCGCCTTCCTGCACCGACCGGCCCGACGGCGTGTAATAGCGCGCGGTCGTCAGCTTGAGCGCGGTCGTGTTGCTGAGCGGCAGCATGGTCTGCACGCTCCCCTTGCCGAAGCTGCGCTCGCCCATCACCAGTGCGCGATGCTGGTCCTGCAATGCCCCGGCGACGATTTCGGAGGCCGAGGCCGATCCGGCATCGACCAGCACAACAACCGGCAGTCCCTTCGCATCGTCGCCCGGCTTGGCGTAATAGCGTTCGACGTCGCCCTTGGCACGGCCCCGCTGCGACACGATCTCGCCACGTTCGAGGAAGATGTCGCTGGTCGACACCGCCTCGTCCAGCAACCCGCCGGGGTTGGAGCGCAGGTCGAGCACATAGCCGGTCGGCTTGTGACCCAGCGACTTGTCGATGCTGCGTATCGCCTGACGCACATCCGCGCCAGTATTGGCCGAAAAGCTGACGATGGTGATGACGCCGATATTATTCTTCGCTTCCCACTTCACCGGCTTGATCTCGATGATCTCGCGAGTCAGCGTCAGGTCGATCGGCTTGTCGCGGCCGGTGCGGACAATGGTGAGTTTGATCGTCGTGCCAGCCGGCCCGCGCATCTTGTCGACCGCCTCATCCAGCGTTCCGCCATAGATGAGCTGGCCGTCGAGATGGGTGATGTAGTCGCCGGCCTTGATCCCCGCGCGCCAGGCCGGGGTGCCCTGCGTCGGGGCGATCACCTTGACCGCGCCATCCTCCTGCGTGACCGACAGGCCCAATCCGCCATAGCTGCCCTCGGTCTGCGCCCGCAGATTCTGGAAATCACGCGCGTCGAGGAAGCTGGAATGCGGGTCGAGGCTGGCGAGCATGCCGTCGATCGCGCCCTTGATCAGTTTTTCGTCATCGACCTTCTCGACATAGTCGGTGCGCACTTTCTGGAATACGTCCATGAACTCGTCGAGCGCCTTGTAGCTGCTCGCTTCGCCGTCCGCCATCGCGGCGGTGGTCGCGGGGATGAGCGCCAGCGCGCCGAGCGCAATCGCGCCCCGCAGAAAAGTCGATTTCATGGGTGTCCTGATTCCTGACATGGAAAGGCCGATATAAGGGAGATTGGCGACCAACGCAAAAGCGTCGGTGCGCGATCATGGACCGGCGCCGATGAGCGCGGGGTTAACGCCTGTGTACGGCGCGGCGTCACCCTGACCCCGCCAGCGGCACGATATCGACCGGCCGGCCGTTGCGCCGCAGCTCGATCGTCACCGTCGGCCGCGCCGGTCCCGCGATCCCCACCGGATCGCCCTGCGCCACGCGATCGCCGACCTGCGCGGTCAGGCGATGGAGGCCGGTCAGCAGCGTCGTCCACCCCTGACCATGATCGATGATGAGGATTTGGCCATAGCCGCGATAGGGACCGGCAAAGGCGATGCGCCCCGCCGTCGGCGCGACCGCCAGCGCGCCCGGCTGGGTCGCGATGGTCAGGCCGCGCGAGCGCACGCCGCTGTCGGACACCTCGCCCATGCCGGTGACGAGCTGGCCCACGACCGGCAGGCGGTAGGGCGGTGGCCCGTCCGACGCGGCGACCCGCTCGGGCGCTGGCGCGCCTGCCTGTTCGGGGCGCGCCGGGCGCAGCACCGGGCCGGACAGGCGCGCCAGTTGATTGCGCAGGTCGCCCGCCTGCTCGATCCGGTTCATCAGGTCGACGATATCGCGCGCCCGCTCGCCCAGCGCCAGCGCCCGGTCGCTTTCCACCCCCGCGCTCGATCGCAGGCCGATCGCCGCCACCCGCTTGCGCGCCTCCAGCGCCTGAAGCGCCGCCTGCCGTTCGCGCAGATCGGCACGGCCTTTCGCCAGTGCCCCCGCCGCCTGCTCGGCGGTCGCGCGCAGCGCCCGGCTGCGGTCCAGCTCCGCGCGCAGCCCCGCCGTGCGCGCCTGGATCACCGGCAATATCTGTCCCAATACCGCGCGCATATGCACTGCGTCCGCCACCGATCCGGGCTGTACCAGTGCCAGGACCAGCGGCCGTCGCGCCATGATCTGCAACGCCGCGGTCAATCGCACCACCGGCGCCTGCCGCGCCGCCAGCCGCACCGCCTGCGCGCGCTGAAGTCGGGATATGATGGCGATGCGGGCCTGCGCCGCCTGCACATCGGCCTCCGCTTCCTGAATGCGTGCGGCCATGGCGGCGGCGCGGCGGGCGGCGCGATCGGCTTCCTCGCGCGCCGCGCCCGCCTGCTGCTCCAGCCGTTCGGAACGCGCATGCGCTTCATCCGACTGCCGTCGCGCGGTTTTGAGCGCCGCCTGCTCCTGCGCCAGCGTCGTCCCGCCATTGCCGGTCAGCACGATGGCGTCGCCGTCCGCCGCCATCAGGCGCGTCGCACCCAATAGCGCCAAACCCGCCAGTATCGCAGCCATGATCGTCTGACGCTTCACGCCGGTCGAAAGCCCCTTCTTTTGTCCGGCTGCTATCCTTCGCGATGATAGGGATGGTTGGCAAGGATGGAACAGGCGCGCCACAATTGTTCGGCCAGCATCGCGCGCGCCACCATATGCGGCCATGTCATCGCGCCGAACGCGATCAGCAGGTCGGCCTTGGCCCGCTCGTCCTCATCAAAGCCATCCGCCGCGCCGATCAGGAAGCGGCATTCGCGCGTCCCCGCGTCGCGCCAGCTCTCGATCCGCCGCGCGAAATCCATCGAGGAAAGCTGTTTGCCCTTTTCATCGAGCATCACCATCACCGTGCCGGGCGGGGCGGGAGGCAGCTTGCCACCGCGATCGGGCATTTCGGTGATCCGGTGCGGCATGGTCAGCCGCTTCACATAGCGATCGACCAGTTCAGCCTCGGGCGACCGCCCGATCTTTCCGCGCGCGATGATGTGAAGGAGCATGGCGACGAACGTCGGGCAGAGATGGTCAGGCCGTCCCCGCCACCGGCGCGTCGACAAAGCCCCACATCCGCTCCAGATTATAGAAGCTGCGGACTTCGGGCTTGAACAGGTGGACGATTACGTCGCCGGCGTCGATCAGCACCCAGTCCGCGACCGGCAGCCCCTCGACCCGCGCCGAGCGGCCCGTTTCCTTCTTGATCCGTTCGGCCAGATGCTGGGCGATCGCCGCGACCTGCCGCGACGACCGGCCGCTCGCAATCACCATATAATCGGCGATGCTGCTCTTGCCTTCCAACGGGATGGAAATGGTTTCCTGCGCCTGATCATCGTCCAGCGATTGCATGACGAGCGCGTGAAGGGCGGCCACGGATTCGGCGCCTTGCGCCTGATCGTTGGCGGGTTGGGGTCTGGTCAAAAAAGCTCCATTCTTTCTTCATTGGCGCATTTTCGAACCGGACGGCCACGGCGGCTGTCCTGAAAATGCCTTATACGATCAACCGGCGCGTGAGCGGGTCGCGCACACGTGCATCTTCATATTCGCGATGCCAAAGGGGGTCCGCCTGCCGCAGCAGGGTTGCCGATCTTGGATCAGGGCGAAAGCGCAAAAGCACGAGCGCCGGCGGTCTCCAGTTCGTCCAGTCTCGACTCTGGCGCGGCGACCGGACGAAGCGCCGCAGCCAGCTCATGGCCACAGAGCCATGCGCGGCACCATCATAGCCCGGACGGGCGATCACGGCAATGGGCATTTGTCGGGCGATCCCGCGCCAGTCCCGCCACGCGCCGAACTGCGCCAGATTGTCGGCGCCCATCAGCCAGATGAAATCGTGACGGGGATAGCGCCGGGTCAGCGCCCGTAGCGAATCGGTGGTGTAGCGCGTGCCGAACGTGCGTTCGATCGCGCTCGCCCGGATCGGTGCGCGCCGCGCGACCTGCTGGGCGCGGGCGAGCCGGGAAGGTAGCGGTGCCATGCCGCGCGTAGGTTTCAGCACATTACCCGGTGACACCAGCCACCAGACTTCGTCCAGTCCCAGCGCCTTCGCCGCGAACAGGGAAATGGCCCGATGCCCGCCATGCGCTGGATTAAAGGAACCGCCGAGCAGGCCGATCTTGGTCATGAGTCTGGCCATGCCAGCCGGGAGGCGACGGGGCAATAACAAGCGGCAGTTCGTTCGGCCGGAACGTCCGGAAACGGACGTCCCGGCAAGTGAAGCCCGTCTTTAAGGATCAGTCGTTCAGGCCGAAAGCGATCTTGAGAAGAACCTGAAACCGTTCGATCTTCTGATCGGCGATATTGCCGCGGGTCTCAACGACCTGAAACCATTGCAGATTCTCCAGCGTCTCGCTGGCCTTCTGCACCGCGCCCTTGATGGCGTCATCGATGCTCACTTCGGACGTGCCGACGACTTCGATGATTTTCGCCACATGATTAGACATTATATTCTCCTCTGAATGCGCCTCGTTGCAAGGGCGGCGCTGGCTTAAATTCCTAACTCCGTCATCGGGTTCCAAAAATAGAGGGAGGACAATGGGATTGGTTTTTACTCCGCTATTCTCCGGCAGGCGTACGCTAAACTTGCGGGTGATGCCGGATATTCATGTCAGTAAAGCCACGCGCGCCGCCACTTGCCGAAGATCCGCGACGAATCGTGCTTGTTCTTCCATCTTGCGCGCCTCATCCGGCATGCGGAGCAGGAAGCTGGGATGCACCGTGATCCAGGCTTCCGCGCCGCGCTCCAGCGCAATCGCCTGCCCGCGCGTCCGGCTGATCGTCACCGCCTTGCCCAGCAGAGCGCGCGCAGCCGTCGCCCCGAGCGCCACGATGATACGTGGCCGCACCAGATCCAGTTCCTGATCGAGCCACCAGCGGCAGGCGACGATTTCGGGCGTCTCCGGGGTCTGGTGGATGCGCCGCTTGCCGCGTCGCTCATGTTTGAAATGCTTGACCGCGTTGGTGACATAGGCGCGGGTGCGGTCGATCCCCGCCTCCGCCAGCGCATGATCGAACAATTGCCCCGCCGGCCCCACAAAGGGACGCCCGGCAAGATCTTCCTGATCGCCCGGCTGCTCGCCGATAAAGACCAGCGGCGCATCGGCCGGCCCTTCGCCGAACACCGTCTGCGTGGTGTCGCGATAGAGCGGGCAGCGGGTGCAGCCCATAGCTTCCTCGCGCAACGCTGCCCACACCGCCTGCGCATTGCCGGGGTGCGCCGCCGGCCGTTTCGGCGGGGTCGGCAGGGTCGCGATCATTGCCGCTTCCCGCGCCTGTGCCCCGGCGATAAGGTTGGGGATGAGCGCCGCTTCGGGCAGGTTGCGCCAATATTTTTTGGGCATTTCCGACAGCATCGCGCCGGTCTTGAGCCGGGCAGGGTTGAAGATCGCGGCATAATAGCCTTTCCACACTTCTTCGATCCGGTCCTCGGTGGGCGCGTCGGTCGCGCTGGCCCCCGGACCCTCGCTCAACGTCTCGCCATCCCAGTGGATGCTGACCTGCGGTGTCAGGATCGACCAGCGCATCGCCGCGAAGCGCCGGACGAAAAAGCCCGCATTGGCGCGCACGATATGATGGTCCGGCTCGAACCACGCGACGAAGCGCGATTGCGGTCCGGTATCCCCCTCCTCCGTCATTTCGCGGAAGCGCACGAAGGCGCGCATCTTGTGGATGTCGCGCCGTACCGCCTTGGCCAGCGCATCGATCTTGCGCATCAGTGGATCGGCACGATCCTCCATCATCCCCGGTCGTTCGCGCAGCGCCACGAGCAAGGCGTAAAGCATCGCGAACCGCTCCGGCGCCCGATGCAGGATCGCCATCTGCGCGAGTTCGACAAACGCCTTTGGCACGCCGAAAGATGCCCCCTCACCAGAGGTCGTCGAGACCGGCGCGTCCTGCGCGAACAGATCGGCCGCGTCGTCCGCCGTCTGCCAGACGATGTCGCCCGGATCGACGCCGGCCTGCGCGAAACCGCGCGCCGCCGATCGCCATCCCTCAAAATCGTCGGGACCAGACAGCAGCGCGCGGTGCATCGGGGTCAGTTGGCCTTTTCGGCCCGTTCCAGCTCGGCCGGTTTACGCTTGGCGAACAGGGCGGCGAGTTTCAGTTCCTCCTCGTCCGTCAGTTCCCTGGCGGCGTCGGGGAACATTTCTTCCTCTTCCTCCTCGATATGATGGAGGTAGCGTTTCTTGAGCTTGTCGAACGTCGTCCGCCACTCCGCCGCGCCGAATTCGACTTCGTCCAGTTCCTCCAGATAATCGTCGATTTCCTTGTGTTCGGACACGCTATGCTGCGCATCTTCCCGCAAGTCCGGCCGGGCGAGCATGGTCGCGTAGAGAGTCTCCTCCTCGGCGGCGGCATGCGCGGTCACTTCGACCCTGAACTGTTCGAACAGTTTGGCGAGGCGATCGGTATCGCCCGCCGCTTCGTCCATCTTGGCGAATAATTGCCGGTGGGCGTCGTGATCCTGTTTCAGTCGATCGAAAATCGTGGCCTGCGCCATGCTTGTCCTCCTTCTGGCGAATGGAGGCAGAACGAGGGGATGGGCGATTGGCTCCGCCGCGCAATCGAAAAGGATCAGCCGAAAAGCGCCCGAAAGATGGCTGCGATCGGAATCCACAACAGCGCGCCGAACAGGCTGATGCCCCAGAGTTGAAACACGTCGCGGTGATATCGCAACCGCAATCGCTCGCGCGAAAGGCCGCTCCGGTCGAGCAAGTCCCAGCGGTGTTCAAGGCTTCGCGCGGCGACGGCGAAACCGCCGATCGCGATGATGATGCCCAGATGCAGGACCAGCGACCCGCCCATCCGGGCGACGATGAATATCTGCAACAGGCAGAATGACACGAGCGCCAGCGCCAGATGGGTGCTGACCCGTTTGCCAAAACCCGCCCGCCTTGCCGGGGCGGAGTCGCTATTGAAAAATGTCGCCAACTTATCCCGTTCCTGAACCTGCCAACGGGCAGAATTTCACTAAGGCGCGCGCGGATCAACCATTAAGCGCGCCTTCATGCGAAAAGATCGAGCTGCTCCGCCCTGGGCGCCAGCCGCGACCGCAGATCCTCCCGATCCCCCAGTTGCACGGGTCGCCAGTCGCTCGCGATCAGGAACGGGCGCAGCTTGACCACCGAACTGGTGAGCCGCGCGATATCGTCCAGCGCGAGCCGTCGATGGCGGCGGCTGGTGATGATCCGGCCCACCGCCTTGACGCCAAGGCCCGGCACTTTGAGCAGCATTTCCCGCGGCGCGTGATTGACGTCGACGGGGAAGATGTCGCGATGGTTGAGCGCCCAGGCGAGCTTGGGATCGATATCGAGCGGCAGGCAACCGGAAATCGGATCGGCCGCGCTCGCGACTTCCTTTGCCGAATAGCCATAGAAGCGCATCATCCAGTCCGACTGATAGAGCCGATGCTCACGCAGCAGGGGCGGGCGCTTGAGCGGCAGCACGGCGCTTGGCGAGGGGATCGGCGAAAAGGCGCTGTAATAGACCCGGCGTAAGGCATGGCGGCTGTACAGGTCGCTCGCGCGGGTGATGATGGCGCGGTCGTCCGCGCCGTCCGCCCCGACGATCATCTGGGTCGACTGGCCGGCGGGCGCGAAACGGGGCGCATGTTTATACCGTCGGCGAGCGTCGCCCATATCCTCGATGCTGTTGCGGGTCTGCGCCATCGCGCCCTCGATCCGAGCGCCGTTTTTTTCGGGCGCGAGCCGCTGCAATCCCTGTTCGGTCGGCAGTTCGACATTGATCGAAAGCCGGTCCGCGAACAGTCCTGCCTGCCACGTCAGTTCGGGGTCGGCGTCGGGAATGGTCTTGAGGTGGATATAACCGCGAAACCCATGCTCTTCGCGCAGGCTGCGGGCGACCGCGACCATCTGTTCCATCGTATAATCGGACGAACGGATAATGCCGGACGACAGGAACAGCCCCTCGATATAGTTTCGGCGATAAAAATCGAGGGTCAGGTCCACCACTTCTTTCACCGAAAAGCGGGCGCGGCGGACATCGCTCGACCGGCGATTGATGCAATAATGGCAGTCGAAGATGCAACTGTTGGTCAGCAGGATCTTCAGCAGCGAGATGCAGCGGCCGTCGGGCGCATAGGAATGGCAGATGCCCATCCCTTCGGTCGATCCGATACCGCCCTTGCGGCTGTCGCGCTTCGTCGTGCCGGAGGAGGCGCAGGAAGCGTCATATTTGGCTGCGTCGGCCAGGATGATCAGCTTTTCGGGGGTGGAGAGAACGGCCATTTGTTCATGATATGATCCTTGGCCTGTCCCTGTCCACAACCCTGATCAAGCTGGTGGCGAAACAGCCTCGTCGAGTACCTGCCGCACCTTGAGCGCCAGCTGGTCGAGCGTGAAGGGCTTGGGCAGGAAGGCGACGCCCGGATCGAGCATCCCGTTATGCACGATGGCGTTGCGGGTATAGCCGGTAGTGTAGAGGACCTTGAGGTCGGGCCGGTGTGCACGCGCGCGATCCGCCAGCACCTTGCCGGTGATGCCGGGCATGATGACGTCCGTGAACAGCAGGTCGATGCGCGGCTGGATCGTCAGCAGACCCAGTGCCTGTTCGCCGTCGGACGCTTGCACCACGGTATAGCCGAGTTCGCGCAGCGCATCGACCGACATATGGCGTACCTGCTCCTCATCCTCGACCACGAGGATGATTTCCTCGCCTTGCGCGTGGGGAAGGCTGGTGAAGGCCGGTCGGCCATGGTCATTGGCGGCATCCTCGCCATAATGGCGCGGCAGATAGACTTTCATGATCGTGCCCTGACCAGGCTCCGAATAGATTTTGACATGGCCCTTCGACTGTTTGACGAAGCCGAACACCTGGCTGAGACCTAGGCCGGTGCCCTTGCCCACGCCCTTGGTGGTGAAGAAGGGGTCGAAGGCGCGCTCGACCACTTCGGCGGGCATGCCGGTGCCGGTATCGGTGACGGAAACGACGACATATTGGCCGGAGACCACTTCATGATGGATCGCGGCATAGGCGTCGTCGAGATGGGCGTTCGCGGTCTCGATCGTCAGCCTGCCTCCGCCCGGCATGGCGTCGCGCGCATTGACGCACAGGTTGATGATCGCGCTCTCCAGCTGCCCCGCATCGATGCTGGCCCGCCACAGGCCACCGGCCAGCACGGTTTCGACGCGCACCCCCTCCCCGATCGTGCGGCGCAGCAGTTCGGACATGCCGCCGACCAGCTTGTTGACGTCGGTCGGCTGTGGGTCGAGCGGCTGTTGCCGGGAAAAGGCGAGCAGTCGCGCCGTTAGTTGCGCCGCGCGTTGCGCGCCTTCGGTGGCATTGTCGATGCCGGTCGCGATGCGCGGATCACCGCCGGGCGCCAGTCGCCGCCGTGCCATGTCGAGCGAGCCGATGACGATCGCCAGCATATTGTTGAAGTCGTGCGCGATGCCGCCGGTCAGCTGGCCGATCGATTCCATCTTTTGCATTTGGCGCATTTGCGCCTCGGCGGCTTCGCGCTCGGTCGCTTCTGTCACCAGCCGACTGTTGACGTCGGCGAGCGCGCGCTGGCTGGCGATGGCGTCTTCCATGCGGCGGCGGGCGGTTTGCAGCGCCATCAGCCCCAGAAGGATGATGAGCGCGGTGCTGACCGCCAGGCCGACCGACACCATATTGCTCAATCGGCCAGCCGCGAGGCTGCGGGTTCGCAACAAGCGTTCCTCATGCGCCTTCATCGCGGCGACATGGGCGCGCAGCTTGGCCATGGCGATGAGACCCGGCCGGAAGCCTTCCGGCGCGACGGTCATGTCATGGGCACGGCGATCGACACCGAGCTGCAACAGGGCGAGGCGCTGGCCGACCATCTGTTCCAGTTCGGCGGCGGCCTGCCGCTGCACCTCATTGTCGTTCACCTCGGCGCGCAGGCGCAGCATGTCGCCGCGCCAGCTCGATTTCGTTTCTTCGAACGGGGCGAGGAACGGCTTTTGCCCCGTCAGCATATAGCCGCGCTGGCTGCTCTCGGCGGCCTGGACGCTCGACAGGATGGCCGACAGGCTATCTTCCACCCGCAGGGTGTGATTGACCCAGCGGACGCCGTTTTGCTGGCTGATATAAAGCCACACGGTCCCGCCGATGGCGGTCACGACCACCCCGAATGCGAGCATCAGAATCAGCAGCGATCTTTCGGGACGAAGCCGGTACATGGAGCGGGTAATGAGCAAAAGTCATGCATGGGGCAAGAGCCTTATGCATCGGTTTTTGTTCGCATATCGGTCGTGCCGGGAGAAGTTGATCTCCATTAAGAGGAACGGTCTTGACAAGCGGGTCGGGCGCGTCTGTGTTCGAGGTCGGGGGAGCAGGCCATGACGCCGGATCCAAGAACGCAGATCAAATGGGGCGTGGGGGCCGCAATCCTGGCCGTGGCGGTTGTCGCCATACTCGCGCTGGTTCCGGACCCATTTTTCCAGCAACGGGTGATCGCTACGACCCTGGACGATGTCGCTGGCGTTTCGCCGGGCGTGCAGGTCTATTTTCGTGGCGCGCCGATCGGCGAGGTCCGGTCGATCGATCTCGATGGGACCAGTCGCACATTCGCGGTGCGTATGGGGGTCCAGCGCGGATGGCGTCCGTCGGCCTGTTCGTTCGCGACCATATCCTCGGCCAATCCCTTCACATCGCCCCGGATCGAACTGGTCGCACTCGAAGCCCCCGCAGCGCAATGCGGGCTGGCGCGGCGCGCCTCCGGCTGTGACGCGGTGCCTGCCATCACGGGCGCGGCCGATGGGCAGACCATCGCCGGATGTCGCCGCCCCGCCGACCTGTTCGAAACGGCTTCGGTCGCCGTGGGCGAAGCCGCCGCCGTGGCCAAGGCGGCCAATGGCATGGCCCAGCGGTTGCAGGCGATGCTTCAGGGCAGCGGCGGCAAGGGGGCGAGCGCGGTCGATATGGCGCAGGTCGCGCGCAACGCGACAGAAACGCTGGCGGCACTCAATTCGCTGAGCGGGCAACTGGATCGCAGCTTTTCACCCGGCAAGGGCGATATCGCGCTGACGCTCGCCAATATGCGCAAGGTGACGGGGCGAGCGTCGGAGGTTGATGTCGGCGCGCTGAACGGCATCTTGCGCGAAACGCAGTCGCTGGTCGCGCAGAATCAGGCGAGCATCGCCGGGCTTCTGGCCGAAGGCAAGACGAGCGCGGGCGAAGTGCGCATGATCCTGGAGGGCGCGTCCGCTTCACTGGTCGCGACCAGCGCCAATCTGGAACGGACCAGCGCCAGTCTCGGTTCGCTCAGCGAACGGCTCGCCGGAGACCCCACCTATGCGATCCGGGGACAGCGCTATGCCGATCCGCCAGCGCCCGGAGAGTCGAAATGAAACATTTGCGATCGTTGATGCTTCTGCTGACGCTGGCCGGTTGCGCGGCCCTCAAGGGCGGCGACCGGCCGGTGATCCTGCGCCTCTCGCCACATTTCGCCACGACATCCCCGGTTCGACCGGCGGCCGCGCCATCCTTCGCGGTGGCGCCGGTGCAGGCGCGTGGGCTGACCGGAGCCTTGCGCTACGCCTATGTCGACGCTGCCGCGCCGGGCGAGATAAGGCAGGCGGCAACGCTGTTCTGGGAGGAGCCGCCGCCGGCGGTGCTGGCGCGTGCGCTCGTCGCGGGCCTGCGCACGCGCTTCGCCACGGTCGCGGGTCCCGATCTCGCGCTCGCCGCCGATCGCCGCATCGTCACGGTGCTGGATCGGTTCGAGGAGGAAGCGGCCGGGGGGCAGGCCCGCGCAGTGGTTGCGTTCGATGTGACGCAGGTGACGCAGGGCAAGGCGATCTGGTCCGGCCGCTACTGCGCGACCCGCCCGATCGTTTCCGCCAGCGGATCGATGCGCGCCACGGCCTTCCGCGAGGCGATGGAACAGGCGGTGTCCGATTTCGCTCAGGATATCGCGACTGGCTCTGTCACCGCTGTGTCCTGTTGAATCAGTCGGCCATGCTCCAGCCGATAGGTCCGCTCGCATAGACGGTCCGCCAGCGCGAGGTCCTGGGTCAGCAGCAACAGCGCCCGGTTCCGGGGCAGGATCCGCCGCGCAACCTGGGCCTCCAGCCCCTGCGATCGCGCGAAGGCCCCTTCGAATGGCTCGTCGAGGATCAGCAGGTCGGGATCGCGTGCAAAGGCCCGTGCCAGTTCGGTGCGGCGACGCTCGCCCACGGACAGCAGCGCGGCGGGGACGGCGGCATATTGTTCAAGCCCGAATTCCATGAGCAGCCGGTCGATCCGCCGCGCCGCCCGGACATTGCGCATAGAGGTAGCGCCCATGGCGAGGCGCAGATTATCCTCGACGCTCAACTCGCCAAGCAGCGATCCGCCCTGCATGACGAGACCGCAACGGGCGCGCAACAGACGGCGCTCCTCCTGATCCGCTTCGTCGAGCGCGCGGTTCATCAGATGGATGCCGCCGCTGGTCGGTACGGTCAACCCGATGGCAAGGCGCTGAATCCAGCTTTTCCCCGAGCCGCTATCGCCGACAATCGCTACTCGCTCACCGGCATCCAGCGCAAAATCGATCGCATCGAACAGCCGCACGCCGCCGATGACGAGGCTGACCGCGTCGAATCGCAGTACGCTGTTCATAGCAGTGCCGTCCACAGCGCCGCCGCCGTGAAGATGCCGAGCAGCCCGGCGGTGAAGGCGGTGGTCGCCCGCCGCCCGATATCTGCCGGTGATCGCACCGGCTTGGCGCCGATCGCGCTGCCCACGGCAAAGGCGATCAGCGTGTAGAGCAGCACTTTGGCCATGCCCGTCAGCATCGCGCTGGCGGCGGCGTGGGACAGGGCAAAGCCAGCCCATGCGCGCCACGCGATATTGGCGGACATTCGCAGCGGCAGCCCGCACGCGGCAAGCGCCGACAATCCGGCGAGCAGCATATGAACGGGCGTGGACAGCAGCACCGCGATCACCGATGGTCCCAGCGCATGATCGACCGGGTCGCGCCCCAGCGCCTCCAGCGCGTCGATCTCGCGATTGAGCGACATCGCCCCCAGCCGCGACGACAGCTCGACCGAGACGCTGCCGGATGCGAACAGGCCGACGAGCAGCGGCACGACATCGCGCAACAGCGTTTCCGTGAGCATGGTCAGGACCGGAATTTCGGCATTGTAGACGCCGAGCAGGCGAGATGCGCCGATCCCCGCGATCACGCCCGCCAGCGCGGCGAGCGGCAACAGGGTAGTGAGCGGACCCCAGATGTAGAGCGGCAGCGCCGCGCCAAGTTGTCGCTCCGCCAGCAAGTCTCCCGCGACGATGCGTCGGGTCATGCCTCGCAACGCCCGCACGACCAGCCATGCGCCCGCACCCAGCCCGGTCAGGAGCCGCCGTGCGGGGTTCATCGCGTCCACGGCGCGCGCCGGATCGATCCGTCCGGGTTCAGCCATATCGCGCGCGAATCATCCACGGCCATGGTCGTGACGATCAGGTCCGCAACCGGCTCCGCGTCACCACTGCGGACCAGCACCCGGTCGGCGGCGCGAAACAGGGTGGTGGCAGCGGCCTGTTCGCTGGCCGGCAGCGCGTCGATGACTGACTGTGCGTGGGTGGACAGGATAAGCTGGATGAGCTGGCCTGTCGCCTGAAGGCCGGTCAGCGCCTGCCGCGCCGCAGGATCGGCGAAATCCCCGATGAACAGCGGCACACGGTCGGGATAATGATCGGCGAGCGCCGATAGCATGGGTTCGATCGCAGGTGGCGGCTCATCGCCGCCTGGCCGGATCATCAGGGTCAGCGTCCGCAACGCTCGTCGGCCAGTCGCCGCGAGCAGTCGCGTCATGATCCGCACCTGCTCGCGGTCGAGATCCTTGATCGCTTCGGTCAGAGCATCATAGGGCACGATATCGGGATGAATGCGGCGGGCATCGTCGCGCTCGGGGCCATAGGTCCAGCCCTGCACCAGCTTGGCCGCCATCCAGCGATCATGTTCGGCGCGTGACAATTCCTCCAGCTCGGCGGCGTCCAGCAGCAGCGTCGGCCCCGATCCATCGATCAGCCGCGCGCCGATATCGCGCAGTTTGAGCTGATAGCAGTCGGCGACCAGACGATTATCGTCGCGGAAACTTTCCGGCAGATCTTCCCATTCCTGCATTGATGCACGGGCGCCGATGCGGTCGCCTTCGGCAAAGCGGCCTTCGAGGTAGAAATCGTGGATCGACCGGGCGAGCGCATCATGGCCGTCCTGCAACAGCATCTCCGTGCCCGCCAGCGCGGACAGATCGCCGAAGTTGAAGATGCCCGCGCCCAATCGATGATCGTAAACGCCGTCCATGCGCACATGAATCGGCGGCGCGGGCAGCGCGCGCGCCCGGTAATGCGCGTCGATCGCGAGCGCGAGAGCGAGCGCTCGGTCATCGTCCGGCTGGTCGATCAGGATGGCGACCGGCTCGCCATGCCGGTCGACGAATGCGTCGATGAGGCCGGGGGCCAGCGCCGGTTCGCATCGCGCCTCCATGAAGGATATCGGGGCCATGGCGTCGGCCGCCAGATGGCGTGATCGGAAGCCCGCCTCGATCTCTGGCGCGCCCGGCGCCTGCACGAAAAAGGCCGGTTTGCCGCCGTCGCGATAATGGCCGCTCGCCAGCGAACGCAGGATGAAGCGTTCGATCACCGGCGCGAAGCCCAGGACAAGAATGGTCCGGGTGCGCACGCCCTCGCGCCTGAAGGCGTCGATCGGATGCGCCAGCGACAATTGCCGGGCGGCGATGTCGGGCAGGGACACCAACCGTACCCGCGCGGTCTTGCGATCGCCCTCATTGAAGCGCTGTTCGACGCTGCGCCGCAGATCGAGATCATCGACGCGCAGCAGCACGTCTAGTGGATCGCCCGCCGGACGTGTGGTTGCGGCCTGTGCCGACACGGCGGAGGCCAGCGCGATATTGGTGCGCGCGTCGCGGCTGAGCAGCAGAACGGCACGGGACTTGTCGAGCGCGAGGTCGTCGGCGTTTGCGCCCGCTTCCCGCTGTTCGACTTCCGCCGCGCCTTCCTCCAGCGCATCCGCGACCCAGGTCGCGCGGCGATCCTGCGGCCACAGCAGGACGCGCCGCCCATAGGCCAGCTCTCCCATCGCGGCGCGCGCAGCGAACCCGCCCTCATGGCCGGAATCGCCCGCGATCACGACATGCTCGCCGCGCGCACGGATGAGCACCAGGCGCAGCGGATTGCGCAACTGTTCCCATGCCAGCGCCACCGTGGACCAGAAGGTCAGCAGCGGCAGTGCCCAGCGCGCGATCTGTAACGTCAGCGGCAGGTCGCGCCCCTCCAGCGCCTCGGGAAAATTGCCGACGATGAGGCGAATGGCCCGCAGCGCGCTCTGCGCCAGCGTCATGGGGATATGCGCGTCGGCAAAGGCCTGCGAAAAACCGGCCACGCCCAGCAGGAACGCCACGGCCATCGCTCCGAAGCGGACCACGGGCGCGACCGGCGGCAATGTCAGGCGGCGCCTGCGCCCCTTGTCGGGATGGGCCGCCATCGCCGAACGATCAGTTGCTCGTGTGCAGGCGCACGAAGGCCGCCGACACATTGCTGCCCGGATTGGCGACCAGTTTCGCCCGCAGCCGCGTGAGGAACTGCCGCTCGGTCCCGTCGATCACCTCGCCATCGCCGAATAACGGACTGGCGGACGCCAGCGCGACGATCAGTTCATGACCATAGGGCGGCGCGACCGCATAACGTTGCTCGGTCTTGCTGAGGCCGATGCTGATCCGGCGCGCGGCGCGGCCATCGGCGCCCGGCTTGCTGCGATGCAATTCCACCGCGCTGCCATCCGCCTGAAGATAGATGATGTTCAGATAGGGGCGATCGGCGGTCGTCGTCGCGGTGACGCCGAACATGTCATTATCCTTCATCTCCACCGGATCACCCGGCCGGGTCTGACCCGTCGGCGTCAGTGCCGCGATGGTCGTGCCCGGACGCGCCAGCGGACCGGCCAGCGTCAGGGCGGCCTCGCATTGCGGCCAAGGCAGATAGCGGGCATTCCACTTCGTCGCGGGATCGGCCCTCAGCGCCAGGTCGCGAAGCGCGTCGAGCGCTTTGCTGTCGCCTGAAAAGCCGGTGATCCTGGGGCCTCCACGCGCGGGCGTGACGGTCACGGCGCCGCAGGGCAGGGTGGCCAGCGCTTCGGAAAAGCGTTGCGCGTCGGTCTTGGGCGGCGGGGGCGGTCCTGCGGGGGCGGGCGGGGCTTCGAGCGAATAGGCTTCGCCCGCCAGCAGTTTGAACGCGCCATAGTCGATCCAGGCATAGCCCTTGTCGCCCCAGACCGGACCCCAACTGTTCATGATGCGCAGCGCCTGCCGGTCCTCGTCATAGCCGACGATCGCCATGGCGTGAAAATTGGCGACCGGCTTTTCGCTGCGACGATAGATGCCGTCACCGCGGAACGCCTTGAAATCGGCCGCGACCGGCATGGCGAAGATCACGGGCGCGCCCCGCGCCAGCGCGCCCTTGATATCGTCCAATATGATCGGGGTGCGCCAGTCATCCTTGGTCTCCCGGTCGATGGCCCGCCAGTCGAGCAGGCGATAATCGCCCGCCTTGGCGCGCAACGCGTCATCGGCGGGGATCGCGCATTTGGTCATGTCGTCGGGGAAGTCGGCCAGCGTGACCGTCCCCTCATTCTGAAGCAGGGTCAGCGCCTGGACGATGCTGATCGTGCCCGAACAGGGCGTGCCCGGCTTGCGCAGCCGATTATAGACATAGGCCGGGCTCATCTGCTCCGATGGCTTGTCCGGCTGAACATTCTTGTCGCGGAAATTGAGGAAAGTGCGCGCGGCGTAAGTTGTGGCCCAGGCGACGCAATTGGGCTGCGGTCCCTGCGATCCGGGCGGCGGATAAGCCCCCGACAGGTCGATCCGCTTGGGCAGATAGGCGCGAAAACGCCCTTGCTTGGGCAGTTTGGCATAGGCTTCGGGGGAAACGGGCTCGGCGCCGGTCATGAACACCGGCTCCTCCGCCTTTTGCGATTGGGCCAGCAACGCCGCCGGCAGTGCGAGCAATGCCGGAAAAGCCCAAATGACCAAGCGGCGCGTCATGCCCGTTCCCCTCCTGAAATGTCAGCCTTCGATCCGGTTTAGAATCGATAGCCCAGCGTCAACGTGACTGCGTCAGAATCGAAATCATGCGAAAAGCTGCTCACCGCATGGGTGTAGAGCAGGCCAATACGCATTTGTTCGAAACGGTTCTTCTGCTCCGCCTCGCGCGTGCGCACGCCGATGCTGATGCCGGCTTCATGCACATTTTCATAAGATTGCGGATCGTCGGTCAGCTTGGTCCACACATAGCTCATGCGCAAGGAACCCTGGCGGCCACCGAACATCCGGCCCTTGAACGGCAGCTGATAGGCAAGCCCGTTGCGGAAGGTAACGACATTTTCCTTGATATAGAAGCCCGGCTTGCGACCCAGACCGATATCGGTCGTCGTCGAAAATGCGATCATATTGCCGATGGTCAGATCGCCACGGCCGACCTGCGCGATCTTGTAGCGGCTTGTCGCCGAAACGGTCAGGATCTCGCTGCTGGTGGACCCGAAATAGGGGCCTGCGTCAGTCACGCCATAGGCGATGCGCGGGGTGATGAACCAGTTGGGCTGAACCGGCAGCTCGACGCCCGTGGACAGCGTGCCCATCGTTGCCGTTTTACCATTGTTGACATGGAGGATGTTCAGCACCGGCTCCACAAGCACACGCGCGCGGCTGCCTTCGAACGGGCGGAACGCCTTCTGGTAACGCAGGTCGTAGCGCTGCCCTTTCTGACCGGCCGAACCCCAATAGGTGAATGCGCCGCCGACCGTATCGGCATCGCCCGGCGTTTCGGCGCTGTCGGCGTCATCGTCATCGAGCTGGTTGAGGTCGAGCGCGGTGCTGACGGCGGTATGTTGCATGCTGTTGGGGCTGCCCACGGTCGCCAGATAGGGCGCGGCACCGGCGGCGACCGGCAACAGCGCCAGCAGCGCAGCGGAAACGGAAAATATAGTCTTCATCATATCACCCTTTAGTCAGTCTTCTTTTTACGTTGTTTTCACGCCAGCCCTCCCGGCTGGTCAGGAAACTCCGCCGATTTCATCGGCCTCCAGATCGCGCACCACGCGCAGGCCCGTATCCTGCCGTCTTTTGCCCGGCGCGATCGTCAGGCGATTGGCGCTGCGCAACTCATCCGGGGCACTTTGGAACGATCCGCCACGAATGGTGCGCGACCGGCAGGATGTGTCGGTGCATCCAGAGGTCCATTCCCACACATTGCCCTGCATCTGGTTGAGGCCAAAGGCATTGGGGGGATAGCCGTTCACGACTTCGGGATAACCGCGATAGGGTGCGGTTTCCGATCCGCGATAGCTGGCAGTATGATCGTAATTGGCGAGCGACGGGCTGATCTCATCGCCCCAGGGGAAGGCGGTTTGCGCGCCCGCGCGGCTCGCATATTCCCATTCCTGATCGGTCGGCAGCCGATAGGGTCGGCCCGATTGCACGGAAATCCAGGCGACGAACGCCTGAGCATCCTCATAGCTGATGTCGGTGGCCGGGATCAGCGGATTGGGATTTTCCTTTGCCCAATTGCCCAGTTTCGGACAGGCATTGTCGCGCACGCAGGCGCTCCATTCGGCGATCGTGACTTCATAGACGCCGATCGCGAACGGATGGTCGATCCGGATATCGGCCTGCACCGGCTCGTCGCCGCCGCGCCCGGCTTCGGTTCGGGGCGAACCGAACGGCGTCGTGCCCGCCGGGATCGGTCGCATCCAGGGACAATTTGCGCAATCATAGAAGCGGTCGCCCGCCGTCCGGTCGCAGGAGATGAAGCAGGGTGGCGCGCCCTGCAAACCATAGTCGAAGGTCGGCTTCTGAAAATTCTTGCCCGATGACAGGGCGACGCGGTCCGACACACGCTTGAGCGCATCGGCGATATTCTGCTGCGGCCGCCGGATCTCTTCGGCCAGCACCTTGGAGAATATGCCGTCGTCAAAGGCGAACTGATCGGCGCTGGTGGAAAAGGCGACCAGATAGCCCTGATCCGGCCGGACCGCCGCCGCCGGGGCGCGGACCATGCGGCGCAAGCCCTTGCTGCCCGCCAGATCACCGACGGCGCTTTGCGCGACGCCGGTCTGCTCGGCAATGAGCTGGGTGAGCGAAGGCGGCGGCGCGGACAGCACATTGCGGCACATGTCGAGCACGATCAGCACCGTTTTAGCGCCCGACCCCAGCAGGTTGCGTGTGAGCGTCGCGCGTGTGAGCGTCGCGCTTTCGGCGCTGACGTCATGGCCTGCATCCACCGGCAGCAGCATGACATCGCCATAGCTGCCGAGCGCCGCGCCATGGCCGGAAAAATAAAGCGTCCCAAAAGCTTTCGGTCCAGCCGCCGCAAGCCTTTCGCGGAACTGCGCGATCGCTTCCAGCATCGCCGCGCGAGTGAGGTCGCGCCGGACCTGCACCGGACCTGTGCCGGTCGCATCGACGAAGCCGGTTGCATTGAGCGCGGTCGCGATCTTGTCGCCATCGGCATAGGTCGAGGGCAACTTGTCGAAGGATTGATAGCCGCCATTGACGATGACCAGCGCGAGGCGAGGCTCGTCGGCCGCCCATGCGGGGCTTCCGCCCAGCAGCGCCAGAATGACTCCCACAAGAAGGCAGAGCGCCCGGCGGCGCACGGCGACGATGCGGTTCATCGCGTGGCCCGGCGCGGCGTAAATTCTATCTGGGTCACCACCTGGTCGATCGAATCGACATGCAGCGTAGCGTCATATTTGCGCGCGGCCTGATAGGGATCGGCCGGCGCCCCGCCGAATATCCGCGCCATGAAATCGCCAAAACCGCGTCCCTTCTGGCAATAGGGCGCGACCGTGACCATGCCCCCGCCCTTCTGGATTTCGTTGAGCCATGCGCCAAGCGGGGCGGGGGCTTCATTCTTGACCGGATAGGGCGTTTCCAGATCGATGGTGACAGTGCGCCCGCTCCGCAATTTGTTGCGCAACGTCCGGTCGAATCCCGCTGGATCGGCGAACCGCAGTGTCGGCTTGATGAAAGGCCGGTCGCACGGTTTGAGCGCGGAAGGGGGTGGGACAAGCCCGACGCTGCTGGCAGGTGCGGGCAGTTTGATCGCATTGACTGCGGGCGTCTGTTGCTGCTTTGCAACGGGTTCGGGCGCGGGTCCTTCGGGCGCGATAATCCTGACGCCGCGTCCGCTGGCGCCATCCGTATGCTCCTTTGGCGGCGACGAGCCGGTTCCACTTTGCGCCAGGGCGCCCAGACCCATCCCCGTGGAAAACGTTACGGTTGCAATGGCTAGCAAGAGTCGCTGGATCGTCATCTGTCCGCCCCGAGTCACGATATAGTTATTGCTCACCTAAGGCTTATCAGATTATGTGTTAGTGATTGATCAGGCAACAAAAAAGCGTGGGAGATCCAAATGTCGAAAGGGCGGCGTGGTCTCTGGGTCACAGTAGTGGCGGCATTTGTCACAATATTCCTTGACCCAGGTTATGCTCACGCGGAGACGCGGGCGCTGCTCGTGGGGTCATGGCGCTTCCATTCCAGCCTGATCATGGACCTTGCCGGCCCGGAGAATGATCTGGCGGCGATGGAGACGCTGGTCCGGGGTCAGGGGGCGACCGACGTCACCATCTTGCGCAATGACGGCGTCAGCCGCACGGCGGTCGAGACGGCGCTGCACGCCCTGGGCCTGCGGTCCAAGCCGGGCGACTGGATCTTCTTTTACTATACCGGCCACGGCGCGCTCGCCGAAGCCACGGTCAAGGGTACGCGCGACGGCGACACCGACCAGTTCCTGCCGCTTCCCGGCTTCGATCCCGATCATGAGGATCCCGAACGCTATATTGTGGACAAGGATTTTTACAACTGGCTCGCGCGCTATGTGCCGCGCGACGTTCAGATATTGATGATGGCCGATACCTGCCATTCCGGGACGATGCACCGTTCGGTCGATCCGCGCGCCATGGGCATGACGCCGCGCCTGACGCTCGCCGGGCGCAATGTCGAGCTGACCGCGCGGCCGTCGCCCCGCTTCGCCAGCGTGCTCGCCAGCGCGGACAGCGCGGGTATTGCGGCGACGCGGGAGGATCTGCCCAATCTCTTTTTCCTCAGCGCGGCGAAAGACGATCAGGTCGCTTGGGAAAATGCGCTTCCGGCGGAGGGCGCACCGGCGCGCGGCTTCCTGACCTGGTCGTTCGAACAGGGGATGACCACGGTCGGCGCGAACGGCAAGACATGGGCGGCAGACCAGAATGGCGACGGCGTGGTGTCCGTGGGCGAACTTGGGGCCTATCTCAACGTTCAGGTCCGCGCGCTCAGCGGCCAGCGGCAGGAAAGCAATATGGTCATCCCGGCGGGACGGGACGGTCAGGGCCTGTTCGCGACGGTGCTGCCGTCGCCCCGACCGCCCGCGCCCCCGCTGCTGCCCGGTCTCTATGTTGCGGACGCCAAGGCGCGCGCCAGCGTTACCGGCGATTTCCCCTGGCGCATTCTGACCGACGGCAAGGGCGCCGATTTCGTCTGGGATGCGGGCAAACAGGTGATGCTGCGGCGGACCGGCGACATGGTGGCGCAAAATGTCAAAACCGTCTCGCAGGTGCGCGGGGTGATGGATAATTGGGCGGCGATGGAGGCCCTGCGCCCGCTCCTGTCCGAACGACAGGCGCGGATCATGATCGGGCCGCTGGAAAATGGCGCGCGTTACGCGTCCGGCGCGCCGGTGACGCTTGCGCTCAGCCAGCCAGCCGGCGGCGTCGAGCCGGGCGGCGATCGTTATGCGACCGTGTTCAATGTCGCATCGGACGGGACGGTGCAGCGGCTCTATCCGACGACCCCGGCGGATGGCGACGGCAAGCTTGCACCCGGCCAGACGCTGCCGATTCTGGAGAGTCAGGTGATCGCGCCCTATGGCACCGATCATGTTGTTGCGCTCGTAACCCCGCGACCGCCGGAGCCATTCAGGCTGCTGCTGCGCACGGTTGAAAATCAGCGCGCGGTCGATCGTCTGGTGACGCCGATCAAGGATTTGCTGGCCGCCGCGCCGGGGCGGGCGAGCCTGTCGATCGGCGAACTGTACACCGGGAACTGATCCAATGCCCGGCCTGCTGGTTTTAATTACTCAAAACGACCGTGCGGCTGCGCGCGCCGCTTTTATTGCCGATGTCCACCCGGACATTGCCCGACGCGCGCGGTGTCACCGCGCAGACCGGCGCATAGTCGGCATTGTCGTCGAGGCACAATTGCTTGCCCGACAGATCGGTCAGGCGGATATACATGCTCGTGCCGATATCGCCGATCGCGCCGATCCGCAGCGGTTCGCCACCCCTGGCGGTGACGTTGAAGCGGTAGGCGTTGCGCGGATTGACGTCGAGCACGCGGCGCACCAGCCCCTTGCCGAACGCCGACGCCATCACGCCCCGGCCCGAAGCCGATTGAGACAGGCGAATCTGCAACAACAATGGCTGGTCGTCGCGGGCCAGCGCCTTGGCCTCCGCGAACAGGCTGTCGGGGGAAAAGGCCGCAGCATCGGTGCTGCCTTCGCCATCGGTCACCGGCACCTGCTTCAGCATGCGCGCGGCGGTCAGCATCGCATAGGGGTCACGCTCGCGCCGGGCGAAATCCGCCACCTGTCGCGCGGCGATGGCTTGGGCAAACAGATCGGCCGAGGTGACGGCGGGAGCGGCGGCGGCCGGTTGCGGCACGCTGGCCGGGGGATTTCCTGCCTGCGCAAAGCCACTGACGGGATGGCCTGCGGCCGCGCCGGCAATCAGGCTCGCGGCTAGGATCGTGCGTTTCATGTCAAATCCCCTCGGCAAGATATTTTCCGCTCCCGTGGATACCGCCGCAGCGCTCGGAAAGCCAGTCCTGTCTGGCGGGGTCGAGCTGGCGGGATTCGCGCAAAAACAACTGACTAGCCTCGTTGGCGGGCTTGGCAGCGGGCGCTATGCCGCCTTCATCAGTTATAGCCATGCGGACATCGCCTTCGCGCGCTGGCTTCACCGCGCGATCGAAAATTATCGCGTGCCGGCCGGGCTGGTCGGGACATTGGGCGACCGTGGGTCGATCCCCGCCCGGTTGCGTCCGATATTTCGCGATGAGGATGAATTGCCCGGCGCATCCGAGCTGGGACCCAAGCTGGAAGGCGCGCTCGAACGGTCCGACGCCCTCATCGTGATTTGCTCGCCCGCATCGGCGCGTTCGATCTGGGTGGACAAGGAAATCCGCACCTTCAAGCGGCTTAATCCCGGCGCGCCGGTCTTTGCGGTCATCGCTGCGGGCAAGCCGGGCGACCCGGAGCAGGAATGTTTTCCCCGGCCGCTGCTCTTCGCACTCGATCCGGCGGGGGAGCTGGACCCGGACAAGCCGCTCGAACCGCTCGCGCCCGATCTTCAGAAAAATGATCGGCGAATCGTCAAGCTCAAGCTGATCGCCGGGCTGCTCGGCACATCCTATGCAGCGCTGTTTCGCCGGGACCAGCGGCGGGCGCGGCGGATTGCGGCGGGGCTGGGCGCCTTTGCCTTCCTGCTCATCATCCTGCTGAGCGGCCTGTCGATCGCGGCGGTGACTTACGCGCGGATGGCGGTGCAGCAGCGCAACGAGGCGCAGGCGGCGCGCAAACTGGCGGAGGAAAATGCCGACAAGGCGGAAAGGCGCGCCTGGCTGGCGCAGACGGCAGCGCAGGAAATACGCAGGCAGGCCGACCTGCTGGGCAAGGGCGGCGGCGACTGCGCGCGATAACGGCCGGGCGCATCGCCACCGGCGGAGACGGCTTTTGGGTTGAACTGGCGCGACTCTGCTGATAGGGCGCGCCCCACACGGCGTAGGGCGACCTGCGACGAATCAGCTTTATGATATTCGGTTGGCCCGTCGGACAGGGATATTGATCGTCCGGCGCACCGCCCGTTTTCGACTGGAGATTGACTGGGTTATGCAAATCATCGTTCGCGACAACAATGTCGACCAGGCCTTGCGCGCGCTCAAGAAGAAGTTGCAGCGCGAGGGCGTGTATCGCGAAATGAAGCTGCGCCGTCATTATGAGAAGCCTTCGGAAAAGCGCGCCCGTGAGAAAGCGGCGGCCGTGCGCCGTGCGCGCAAGCTGGAGCGCAAGCGCGCCGAGCGCGACGGCGTTCGTTAAGAAGCCTGCCCGGAGCGCCTGTCGCTTCGGTTGTCGAGCTTCCTGATCCTATCCGACCTTCCTATCGAGGCGCCTAGCCATGTCCACGACGGCCGTTCCCCTTCGACCCATCGCCAAAGGGTCGCTGTCGCGCCTCTGGATTGGTGTCGCCGCCGTGGCGCTCGCAGCGGGCGGCCTGGCTTGGGCTGGACAGCGTGGCATCGAGCCGTCGCCAGCCAGCTTCCTCGTGCATAATGGCCGGGAGGCGGGCGTCGTGACGACCGCGTCAGGGCTTCAGTATAAGGTGCTTCAGGACGGCGTAGGGCCTAATCCCACGCCGACCGATGTAGCGCTGGTCGGCTATAAAGGCACCTTGCTCGACGGTACGACCTTCGATGCGAATCCGCAGACCGCCATGCCGATCGACGGCGTAGTGCCGGGGTTCTCCGAAGGTCTTCAGAAAATGAAGAAGGGCGGCAAGTACCGCCTGTGGATCCCGCCGCAGCTTGGTTATGGCGAACAGGCCGCTGGCCCGATCCCGGCCAATTCGGTGCTGGTGTTCGACGTCGAGCTGCACGACTTCAAGTCGAAGGCCGACATCATGCGGATGCAGCAGATGATGCAGCAGCAGGGTGGCGCGCCGATGCCAATGCCGGGCCGCTGATCCATCGCAGCTGATAGAAAAAAGGACCCGCCCGGCGGGTCCTTTTTTTATGCCTGAGCGCTTTCGCGGGATAGAAGACTGTCGCCGCGCCCGGCCTCCAGCGCCTTGGAGCGCTCCTCCAGATAGACCTTGATCATCGCCACGATCGGGTCGGCAAGGAACAGCCCCAATATCCCGAACAAGGCGCCGAACAATATCTGGGCGCCCAGCACCAGGGCGGGGGCCAGATCGGTGGCGCGCTTGGCCACCATCGGCACGATCAGATAGCCGTCGATGATCTGTACGACCAGATACACGCCCAGCGCATAGAGACCGATGCTCGTGCCGCCGGAAAAGCCGACGAGAATGATGAGCACACCGGAGATGATCGCCCCGATATTGGGCAGGAAGGCGAACAGGCCGGTCAATATGCCGAGCAGCGCCGCCATCGGCACGCCGCCGGCCCACAGCAGCAGCCACACGCCCACGCCCTCCACCGTCATGCCGATCAGCCGGCCGAACATCAGCCGGCGCAGCGTCCAGCCCATGCGGTCCGCGACGACATAAAAGCTGGTCCGCTTGCTCATCGGCAGCATCCAGGCGACGCCGCGCTCGTAAAGCTTGGGTTCGACCGCGATGAAGATCGCCAGCACCAGCATCATGACCCCGCTGGTGATGACGCCCACGACCGTACCGACGGCAGCGGTGACGCGGCCCAGCGAACTCATCGCCTGCGTCGCCAGGCTCTTGAAATCTTCGGGGGTGGTGGTCACGCCCAGCTGCTGGAGCCAGCCACCGATCCGGCTGACCTGCGCTTCGACGATGACCCGCATCGCCTGCGCCTGCGCCGCGAGGCTGGAGCCGGTGAGGTATAAAGTATAGACGAGGAAGGCCAGCACCGCGAGCAGGACGATCGTCAGCCGCCATCCCCGGCCAATCGGGGCGATCCGCCCCATCAGGCGCGTGCCGCCGTCCATCATCGTCGCCAGGACGAGCGCCGCCATGATGAGCAGGATCGGCTGGGCCAGCAGGACGACCAGAGCGACGGCGATACCCATCGCGATCCATACGCCCGCCCGCTTCATCTCATGCGCGACGAGCGCGCTGCGCATCTCGCTGGGGCCGGGTTCCTCGATATGCACTTGCTTGTCGCTCACCCGTTCCTCGCTCATCGTTTATTTCGCGGGTGTAACGCTCGCCGGGCGCAGGCTGTTCCCGGCGCGGCCGCTCCGCAGCGAATGGAACCAGCTCAGAGGATTCCAGCCCGCATCGCCGTCCAGCGAGAAGGTGATGAATTCGGCCCGCCCGCCGATCGCCTCCCACGGCACGGGTCCGCCCAGGCCATTTTCCTCCAGCGGCGCGCGGCTGTCGGCGCTATTGTCGCGATTGTCACCCATCAGGAAAACATGGTCTTCCGGCACGCGGACGGGACCATACCAGTCGAGCGCGGTCGGCCCGGTATCGATCGTCAGATAGGTTTTGCCATTGGGCAGCACCTCCTGCTTGATCGGCAGTTCGCATATCTCCTTGCCGTCCGCGCCCGTGATGCGCGCGCCGGGGAATTGCGCCGCCGGGCAGGGCGCATTGCCGTCCACCGGGATACGTAGCGGCTTCAACGTCTTTTGCGGCACGGCCACACCGTTGAGGATGATCTGCCCGCCGCGCACTTCCAATATGTCGCCCGGCAACCCGATCACCCGCTTGATATAATCCTCGCGCCGGTTGGGGGGCGACAGGATGACGATGTCGCCGCGCTCGGGCAGGTGTCCGAACAGCCGGCCCTTGATGAAGGACAGGGGGTGGAAACTGGGCGACACATAGGACCAGCCATAGGGGAATTTGCTGACCACCAGCCGGTCGCCCTTCAACAGCACCGGCATCATCGATTCGCTGGGGATGTAGAAGGGCTTGGCGACGAAGCTGTGGAAAGCGAGCACCGCCAGGACCAGCAGGACGATGCTTTTCGCCTCCTGCAACCAGTTGACGGATCGCATGCCCTCACCCTGCGACACGGCGGGTGCAACCGGGTCCTGATCGGGCGCGGAATCCGGGGTCATGTCGGCTGCCGGCATAGGTTATTGCTCGCTTGAAAGATCGGCGCGGGACAGTCCATCCTCACAGCGGCAGCGCCTCGATGATGACGAAGGCCTGTGCCCATGGATGATCGTCGGTGAGCGTCAGGTGAATGACCGGCCTATGCCCCGCCGGAACCAGCGCTTCCAGCCGCGACAGCGCGCCGCCGGTCAGCGCCAATGTGGGCGCGCCCGACGGCGCGTTGACGACGCCGATGTCGCGCATGAACACGCCGGCGCGAAAGCCGGTCCCGACCGCCTTGGAAAAAGCCTCCTTGGCGGCGAAGCGTTTGGCGAGCGTGCCCGCCTTCGTGAAGGGGCGGCGATTGGCCTTCGCCTGCTCGACATCGGTGAATACGCGCCGTTCGAAACGTTCGCCGAAGCGGTCGAGCGAGTTCTGGATCCGCTCGATATTGCAGAGGTCGGAGCCAAGCCCGACGATCACCGCGCCAGATCCATCTGCCGCCGCATTGCGCGGATCGCGCCCTCCAGCCCGTCGAAGATCGCCTCGCCGATCAGGAAATGGCCGATATTGAGTTCTGCGACCTGCGGGATCGCCGCGACCGGGCCGACATTGCCATAAGTCAGGCCGTGGCCGGCGTGCGGCTCGATCCCGTTCTTGGTCGCCAGCGCCGCCGCGTCGGCGATGCGCCGCAACTCATCGGCTCGGGCCGCGCCATCCAGTTCGGCATAGCGGCCCGTGTGAAATTCGACCACCGGCGCCTTCAGCCGGATCGCGGCATCGACCTGCCGCACGTCCGGCTCGATGAACAGGCTGACCCTGATTCCCGCGTCGTTCAGCCGCGCGATCAGCGGCGCCAGGCGGTCCTCCTGCCCGGCGGCGTCGAGACCGCCCTCGGTCGTGCGCTCCTCCCGCTTTTCGGGCACCAGGCACACCGCATGGGGCCGGTGGCGCAGCGCGATCTCCAGCATTTCCTGCGTAGCCGCCATTTCCAGATTGAGCGGTACATTGAGCGCCGCCATCAGCGTCGCGATATCCTCGTCGCGAATATGGCGCCGATCCTCCCGCAGATGCGCGGTGATGCCGTCCGCTCCGGCCTTCGCCGCCAGCAGCGCCGCCTTGACGGGATCGGGATGCACGCCCCCGCGCGCATTGCGGATGGTCGCCACATGGTCGATATTGACCCCTAGGCGCAGGGGGTTGGTCATCAGGCCTTCCGGCTTCCGGGCTTTTCGGCGGGAACGGCGGCCAGTTCGGGGGGCAGATCGTCTGCGTCATAGACAGGGAAGTTGATGCTGACGAGCGGGTAGAAGGGGACGCCCAGATCGACCTCGCCCGCCGACCGATCGACCAGCGCCGCTTCGGCGATGACGATCCCGTCCGCCTGCGCGACCGCTTCGATCGCCTGGCGAGAGGACAGGCCGGTCGTGACCACATCCTCGACCATCAGCACCTTCTGACCCGGCGTGATCGCAAAGCCCCGGCGCAGTTCGAAAATACCCTCGGGGCGTTCGAGGAAGACCGCGTCCTTGTCCAGCGCGCGGCCGACTTCATGCCCAATGATGAGGCCGCCCATCGCCGGCGAGACGACGAGATCGATCTCAGCACGCAGTTCGCGCGGCAATTTCTGTACGATGGCGCGAGCCAGCCGACCGGCGCGCTCGGCATTCATCAGCACGCGGGCGCATTGCAGATAATTGGCGCTGCGCCGACCCGACGACAGGATGAAATGTCCTTCGAGCAGCGCCCCCGCCGCCCTGAAATCCGCCAATACCTCTTCGTCGGTCATACCGTTTCGATCCCAGTCGCGCCCCGGCGTCCTGATCGCCGATGATCGCCTGCCACCAGGAGTTCGGGCCATCCCGGCTCCCCTGTTTGCGCCCCTGTGCGCGCGGAGGCAGATAGGCGGGCGGGGCGGGCGTTGCAACAGCGAAGAAAATCTGCGCGAGGATGCTTGAGGCATCGAAAAACCATGCCTATAAGCCGCCGCAGACCGACCGGGCGGGGGCGACGCGCAGACGCGCGTCTTCGTTGCAGCGGCGCCAAGGGGTTACGGGGTAAGAAGACGCTTATGAAAATGGTGAAATCGCTCGTTCTCGCTGGTTTGCTGGCCTTTGCGCCGGCCATGGCGATGGACAGTCAGGCGCTGGCGCAGGACAATGTGGCTGCTGCGGCCACCGCTGCGGGCAATGCCGCCGCGCCGGCCGAATCGAGCGCGAACGCCGCTGCGCCTGCCGCAACGGCGGCCGCGCCCGCTGCCAAGGTGGCGGCGCCGCCCCGGATGAAGCCGACCCTGGGCATCGGCATGCCGATGCCGGGCGAATATACGCTTCAAAAGCAATTCACCTCCACGGGCCACACCGCCCGCTGGCTGCACGATGTGATGCTGGTCCCCATCATCTTCGCGATCTCGATCTTCGTGCTGATCCTGATGCTCTACGCGATGTGGAAATTCCGGCGCAGCGCCAATCCCGTGCCGTCCAAGACGTCGCACAACACCCTGATCGAAGTGATCTGGACCGTGGTGCCGGTGATTATCCTGCTGCTGATCGCGATCCCGTCGATCGGACTGCTCGCCGACCAGTATAAGCCCGCGCCCAAGGATGCGCTGACCGTCAAGGTCACCGGCTATCAGTGGTATTGGGGTTATGAATATCCCGATGCGGGCATTCCGGAGTTCGTGTCGAATTTGCAGACCAAGGAAAAAGCCGCCGAAAATGGCGAGCCTTATCTGCTGTCGCCCGATAATCGCCTGGTGCTGCCGGCTGGCCGGCCGATCAAGCTGATCATCACCGGCGCCGACGTGATCCACAGCTTCGCCGTGCCTTCGCTTTGGGTGAAGATGGACGCCGTGCCCGGACGCCTGAACGAGAAGAGCTTCACGATCGAAAAGCCGGGCGTCTATTACGGCCAATGTTCGGAACTGTGTGGCGCGCGCCACGGCTTCATGCCGATCGCGGTCGAGGCGCTGCCGCCTGCCCAGTTCGACCAGTGGGTGCTCTCGCAGGGTGGCAAGCTGCCCGGTGCTGTTGCCCCTGTTGCGGAGGCCGCTGCGCCCGCCGCCCCCGCCGCCAAGCTTTGATGTAAGGGCAGATACGCCATGACCACCATTACCGCAGACCATCATGGCGACCATGCCCATGATCATCATGACGCCGATCACAAGCCGGCCTTTTTCCAGCGCTGGTTCATGTCCACCAACCATAAGGACATCGGCACCCTCTATCTGATCTTCGCGATCGTCGCCGGTATTATCGGCGGCGCTATCTCGGGCCTGATGCGCGCCGAACTGGCGCAGCCGGGTATCCAGTATCTCCAGACCTGGGCGCAATGGAGCGACGGTCCTACCGCCACGCTCGATCAGGCCTATCATCTGTGGAACGTGCTCATCACCGCTCATGGCCTCATCATGGTGTTCTTCATGGTGATGCCGGCGATGATCGGCGGTTTTGGCAACTGGTTCGTGCCGATCATGATCGGTGCGCCGGACATGGCCTTCCCCCGCATGAACAATGTTAGCTTCTGGCTGTTGATCCCCGCTTTTGTCCTGCTTCTGGGTTCGACCTTCGTCCCCGGTGGCACCGGCAACGGCGCTGGCACCGGCTGGACGGTCTATGCGCCGCTCTCGACCAGCGGTTCGGCCGGTCCCGCCGTCGATATGGCGATCCTGTCGCTGCATATCGCGGGCGCCAGCTCGATTCTGGGCGCGATCAACTTCATCACCACCATCCTCAACATGCGTGCGCCGGGCATGACCCTGCACAAGATGCCGCTGTTCGTCTGGTCGGTGCTGGTCACCGCCTTCCTGCTGCTGCTGGCGCTCCCGGTTCTGGCCGCGGCCATCACCATGTTGCTGACCGATCGCAATTTCGGCACGACCTTCTATGACGCGGCCGGTGGCGGTGATCCTGAACTCTACCAGCATCTCTTCTGGTTCTTCGGCCACCCCGAAGTCTACATCATGATCCTGCCCGGCTTCGGCATCGTCAGCCAGATCGTGTCGACCTTCAGCCGCAAGCCCGTGTTCGGCTATCTCGGCATGGCCTACGCCATGGTCGCGATCGGCGTCGTCGGCTTTGTCGTGTGGGCGCACCACATGTTCGTCACCGGCATGAGCGTCAACGTGAAGATGTACTTCACCGCCGCGACCATGATCATCGCGGTGCCTACCGGCATCAAGATTTTCTCGTGGATCGCGACGATCTGGGGCGGTTCGATCAGCTACAAGACGCCGATGATGTGGGCGCTCGGCTTCATCTTCCTCTTCACCGTGGGTGGCGTCACTGGCGTCGTGCTGGCGAATGGTGGCGTCGATGACGTGCTGCATGACACCTATTATGTCGTGGCGCACTTCCATTACGTGCTGTCGCTCGGTGCTGTGTTCGGCCTGTTTGCGGGATTCTACTACTGGTTCCCCAAAATGTCGGGGAAGATGTACAACGAGTTCCTCGGGCATCTGCACTTTTGGGTGTTCTTCGTTGGCGTGAACATCCTGTTCTTCCCGATGCACTTCCTGGGTCTGTCGGGCATGCCCCGTCGTTACCCGGACTATCCCGAAGCCTTCGCGAAGTGGAACGCGGTGGCCAGCCATGGTTATGAGATCATGGCGGCCGGCATGCTGATCTTCTTCGTCAACCTGATCTGGTCGCTGGCCTTCGGCAAGAAGGCGGAAGGCAATCCGTGGGGCGAAGGCGCGACGACGCTGGAATGGACCCTACCCAGCCCGCCGCCGTTCCACCAGTTCGAAACGCTGCCGGTCATCGACTGATCGGGCTGCTGTAAAGACAGGCATTCCGGGTGGTCCGGAGTGCCCTCCGGGCGAAGTCCCGGATGATCAGTCCCGGCGCGATCATGCGCCGGGCTGACGCATGAGGAGCATATGGCAAGTTCGCCGATCATGGCCGGGAGCGCGGCTCCCCTGCTGCCAGCCCATTGGCGGGATTTCGTCGCATTGACGAAACCGCGGGTGATGACGCTGGTCGTCTATACCGGCCTTGCCGGCCTGCTCGCCGCGCCCGGATCAATCCATCCGGTGCTGGCGTTCACGGCGATCCTGTGTATCGCGCTCGGCGCCGGCGCCGCCGCCGCGCTCAACCAATGGTATGAGGCCGATCTCGACGCGAAGATGAAGCGCACCGCCAATCGCCCGCTGCCCGCAGGGCGCATGGACCGGCAAGCAGCGCTGCATTTTGGCGTCGGTCTGTCCTTCTTCTCGGTCATATTGCTAGGCACCGCAACCAACTGGCTGGCGGCGGCGATCCTGGCCGTGTCGATCCTGTTCTACGTTCTCGTCTACACGGTCTGGCTCAAACCCCGCACGGCGCAGAATATCGTCATTGGCGGGGCGGCTGGCGCATTTCCCCCGGTAATCGGCTGGGCTGCCGTGACCGGCAATGTGTCCGCGCTTCCCGTTGCACTCTTCATGCTGACCTTTTTCTGGACGCCGCCGCATTTCTGGTCGCTCGCCCTGTTCGTGAAGACCGATTATGCGGCTGCTGGCATCCCCATGCTGCCCGTCGTGTCCGGTGAAGTCGTCACGCGGCGGCAGATCTGGTTCTACACGGCGATTATGGCGGTGGCGGCGATGGCCCCCGTGCTGTTGCGCCTGACCGGCCCGCTTTATGGAACGGTGGCGTTTTTGGGCACGGCGCTGTTCGCGCTGTTCGCCTTCCAGGTCTATCGTCGGCGGGAAAGCGATCCCGCGTGCATGGCCCCGGAGCGGCGCTTGTTCAAATATTCGATCCTCTATCTTTTCCTGCTATTTGGTGCGGTTGTCGCCGATCGGTGGGTGTTCGCGTGACGCCCGAGGAACTGGAACAGGTGCGGGCGCGGCAGAAATCGCGCGCGCTCGTGACGGGCCTGTTGCTCGGCGCGCTGGTGATCCTCTTTTTTGCCATCGCGATCGCAAAGATCAGCGCGGGCCACGCCTGATGGCCAGCCTGCCGCCATCCCCGTTCGATCGCAACCGGCGCAATCAGCGTACGATGATCATGATGGCGATCGTCGGCTTGGCGATGCTAGGTCTCGGTTTCGCCTCGGTGCCGCTGTACCGCATCTTTTGCGAGCGGACCGGCTATGGCGGCACGCCGCAGCGCGCTTACGACAATGCGGGGGTCAAGGTCGCTACCGGGCACAAGCTGTCGATCCGTTTCGATTCGAACATCGCGCCCGGCATGCCCTGGCAGTTTCAGCCCGAACATCCGACCCAGACGGTCACCATCGGCGAAAAGAAGATGGCGATTTTTCTGGCGAAGAACATGTCCGACAAGCCCGTCACCGGCACCGCGGCGTTCAACGTGACGCCGGAACAGGCAGGGGTGTTTTTCACCAAGATTCAGTGTTTCTGCTTCACCCAGCAGACCCTGCAACCGGGCGAGCAGGTACGCATGCCCGTAATCTACTATGTCGATCCCAAAATTTTGAACGATCCCGACAATCGGGACACCCAGGAAATTACGCTGAGCTACACCTTCTACCCTGTTGAGCAGGGCAAGAAGCCAAGCTAAGGCGAACACGATAACCCGAACCGAACAGGGAAGAGCAAGTCATGGCCGGCGCCAAGAACCACGATTATCATATCCTGCCACCCAGCATCTGGCCGTTGTTCGGCTCGATGTCGGCGCTGGTGATGGCCTTTGGCGCGATCATGTGGATGCATCCCGACGCGCTGCCCGCCCATGGCGGCTGGGTGTTCTTCATCGGTCTGGCGGGCATATTGTTCACCTTCTACAGCTGGTGGGCGCAGGTGATCACAGAGGCGCATGCCGGCGATCATACCCCGGTGGTGCAGCTTCATCTGCGCTACGGCATGATCCTGTTCATCGCGTCGGAAGTCATGTTCTTCGTCGGCTGGTTCTGGGCCTTTTTCGATTTCTCGCTGTTCCCAAGCGCCCTGGCGCCGATCGAGGGCATGTTCCCTTCAAAGGGCATCGAGGTGATGAACGCCTTCGAACTGCCGCTGCTCAACACGCTGATCCTGCTATGTTCGGGCACCACCGTGACATGGGCGCATCATGCGCTGATCCATGGTGATCGCGAAGGCCTGAAAAAAGGGCTTTGGTGCACCATCATCCTGGGCCTGCTCTTCTCCTCGATCCAGGCCTATGAATATATTCACGCGCCGTTCCCGTTCGGCAAGACGCCCTACAGCTCGGGTTTCTACATGGCGACCGGCTTCCACGGTTTCCACGTCATCGTCGGCACGATCTTCCTGATCGTGAACCTGGTCCGCACCTATAAGGGCGACTTCACCCCCCGCCAGCATTTCGGGTTCGAAGCGGCTGCCTGGTATTGGCACTTCGTCGACGTGGTGTGGCTGTTCCTGTTCGTCGCCATATATGTCTGGGGTGGCTGGGGCGCGCCGCTGCACGGCGGCTGAGGCCGGAAAGCCTCTGATCCCATGAATATCGGCCGGGGGCATTCCCCGGCCGTTTTCTTTTGAGGTTGCGGGGGCTATGCCATGACCATGTCCATCCCGTCCGACGATGCGCTTTCCATACCCGCCCTCATCCGCGACGCAGCGCGCGGATCTTGTCCGCAATGCGGCGCGCACTCGCTCTTTGCCGGGCCTGTGCGATTCGCCTCGAAATGCGTCGGATGCGGCCTCGATTTCGCCCAGTTCAATGTCGGGGACGGCCCGGCCGCCTTCCTGATCCTGATCGTCGGCGCGGTCATGGTGGCGATGGCGCTGACCCTTGAGCTGCGGGTTCATCCGCCGCTCTGGCTTCATGCGCTGCTCTGGATACCGCTGACCGTGCTTGCGGTCGTGGGTAGCCTGCGCATTGCCAAGGGCGCGCTGCTGAACCTCGAATATCGCAACAAGGCCCGCGAGGGGCGGATCATCCCGGCGGAGCCACATCCATGAAAAGCCGAATCCCTTTGATTCCGACAGTGGTGGTCGCGATCGCCGTGATGGTCATGGTCGCGCTGGGCGTATGGCAGTTGCAACGCCGCGCGGAGAAGAACGCCGCGCTGGCCGTCGCCGCGACTAATCCGGCGAAACCGGCGATTGCCTTCCCCGCGCTCGCTCCGGTCGATCCGGCGATCCTGTTTCGCCCATCCTCGGTCCACTGCCTGCGCGTGGTTGGATGGCGGACCGAGGCTGGGCGCGCTGCCGATGGCTCGACCGGATTCCGGTCGATCGCGGAATGCACGACCGGCGCAGAGGGGCCGGGCGCGCTGGTGGAGGTCGGCATCGCGCAGAAGCCTGATTTCAAGCCGCAATGGACCGGCGGCCAGATCGCCGGCTGGATTTCGGAGGAACCAGACCATCGCGCGCTGCTGTCCCGCATCGGCGGCCATGCGCAGCCCTTGCGTCCGATGCTGATCGCCCGCGTCGCGCCAGCGGGCATGAAGGCCGCCGCACCGCCCAATGTCGCGGACGTGCCGAACAATCATCTCGCTTATGCCGTCCAGTGGTTCTTCTTCGCGGCCATCGCCCTCGTCATCTATGGTCTCGCACTGCGTCGCCGCAGCGGCGAAGCGTCGTAAAGGCTTGCCCCGGAACCCATGGCTCGTTACCGCGCTACCCCATCATGCACTATGTCAGCACAAGGGGCAGCGCACCGGCGCTAGGGTTTGAAGATGTGACGCTGGCGGGGCTGGCGTCCGACGGCGGCCTGTATCTGCCGGAAAGCTGGCCGCAATTTTCCGCAGCCGACATCCGCGCGCTCGCCGGGCTTTCCTATGTGGAAACGGCGGTGCGGGTGATGACGCCGTTCGTTGCCGGATCGCTGACGCCGGAGGAACTGCGCGAACTGTGCGAGGCTGCTTATGGCCGCTTCAGCCATCAGGCGGTGACGCCGCTGGTCCAGCTCGACCATCGGCAGTGGCTGCTCGAACTGTTCCACGGTCCCACTCTCGCGTTCAAGGATGTCGCGCTCCAGCTGCTCGGGCAGTTGTTCGAGCGTTTCCTGTCGCGCCGGGACGATCATCTGACGATCGTCGGCGCAACCTCGGGCGATACCGGGTCGGCGGCGATCGACGCGGTGGCGGGACGGGCGCAGATCGACATCTTCATGCTGCATCCCGAAGGGCGCGTCTCCGACGTGCAGCGGCGGCAGATGACCACGGTGCGCGCGCCCAACGTACATAATATCGCGATCGAGGGCAGTTTCGATGACGCACAGGCGCTGGTAAAGCGCATGTTCAACGATCCGGCCTTTTCGACCCGCTTTAACCTGTCGGCCGTGAACAGCATCAACTGGGCGCGGTTGATGGCGCAGGTGGTCTATTATTTCTACGCCGCCGTCCGGCTGGGCGCGCCCGACCGCAGCGTCGCCTTCTCGGTGCCGACCGGCAATTTCGGCGATGTCTTTGCCGGCTATGTCGCGTCGCGCATGGGCCTGCCGATCGCCAAGCTGATCGTCGCGACCAATGTGAACGACATTCTCCACCGTGCGCTCAGCGAAGGCGATTACAGCCAGGGGCAAGTGGTGGCGACCGCGACCCCGAGCATGGACATTCAGGTCAGCTCGAATTTCGAGCGGCTGCTGTTCGACGCGGGCGGCCGCGACGGCGTGGCGCTGGGCGCGCAGATGGCTGGTTTCGAACGGAGCCGGGCGATGCGGCTCACCAATGCGCAGTGCGAAGGGGCCGCGCATCTGTTCAGTTCGGCCCGGATCGACGCGGACGGCATGACCATGGCGATGCGCTGGGCCTATGATTCGGCGGGACAGGTGATCGATCCGCACAGCGCGATCGGTCTGGCGGCGGCGCGCGAAGTCGATCTCGACCCCGCGATACCGATCGTCACGCTGGCAACTGCACATCCGGCCAAGTTCCGCGACGCGGTCGAGCGCGCCACCGGCACGCGCCCGCCGCTGCCGTCGCGCGTGGGTGATCTGTTCGCGCGCGAGGAACGCTATGTGAAGCTGCCCGGCACGTTCGAAGCGGTGACGGATTATGTCGCGGGGCACGCGACACCGCGCGCATGAGCCTGCAAACCCTCATCGGTGAACCCTGGCCCGATTATGGGCTGATCGATTCGGGCAACGGCCGCAAGCTGGAGCGGTACGGCCGCTACCGCTTCATCCGCCCGGAGCCGCAGGCGATGTGGGCGCCCGCGACGGATGATTGGAAGGCGGACGGCGAGTTCATCCCCGGATCGGACGAGGATGGCGGCGGCCGCTGGTATTATGACCGCCCGGTGCCGGCCGAAGGCTGGCCGCTGGCATGGCGGGAGGTCAGCTTCCAGTCGAGTTGCACGCCGTTCCGTCATCTCGGCTTCTTCCCTGACATGGCGCCGGTGTGGGACTGGATGCGCGAGCGGACGGCGGACAGGCCCGACGCGGAGGTCATGAACCTGTTCGGCTATACCGGCGTCGGCACGCTCGCCATGTCGGCGGCGGGCGCACGGATGGTGCATGTCGACGCGTCGAAAAAATCCGTTGCGCAGGCCCGCGCCAATGCCGCGCTGTCGGGAATGGAAGATCGCCCGGTCCGCTGGATCGTGGAGGATGCCGCCAAATTCGTCGCGCGCGAGGTGCGGCGTGCGCGTCGCTATGACGGTATCCTGCTCGACCCGCCCAAATATGGTCGTGGTCCCGATGGCGAAGTCTGGCGGCTGGAGGAGGATCTGCCCGCCCTGATCGCCAATTGCCGCCAGTTACTGGACGGCGACAGCCGGTTCCTGTTCCTCACCGTCTATGCCGTGCGTATGTCGGCGCTGGCGATCGGCGAACTGCTGCGGCAGGCATTTGCCGACTTGCCCGGCACGGTCGAGGCGGGCGAACTGGCCGTGCGTGAGGAAGCGCGCGGGTTATTGCTGCCCACCGCCATCTGGGCGCGCTGGCGGCGCTGAGCCGCGCGGACGCCTCAATAATCCTTCGAATAGCGCAGATTGGCGGATGATCCGGCGTTGGTGCCGGTCTTGGACAACAGGCTCAGCGTTTTCGACAGCGCGATCTCCAATTGGGTCGCGGTGAAGCCCTTCGAATCGGTGATGATCTCCACATAGATATTGTTGGAGATATGCTGCCCGACCGCCAGCGACGTGCCGCGCCCGGTCTTTTCATCGCCGCCGACGATCCCGATCCGGTCGATGCCCGACGCATTTTGCAGCTTGCCCATCGGATTGAGACCGCCGCTACCGCCACGCAGGCCGTTGAGCGCCACCGCCAGCTGCACCGCCTGCGTTGCCGAAAGATTGGCGACGTTCGACCCGAACAGGATGCGCGAGAGAATTTCGTCCTGCGGCAAGGTTGGGTTCGAAATGAAGGCGATGTCGGGCTGCTGCGCCGACCCCGTCACCTGGATTCCGGCCGTTACCGCGTCGATCTTCGTCTCGGCCTTGATCGCGAGGATGGGGTTCATCATCGGCCCGTTGAAGGTGATGATCCCCTGTTCCAGATCGAATTGATGGCCTGAAAAGCTGTAACGGCCCCGGATCACTTGCAGCTTGCCGACGACGCTGGGATTGGCGGTCGTGCCGGTGACGCGCATGTTGGTCTTCCACTCGGAATCGAGTCCCATGCCGGTGACGTAGATTTCATTGTCGGCGCGAATGCGGATATCGAGCTTCCAGTTGGCGGGCGTCGCCTGCGCCTGGCGCGCCGCCAGTCGCTGGTCGAGGACATCCACGCCTTCACCCTTGCGCCGGACGCCGCGCAGTTCGCGAATTTCTGCCCCGCCCTGCCACGCGACCCGATAGCGCGTCTCCGGCAGCGACAGATCGCCTCTGATGAGGCCACCGGCGGCGGCGCTGTTGGTGATATTGACCGTGCCGCTGACGACACTGGTGATGGCTTCGCTGCGGGCCAGCCGGGCATTGTCCAACTTGATCGCAAGGTCCATCGGGAAGCCGCTATCCGCCGCCAGCCCCACCGAACCGCGCGCCTGCACCGATCCATTGCCCGCACGGCCGGAAAAATCGCGAATTTCCAGACGGTCGTTGGTGAAGCGCCCGTCCAGTTTCATCTGCGTCAACCGCGTGCCGAAGGTCGTGTTATCATAAGTCAGCGCATTGGCGCGGGCGAGGCCGTTGATACGCGGATCGGTCAGCCGGCCGCTGAAATCGGCAGCGACGGCGATGCCGCCGGTCAGTTGCTGATCGGCAAGGCCCGCGAAGGAGAACAGCACCTCCGCTGGCCCGGCATAGCGGATGCCGCCGCCCAGTGGCGCGTTCATCAGCCGCTCCGTCCAGCCAGCGCCCGGCCCCGGCGGTGACAGGGTGGCGACGAACCGGCCCAGCGTCGCACTGCCCCGGCGGATGAGGCCGCGCACATCGCCGCCGGCCGCCGAAAGCTTGCCCTCGACATTCATCGACACCGGGTTGGAGACGGCGGTCAGGCTCGACCGGCGAAAATCGCTGATCGCGATCCGGGTTGTTGCGGTGGGGAACGCGTTGCCGCTCTGCGCGAAATTGAGCGTGCCTGTCGCCCGCCCACCGATGCCGAGGCCCGGCTTGGCGATATTGGCGATGGCAAGGTCGAAATCCTTGAACCTCGCCTGCAAAGCGGTCTCGTCACCGAAGCGACCGGCGAGGTCCACCCGCCCCTGAGGAAGACCGAGCGTCGCGGGTTCGAGCCGATATCCGCCACGTTCGACCCGGATGATGGCGGGGCGAGCCAGACGGAAATCGACATTGCTCGCTTTGCCTTGCAGCGCGACGGCGTAAAGATCGGGGCGCAGCGCCGCATTGGCCGCGATAGAGAAAGGCACGCCGCTGGAGCCGTCGGCTACGATCTGCGCGCGGCCGCGACCGCCCTGATAATCCACCTTCGCCCGCGCCTTGCGCACGATATACGCGCCATAAGCCGCATTGCCGAGCTGAACATCGGCAAGGATACGGGGTTGGTCGGTCAGCACCATCGACGCGTTGACGATAGCGCGGCCGATCACGACGTCGGCCTCGCCCGGCAGCTTGGCGTTGCTGGCGGTGGCGGCGACATCGATACCCTGCGCTTTGCCCACCGCGGCCAGCCGCACCGCGCCGTCGATGCCCGAACCATTCAGGGTCAATCGACCGGCAAATGGTCCCGCCGGGGTTTGCTGCACGGTTCCGGCAATATCCACGCCTGCAAAGCGCGCTTTGGCGATGTCGATGGTGAGCGGACCTCTGGCGGTGCGGATCAGCACATTGGCGAAGAAGGGACCATAGGGCGAGCCGCCGGTCGCCTCCAGCCGATAGCCGGCCGCTTCGCCGTTGAGTTTCGCCACCACGTCGTTGAGTTGCACGCCGACATTGGGCCGCGCCGCCCGCAGCACGGCTTGCGGCCGATCCGCCGTCCCGCGCACGGCGAGCGCGAGCGGGCCATATTGCCGCGACGAGGCTGTCGCGTCGAACGCGATCCGGCCATCGGTGTCATAGCTGCCCGAACCGGACTGAATCGTGAAATTGGGCGCTGCGCCTTTCAGACCAGCGAGCGTGAACTTGCCCTCCGGCGTCATCCCGATCCGGCCCGAAGCGATTGCATTGCCGCCCAGAAAATCGCGCACCGACGCATTTTCCCATCGCGCGGTGCGCACGCCGAAGCGGCCCGACAGGCCAAACCCGCCCTTGGGACCGGGCACCAGCTCGACATCGGTATTGAGATTGACGATGCCGACGCCGTCGATCCGGTAGTCGTTGACCCGCCCCTTGAGCGCGCCCCGATAAAGGGCGTTGTCGAGGTCGGCGAGGATGATGGCGGTGGCGTTGACGCGATCGCTGTCGATCTTGAGATTGTCGCTAATCAGCTTGCCGCCGGCATAGGCGAAGTCGCCCTTGACGCGCAGATTCTGGAGCAGGCCGCCCGCCGCGGCATTCAGTCCGGTCACGCGCCGGGCGGTCGCCTGTATGGGTATGCGGATGCGGTCGGCGTCGATCACCGCCCTGCCGCTGGCCTTCAGCCCTTCGATTCCGGTGGCGTCGAAGGCGAGGGTGGTGGCGCTGATGTCATAATCGACAAAGGGCGTCGCCATCGGCCCGTCGAGGATGATCGAGGCGCGCACATCCTTGCCCCGCACCTTTTCCATGATCGCGCCGGGCGTCAGCAGCGCGGCGTTGATCTTGAGCGCGCCGAACCGGCTGGTGCCGAGGTCGATCAACCCCTGCGCATCGGCCGCCAGCGCGGGCGAGCGCAGCGTGCCCCGGATGTTGACGCGCCGCTCATTGAGACCGGCGAACAGATCGACATCGAGTTGCGGTCCGGTCAGCCGATCCACCGCGCCTGCCATCACCAGCCCCGGCCTGACCGACCCTTTGGCGGTGAAATTGCCGTTGCGGGCAGCCAGCGCGATGTTCGCCAACTCGCCCCTGGGCGAGGACGCGACGATGCGCCCGTCCCACGCCTGCCAGCTTCCCTTGCCGTCGAGCGTCGCGACAGCGCCATCAGTCAGGCCCGCCATGGCCGCGATCACGCCGCCCTTTGGGGCGGTCAGCGTGCCGCTCATCGCGAGGCGGTTCTGCGATGGCACGGCGTCGAGTTTGGCCTGAAGCCTGTCGCCGCTATCGACGATGGCGTCGGCGGACAACTGCGCGCGCCCGTCGGCGATATGCGTTACGCCATCGATCGCGATCTCGCGTTTCTGGCCGATGACCGGCTTGGCAACCACGAACCGGGCGATTTTCAGGCGATCGACGTCGATGTCGAGATCCGGCAGGATCGGCGCGTCGGGATCGGATTTGGTGACGTTGAACTGCGGGCTGCGCGCCAGCACGACCAGCGGGCTTTCCAGCAGGCTGACCGAGATGTGGTTGTTGATATAGCGGAACGGCTTCCAGACGACATGCACTTTGGGACTGACGGCGAACGGCCCTTTGGGATCGCGCAGCACCAGATCGTGAATGGTCATGTCGCCATAGATTGATCCGTCGATCCGGCCGACGTCGATGGCCATGCCGGATTCGAGCTTGAGCGCTGCGATCTGTTTGATGAGGAAGCGCTTGCCCGGCTGGGTATCGAGGCCAAGCAGCAGCCCGGCTGCCAGCAACATGACTGTGGCGACAAGGCCCGCAATGCCGATCGCGATCTTCTGCCACAAGGGACGGCCCGCATGGATTGCGACCGGCTCGGGCGGAGTAGGGGCTTCGCTTGCCATCAGAAGGCCTGCCCTATGCCGATATAAAGGGCGAATTTCGATTCGCCCGGCTGCCGGTTGATCGGCATGGCGATGTCGGCGCGGAAGGGGCCGAAATTGGTGTAGAAGCGCCCGCCCACGCCCACGCCATAGCGCATGTCCGAAAATTTGGGGATCGCGCTGTCATAGACCTGGCCCGCATCGACAAAGGTCACGACGCCATAATTGCCGAAGCGATAGCGTCCCTCGACCGCGAATTCATTCACCGAACGGCCACCGATCGGGTCATTGTTCACGTCCTTCGGCCCCAGTTCCTGATAACCGAAACCGCGCACCGATCCGCCCCCGCCGGCATAGATGCGCCGCGACGGAGCGACATCGTCGCGACCGACCCCGCTGATCGTGCCGACGCGCGTGCGCCCGGCGATCACCAGACTGTCCGACACCGGATAATAGCCGGTCAGGTCGAAGGTCGCGCGCAGATAGGGCGAGAAACCGCCTTGAAGCGACCCTTCCGGTTCTGCGCGCAGGTTCGCGCGGAATCCTTTCGTGGGGTTCAGCAGGTCGTTCGAGCGGTCATAGCCAATTTGCAGCGGCAGGCCGCCGATCAAATAGGTGCGCCGGTTCTTGGCTGCGGTCGCCGGATCGATCGTGACCTGCTCGTTGGTCCCCAGGATCTCGACGCCATAGCTATAGGTCCAGCGCTTCTGGAAAATCGGTGTCGAGGCGCGCGAGATGGAGGCGTTGATGCCAGCGGTGAACGCTTCATAAGCGGCGTAATTCTGATGATTGAGGTTGACCCCCGCCTGAAAGGTCCGGTCGCGCTTGCCGGCGTTGGAGCGGCGGAAGGTACCCGACACGCCCTGTTCCTGCGTCCCCGCTATCACGCCCGCGATCAGCGCGCCTTCGGGCGGGAACAGGTTGCGGTGAGTCCATGTGCCCTCGGCGCGGAAACCCTGACCCGTGCCATAGCCCAGCTCGCCCGCCAGCGTGCGCGGTGGCCCCGCCTCCTGCGCGACCGCGAGATCGACATATTCCGTGCCATCGGGCGCAGGCTCGCCCGTCCTGACAGGTTCCACCGCGACCGACGAGAACAGGCCGGTCGCCACCAGCGCCTTGCGTAGATCGTCGACTTTGCGGCTGTCATAGATTTGCCCCGGCTTGTAGCGCCGGATCACTTCCATATGATCCGCGCCGAACGCCTGTTTTTCGCCCGATGTGGTGATTTTGCGAAAAGTGCCACGCGGGCCGGTTTCCACCGGCAGCGTATAATCGCCCGTCGCGGTCGCCGGGTCGAGCAGGATGTCGCGATCGCCGACCTTCGCGAAAGCATAGCCATTTTCCGGCAGTTTGAGGGCCACATTGGCCTCCGCCCCCTCGACCGTCGCGGCGACAATGGCGTCGCCAGACTGAAGCGGCAAACTGTCGCGGATCAGGCCGGGAGGCGTGGTCGCGCCCGCGCGGATCACGATCTCGCCGATTTTGTAGCGCTTGCCCGGCGTGACCGACAGCACGGCCTTGAGCGCGTCACCGGCCTGATCCAGACTGGCGAGCGCGGTTCCGTCATAATAGCCTTCCGAATAAAGCAGCCGCACGGCGAGTGCTTCATCCTCCTGCGCGCGCGCCTGTACCATCGCGGCGGTTTCGGCCTTCCCCTTGCCATCGACCAGCGCCGACGCCGCGCGAAATTCATCCTCCAGGCCGGTCTTGCCGAACCCGTCAATTTCTACAGCATAGCGGATATCGGGCGTTTTTTCCGCCGGGCTATTATCGTCGGCTGATGCGGGCGGCACGCTCACGCTGTCGAGCGGCGCTAGTGGCTGGGCGAGTTCCGGCTGGGGCGCCGGTTCGCTCGCGGGCGGTAATTGCGCGGCTGTGCCGGTTGATGGCATCTGGCTGTCCAGCCAGTTGTCGATCGAGGGCAGCGGCGCGCCTGCAGTCTTGGCGGCCGGGTCATCGAGCGGTGGCATACGCGCATCGAACTGATCGTCGGGCAGAATGGGGGCTTCGCTGTCCGGTTTGGACGCGGCGGGACGAACTGGGGGCTGAGTTTGCGCCATCAGCGGAAGCGACGACGTCGATAGCAACGCCAGGGTCAGGACATGCCGAACGCATTTCGCCTGCCGCCTGCGCATCAATCTCACGGCCCCCTGGCCACGCCATCCCATATGGCGTGAACCGCCAATACGCGCAAAGGCTTGCGCGGGTTCCCTTCTTTTCCGAAACGGGGACGTAATGGCGTGCTGCTTCCATCCGCCCGCCGTCCGGTCTAGAGCCTTAACGATGACCGCTGCCCTCAATATCACCCGCTCGATTTCGGGTCAGCCGTGGCGCTGGCGCGGGGAAGGCGCCGATGCGCGCGATCCCGGTTATCGGCCCGATGATCTGGTGGCGCAGCTTCTGCTGGCGCGGGGATGCCCGCGCGACGCGCTGGAGGCGCACCGCGCGCCCACGATCCGCGCCTTCATGCCTGATCCCAGCATCTTTCGCGATATGGACGCCGCCGCCGACCGGATCGCCGACGCGGTGCAACGGGGCGAGGATGTCCGCATCTTCGGAGATTATGACGTCGACGGCGCGACCAGTGCGGCGCTGCTCATCCGCCTGCTGCGCGACCTTGGCCTTGCCGCCCGGCCCTATATCCCCGACCGGCTAATGGAAGGCTATGGTCCATCGGGCGAAGCGCTGGTGCGGCTGGCGGGCGAGGGGGCAAGCCTCATCGTTACCGTCGATTGCGGCGCGCAGGCATTCGAGGCGCTGGCGATGGCTCAGGATGCCGGTGTCGATGTCGTCGTGGTCGATCATCATAAATGCGCCGCCGCGCTCCCGGTTGCTCACGCGCTGGTCAATCCCAACCGTCTGGATGAAAGCGAGGAGGGCGCGACGCACGGCCATCTGGCGGCGGTCGGCATGGCCTTTTTGCTGGGTGCGGCACTGGTGCGGACGCTGCGCGCACGCGGCTGGTTCGCCACGCGGCCCGAACCGCGCCTGATGGAACTGCTCGATATCGTCGCGCTGGGCACCGTGGCCGATGTCGCGCAGCTCAAGGGCCTCAACCGCGCTTTCGTGGCGCAGGGATTGAAGGTCATGGCCGGTCGGCGCAATATCGGCCTCGCCGCGCTGATCGATGCCAGTCGCCTGACCCGCGCGCCGCTCTGCCATGATCTGGGCTTCGCGCTCGGCCCGCGCATCAATGCGGGCGGGCGCGTTGGGAAAGCGGACCTCGGCGTGCGGCTTTTGACCACTGACGACCCGGTCGAGGCCGCATCGATCGCCGCCGAACTCGATTCGCTGAACGAGGACCGGCGCATGATCGAGGCGCAGGTGCAGGAACAGGCCGAAGCCCTGCTCGCCGCGCAGGGCAATCGCGCCGTGGCGCTGGTGTCGGGCGCGGGTTGGCATCCCGGCGTTATCGGCATCGTCGCCGGACGGCTGAAGGAAAAGGCCGGGCGGCCCGCCATCGTCGTCGCGCTGGACGAACAGGGCGTGGGCAAAGGATCGGGGCGGTCGATCTCCGGGGTCGATCTTGGCGCGGCGGTGCTCGCTGCGAAAGATATGGGCCTGCTCGTCGCGGGCGGTGGTCACGCGATGGCGGCGGGCCTCACCGTCGCGGCGGGCAAGCTCGATGCGCTGGCCGATTTCCTCGACGAGCGGCTGTCGGCAGCGGTGGCGCGGGCGCGCGACGATCGCGCGCTGCTGCTCGACGCCGTGCTCGCCCCCTCAGGGGTCAATCCCGATTTCGTCGCCGCGATCGAGGCGGGCGGTCCCTATGGCGCCGGTTGGCCGGCGCCGCTGATCGCCGCAGGACCCGTGCGTGTGGTCAAGGCCGACATCGTCGGCAACGGTCATCTGCGTGCGATCGTCGCCGGTGACGATGGCCGCTCGATCAAGACGATCGCGTTCCGTCAGGCGGAAACCCCGCTTGGCCAGGCGATATTGGGCGCGCCGCGCGACCGCCGCCTGTGGGTGGCGGGCCGCGCGAAGATCGACGACTGGGGCAGCCGGCCAGCGGCGGAACTGCATCTGGAGGATGCCGCCTGGGCCGACTGAACAATCCGCCGGATTTGATGCGCCAAGAGGGCTTGACCCGCGTCCGGTCGCGCCCTAATGCCGCCCTCGCTTCGCAGCCCTCCGGCGCTGCTTACGGCCCCTTCGTCTAGCGGTTAGGACGCGGCCCTTTCACGGCTGAAACACGGGTTCGATTCCCGTAGGGGTCACCAATCAGAGCGATCATTCGCCTGATCTGCGTGAAAATCTGAAAAATTGGCAAGTCAGTAACGCATTATTTGAGTTCAGGATGAAGCCCTGCGCTCACGGTTCCGCTAATCGTCGCGCGTTTCGGGACGGGCGGGCAAATCGTCATCGCGCCCGGCGGATTCCGATGCCCGCGCCTGCGCCTTGCGCCGCCGCAGATTGTCGCGCAACGCCTGCGCCAGCCGCTCTTTACGCCCATCCTGTCCATTCGTCATGATGCACCCCTAACCAATTTGCTGCGGATGCCGCAACCCGCCTTGACAATCGAGGGTGTTCGCGGCCATAGGCCCGGCTCCGCTGACCGTGGGGTCCCGGAAAATGGTGATAATGCTGCCGTAGCTCAGTGGTAGAGCGCATCCTTGGTAAGGCTGAGGTCGTGAGTTCAATCCTCACCGGCAGCACCATTTTTTCCGTAATCCGACTTATCCCCCATGGAAGCATAATGCCGGCGAGGTCGGCGCTTTTCGATCGGCTGAGACGGTTGCGCGGGGCCTGTGCTGTCACTAGCGATGGACCGCATATAGTCGCAATCGAGTATCGCCGCCGATGCCGTTCTTCATCCTGCGCTGTCTTGCCATTCTGTTGATGCTCGGCCCTGGCGCGGCCTTCGCGCTTCCGGGCAATCGTCCGACGCCGGGCTATGTCCGGGTCGCCATCGAAACCTCGCTGGGCGTCATCACCGTTGCGGTCGATCAGAGGCGCGCGCCCCGCACGGCCGCCAACTTCCTGACCTATGCGGATGATGGCCGATTTGACGGCGTCACTTTCTACCGGGCCGCGCGGCGCAAGGCGGAGCCGACGCTGGGCCTGATCCAGGGCGGGATCGACACCGACCTGCGCCGCGCCCTGCCGCCGATGAAGCATGAGTCGACGTCGATGACCGGCATCCGACATCTCGACGCCACCCTGTCCATGGCCCGGCCCGACCGGCCCAATTCGGCGATGGGCAATTTCTTCATCACCGCCGGCCCAACGCCCAATATGGACGCGCGCGGGGCCTATATCGGCTATGCCGCTTTCGGCCATGTCGTCGCGGGGATGGACGTGGTGCGCCGCATTCTCGCCTTGCCGACATGCTGCGGGTCGGGCGCGATGCGCGGCCAGATGATCATCAGGCCGGTGACGATCCTGCGCGTGCGGCGGCTGGACGGGAGGCCGCGCCCCACCGGCGGGGTCAAACCCTGGCTGATCGGACTGAAACGGCCGCCGGTGCGCTAAACCGATTTGCCCTGACGCGCTTCGCTCCTCATGATGGGCGGCAGGGAGAATGGCATGAGCGGACGGATCAGGGTCGGCATCGGCGGATGGGTTTATGAACCGTGGCGCGGCGCCTTCTATCCCGATGGCCTGCGGCAGAAGGACGAGCTGCGCTATGTCGGGGAGCATCTGACCGCGACCGAGATCAACGCGACCTATTACAGCACACAAAAGCCTGCGACCTTCGCCAACTGGGCGAAGGCTGTGCCCGATGGCTTCCGGTTCGCGGTCAAGGCGTCACGCTTTTGCACCAACCGCAAGGTGCTGGCGGAGGCGGGGGAGTCGATCGCGAAGTTTGTCCAACAGGGCCTTGTCGAGCTGGGCGACCGGCTGGGGCCGATTCTGTGGCAGTTCATGCCGACCAAGGCGTTCGATCCGCAGGATTTTGCGGCTTTCCTGCAATTATTACCATCGAGCGTCGATGGGGTGCCGCTGCGCCACGCGCTGGAGGTGCGCCATGAAAGTTTTGACGACCCGGCCTTTATCGCGATGGCGCGGGACGCGGGCGCGGCGGTGGTGCTGGCCGACCATGAGACCTATCCGGCAATCCACGGCGCGGATGTCGGCTTTTCCTATCTTCGCCTGATGCGCACGCAGGAGGAGGAAGCGGCGGGCTATGCTGCGATCGATATGAGCCGTTGGGCGACGACCGTGCGGGATCAGGCCGCGCATGGCGACGTATTCGCCTTCTTCATCAGCGGAGCGAAGGTCCGTAACCCGGCGGCGGCACTGGATTTGATCGCGCGCCTGTCGCCCTGATCCGGGAGCGCAATCAACGCTTCGTCGCGAACCAGATGACATGGCGCGGTCCCTTGCCATTGTCCCGCGCCTTGACCGCCACTTCATCGACATGAAAGCCGGCATGGCGCAAACGCCGGGCAAAAGGCTCGTCGGGCGCGGCGGACCAGATGGCGAGGATACCGCCCGGCCGAAGCGCGGCCTTGGCGATGTCGAGGCCCGCCGCCGAATAGAGACGGTCATTGCCCGCCCGCACCAGTCCGTCAGGGCCATTGTCGACATCGAGCAGGATCGCGTCATAGGCGGCGCTGTCCGCCGCGATCACATCGGCGACATCCTGCCCGATCAGGCGCACGCGCGGATCGTCGAGGCACCCATCGGCGAGTTCCGCCATCGGCCCGCGCGCCCAGGCGATGATTTAGGGCACCAGTTCGGCAACCGTCACCCGCGCCTTCGCGTCCAGCATGGCCAGCGCCGCGCGCAGGGTGAAACCCATGCCATAGCCGCCGATCAGCATATGCAGGTCTTTGCGCCCTGTGAGCCGCTCCAGCGTCATCACCGCCAGCGCTTTTTCCGATCCGCTCATGCGGCTGCTCATCAATTCATTGCGATCCAGCACGATCATGAAGTCGCCGCCGCGCCGGTAGAGGCGCAATTCCTCGCCGCCCGGCACCTGTGCCGTCCCGATCAGCTCGCGTGGCGTCACCTGATAATCCTCCCATATCGCATGGGTCGCCGCATGACAGCTTGGCCGGGGCGGCGCAAATGATTAGGGGCTGGGGGACCGGACGCCATCGCGCGCCGGCACCTTTGTCCCTATCCCTATCGCACAGGCTCTTTGCACCGCATGCGCTATTTCCTCGACACCGAATTTAACGGCTTTGGCGGTGCGCTCATCAGTGTCGCGCTGGTGCCCGAATATGGCGATCAGGAATTTTACGCATCGCTGCCGCTGCCCGATCATGTCCATAGCTGGGTGGGGCAGCATGTCGTGCCCTATCTGCGCCATGTGCCGCCGGGGGTCGATCACCAACTCGACCGCAAACAGGCGGCCGAACATATCGCGGCGTATCTGGAGGGTGATGCCGACGCGGTGATCATCGCGGACTGGCCCGAGGATCTCGCGCATTTCTGTGCGCTGCTGGTGACGGAGCCGGCGCGGATGGTCGATATCAACGGGTTGCGTCTGGAGCTTATCAATGCCGCCGGGTTCAGCGCGGCCGCCAACAGCCGGGTGCCGCATAATGCGCTGCACGACGCCCGTGCGCTGCGAGACTTCTGCCTGGGCGGATGACACAGGTTTCCGGGGGCGTGCCATCCTTGCAACAGGCTGTTGCATTTGCTGCAACCGCGAAGTCATCCTTTGCGATTGTTACAATCCTGGGTCGGGCGCATAGGCCATTTCACCGCGATGAGCGGTAGTTGGAACGACCCAAGGAGTAAGTCATGCGTCACGCCACACAAGGTGTTGCCCTGATCGTTGCCGTCAGCGCACAGTTGCTGACCTTCTATTCGGTGCTCTACGCCTGAGCGCTTAATCGCGCCACATTTTCGCCTTAACGTCAGGTGATCGATAAAAGGCCGCCCAAGACATATGTCGGGGCGGCTCTTTTGTTTGTACGGGACGGATTTTTCCTTTTCCGTTATTTTTCGTTTCGTCCCGGTGCACCGCGACTATGATGTGGCGCCATGATAAATCCGCACCTCTTCGTCTACGGCACGCTGCGCCCCGGCTATGACGGGGCGATGGCGCGATGGCTGTGCGGCGTGGCACATCATGTCGGTCCGGCGCTTGCGCGCGGCTCGCTGTACCTGGTGGCGGACTATCCGGGCTTCGTGGCCAGTCTGGATGGCGATGTGATGGGCGATCTTTTTGCGCTGCCCGATCCTGATGCGACCCTCACGCGGCTCGATGAGCATGAGGAATGTTCCGATCATTTTCCAGCTCCGCATGAATACCGGCGCGAGCGACTGATCGTGTCGATGCGAGAGGGGCCGGTTGAAGCGTGGACCTATGTCTATGCCTGGGATGTGGCCGGGCTGGAGCGGATAGCGAGCGGCGATTATCTGGCTTGACTCCGGTTGCGCCCGGTGGAGGACGCGCTAGTCTCGTGCCGGGGGACAAATCGCAGGAGCGCGCGCCGGTGACCGATCGATTGCCCGAAGACCGCAACTGGCTCGCCTCCACCGGCTTCGATCGCCGCAAGCTCCTCGCCGGGGGTGCTTTTGCCGCCGGTTTCGCCGCCGCATGCAGGCCGGTCGCCAGCAGCGCGATCCAGACCGCCGCCAACGGGCTGATCGAAGAATCAGTGGCGATCAAGGCGGCAGACGGCTTTGCCATGCCCGCTTTCATCGCTCGCCCGGCGGGTAAGAAGCCCGCGCCGGTCATTTGCGTCGTACATGAGATATTCGGCGTGCACGAATGGATTCGCGACATCTGCCGCCGCTTCGCCAAAGCGGGCTATTATGCGGTCGCCCCCGATTTGTTCGCCCGCCATGGCGATGCGACCAAAATCGCCGATTTCAAGCTGCTTATCGACACCATCGTCGCAAAGGCCCCGGACGCGCAGGTTTTGTCCGATATCGATGCGACCTATGCATGGGCCGGTCGCCATGGCGGTAATGCGGCGCGGCGCGGCATCACCGGCTTTTGCTGGGGCGGGCGGATGGTGTGGCTCTATGCGGCACAGAGCGCCCGTGTCGATGCGGGTGTCGCCTTCTATGGCCGGATCATGAGCCAGAAAACTGCGCTCCAGCCGTTGAGCGCGATCGAGCAGGTGGGCGCGCTCAAGGCGCCGGTGCTCGGCCAATATGGCGCGCTCGACAAGGGCATTCCGCTTGCCGATGTCGAAGCGATGCGCGCCGCGCTGCAAAAAGCGGGCAAATCGCCACCCGACGCCATCACCGTCTACCCGCAGGCGGATCACGGCTTCATGGCGGATTACCGGCCGAGCTATCATGCGCAGGCCGCTACCGCCGCCTGGGATGCGACGCTCGACTGGTTCGCGCGCTACGTGCAGAAAACGCAGCGATAGGGGGGCGCCTAGCGCTTCATCGCCTCGACCGCCGCCAATGTGCTCTTCACATGACCGGCATAGTTCATTTCGCTGTGTACGAATGCGATCCGGCCTGACGGCGCGATCACGTAGGAGGTGCGGTCCGTCATCCCCGGCCGCATCTTGAGCGCGACATCATAGCCCGAGATGATCGCCGGACCGGCCGACGCGACCGGGAATTTGCCGGCGCATTCCTTGGTCGAAAAGGCGACGAGATCATCCACCGGGTCAGCGGACATGCCGATCACCGTCGCGCCAGCCTTCTTGAAATCCGCGATATGTTCCGCGAACTCACGCGCCTCCGCCGAACAGCCAGCCGTAAAGGCCTTCGGAAAGAAATAGAGGACGACCGGCCCGTGGCGCAGTTGGTGCTTGAGCGTCAGGGTGAAGGGCTTGCCAGCCAACGCGCCGCGCGTCGTGAAATCGGGCGCCTGCGCGCCGATGGCCAGCGCCGCCATGCCGCTGGTCGCGCCCAAGCATGCAGCAGTCAGGGCAAGGGCGATTTTCAGCATCTTCATCGGCGAAACTCCTGAGAGGGTGGCCAGTGATGATCCCAACGCAGGCAGCGCGCAAGGGTGTCCATGGAACTCCCGGCGCACCCGGCCGGTTTGATCGACATGCGCCTGCTGCCCGCCCTCGTCCTTCTGCTCCTCGCCGCCTGCCGGGGCGGGTCGCCGGATCATGACAATGGCGCCAGTCCGGCGCCGAACGGAAACCAACTGTCGCCGCTGCCTGCCGGTGGCGCGACAACGGTCAGGCGCGCCGCCCCGTCGCGGGTGGAGATTGATCGCTCCCCCGCCGTGCCGCTGGCCTTTCTGGGCCGCTGGACCGGGACGCGGGATGATTGCGCCGACAAGGCGGCGGCGCTGGAACTTGATGTCGCGCCCCGACAGCTCGTCTTTCACGAAAGCGTTGGCTCGGTCACAGCCGTCGAGCCGCTTGGCGAGGGGAAATTGGCGCTGAAAGCGAACTTTACCGGCGAAGGCTCAAGCTGGCCGGCGCAGTTGCGGCTGACTCTTTCGGCGGATGGCCAGCGCCTCACTATCATCGACGATCGCGGAGCGGTAATCCGGAAGCGTTGCAACGCAGCCTGAATGCTTTCCCCCAGGCATGCGCGCGGCTAGAGGGAGCCATGCTCGGCCGCCTTACTCTCAGCGATTTTCGCAATCATGCCGACGCGCTCATCGTGCCCGAACATAATTTCATCGTCCTGACCGGCGAAAATGGCGCGGGCAAGACCAACATATTGGAGGCGATTTCGCTACTCGCACCCGGTCGCGGCCTGCGCGGCGCTGCGCTGCGCGACATGCGGCGGCAGGACGGGGCAGGGGGCTTCGGCATTGCGGCGGAGGTGGACGGCACGGTTCTGGGCACCGGCGTCATGCCCGATGCGCCGGACCGGCGGCAGGTGCGGATCGGTGGCGCGCCGTCCTCCGCCAACGCGCTGACCGACCATCTGTCGATCATGTGGCTGACCCCGGCGATGGACCGGCTGTTCGTCGACAGTCCCGGTGGCCGGCGGCGCTTCCTCGACCGGCTCACGCTGGCGCTGCATCCGGGCCATGCGGTGCACAGCACGCGTTACGATGCGGCGATGCGGGCACGCAACCGGCTGCTGGGCGATCTGCGCGCGGCCGATCCCTTGTGGCTGGATGCGCTGGAAGCGCAGATGGACGAGCATGGCGCGGCGCTCGCGCACGCACGAGGCGATCTGGTGGCCCGGCTGAACGATGCTCTGCGCGACCAGCCAGATGCGCCCTTTGCCCGCCCGCATCTGGCGATCGATGACTTGCAAGGCCCTGAGGATGCGCCGCTGGCGGTGCGACTGGCGCGGGGGCGCACGCGGGATGCGGCGGCCGGGCGTACGCTGGCGGGGCCGCATCGCCAGGACCTCATCGTCATGCACGCGGCCAAGAATCAGTCCGCAGCGCTATGTTCGACGGGGGAACAGAAAGCGCTGCTGCTTTCCATCCTGCTGGCGCATGCGGCGTTGGTCGCGACCGACCGGGGTCATCCACCGCTGTTGCTGCTGGACGAGGTGGCGGCTCACCTCGATCCGTCGCGACGAGCCGCGCTCTTCGCCCGATTGGCGGAAACCGGCGGTCAGGTATGGATGACCGGAACAGAAGCCAATCTTTTCAGCGGTTTGCCACTATCTACGCGGCTGAGCGTAACAGCCGGTCGCGTTTTTCGTTCCGCGACGTGACGCATTGCAGCAACGGTTCGCCGCTCGGTTGTTTTCAAGCCGGCCGCGCTCTGTCCTAAGGGCCGCGTCGGGGATAACGCCCGAAGTCAGAAAACGGGGTTCGCAACGCATGTTCGGTGGTTTTCGCGCTTTGTTCGCAACGGCTGTTCTTGCGCTCTCTGCTTTCCTGGTTTCTCCTGCCACTGCCGGTGTTCTTCAGTGTGTGCCCTTCGCGCGGCAGGTGTCGGGCATCGATCTCCGGGGCAATGCCGATACCTGGTGGGGTCAGGCCGAAGGGCGCTATGAGCGTGGCCATCAGCCGCGCGTCGGCGCCGTTCTCGCCTTTGCCGCCAGCCGTTCGATGCGCGTCGGCCACGTCGCCATGGTCAGCAAGGTGGTGAGCGATCGCGAAGTGCTGCTGACCCATGCCAACTGGTCGTTCCGTGGCGGCATCGAACGCAATGTCCGCGCCGTGGACGTTTCGGCGAATAATGACTGGACCGACGTGCGGGTCTGGTACGCGCCGATCGGCGACCTTGGCCTGCGCTCCAATCATGCCCGCGGTTTCATCTACGCCAATGCGCCGCAAGCCGCAGCCGAGCCGGTCCGCATAGCGTCGGCCGATGGTGCGACGCTGGCGCTGGGCGCGCCGCGCGGCGCTTTCTGAGGCGTTAACCTCTTCCTAAAAGATCGCGCCCTAGGGTCGCTTCCGGTGGGGCGATTCTTGAATGCCGGGGTCGCGTGAATGTCTCGATTTTTTCGCTGGTCGGTGGCGGTGCTGCTGGCCGGTCTGACGGCGGCGCCTGGGCTGGGCGCCACGGTGTTGCAGTGCGTGCCCTATGCCCGCATCGTGTCCGGCGTCGATATTTACGGCGACGCGCTCAACTGGTGGGATCAGGCGCAGGATCATTACAAACGCGGGCACAAGCCCAAAAAGGGCGCAGTGCTGGCCTTTCGCCCTGTCGGGCCGATGACGCTGGGCCATGTTGCCGTCGTCAGTCGCGTGCTCGATGATCGCCGCGTGCTGATCCGCCATGCCAACTGGTCCGCGCCGGGCGCGATCGAGGAGGATGTGCTGGCGGTCGATGTGTCCGACGAGGGCGACTGGAGCCAGGTGCGGGTCTGGCACAGCCCGACCGGGCAGATGGGCGCGCGCACCAATCCGACTTACGGCTTCATCTATCCGCTTCGCGCCAAGCTGCATAAATTCGATCCCGATCCGGCGCTGGGCGCCAGCGTTCGCTTCGCCAGCGTCGATCCGGGCCAGTGGGACGACCGGACCGATATCGGGCAGACGGGCGCGCAGGATAAAGATCAGCGTGGGGCCATGCCGACCGGCGTTCGTGGACGCGATGTCTTGACGGCTCAGGCCGTTGCGCGACCACTACGTACCGCGACCGCGTCGGAAGCGGTGCGCGATCCGTTCATCATCGAATATGCGGATAATACGCCCGCGAAGCGCACGCTCGGCGACATCATCGCCGACGTGAAGCGGGACAGGATGTTGCGTTGACGATCAGGCGTCCGGTTCGGTCGCGACCGTCTCCGCTGGCTCTGCCGGATTCTCGAACCAGGCTTCGACCGGGCCGCTGAGCTTGATGGTCAGCGGGTTGCCATGCCGGTCCCGGCTCTTGCCAGCCGCGACGCGAATCCAGCTTTCGGACATGCAATATTCCTCGACGTCCTTGCGCTCGCGATCCTTGAACCGGATGCCGATGCCGCGTTGCAGAACCTCCATATCGAAATGGGGGCTGCGCGGATTGGTCGAAAGGCGGTCGGGGGGCGTATCGCTCATAGCTGGCAAAATCCTGTGCTGGTGCGCCGTCGCCTAGCCTTTCGGCTGGTACGGCGTCAACCAGTGCCCGCGATCCGCCGCACGATGCGGATCGCGGGCAATCATTGGCTTAGCGACAGATGCGGACCCGAACCTGCCGATCTGCGTAGCGATCATAGCGCCATTCGTTCCAGCAGCGTTGCCGATAGCCGCCATAGTAGGGGTTATAGCCACTGTGCCGACGCCAGCGCCGCTCGTCGCGCCAATCACGCCTATGCTCCCAGCGGCGCTCGCGCTCCCAACGCGAATCGCGCCCACCGTCGCGGTCGCCACGCCAGCCGTCCCTGTCGCCATAATATTGCGCCTGCGCCGGCACTGCCGCCGCGCCGATCCCGGTAAGCGTCAGCCCCAGCACAGCCGCACCTTTCCAAAATATATTCATGCCACATCTCCTCATGCCGCCCGCCGCTCCACCGATCGGGCAAGGAGGAAGAATGCACCCCTGTGACTGAACCGGCCGGGAACGACATTGTCAGCTAAGGTTCAGCGCCCCTTAAGCGCCGTTTCGGCCTCCACCAAATAGTCGCGGGTGATGGGCAGGGTGCGCCGGTCGCGGGCATATTGCACCTGATAGTTCACCATGCTGCCATGTTCGAACACGGTCGCTGCCCCGGCGAGATAAAAGGTCCACAGGCGGAAGAATCGCTCATCATACAACGCGACGATCTCCGCCTTGTGCGCGAGCGTCCGTTGATACCATTCGCGGATGGTGAGACCATAATGGAGCCTAAGCACCTCGACATCGGTTACCATCAACCTAGTGCCTTCACTGCCCTGGATCATTTCGCTGAGCGCAGGGATATAGCCGCCGGGGAAGACATATTTCTGGGTGAAGGCGTCGGTAATGCCGGGGCCATCGATCCGGCCGATCGTGTGAATAAGCATGACGCCGTCGGGCGTCAGCAGATCGCGGCATTTGTTGAAAAAGGCGCGATAATGGGCCGTGCCGACATGTTCGAACATGCCTACCGACACGATCCGGTCGAACGGACCCTGAATATCGCGATAGTCGATCAGTTCGAACCGTACATGATCGGTGACGCCCGCCTCGGCGGCCCGCGCCTGAGCGATCTTGAGCTGCTCTTCCGACAGGGTGATGCCGGTCACATCGACGCCACAGGTGCGGTGGAGATAGAGCGCCATCCCGCCCCAGCCGCAGCCGATGTCGAGCACGCGCATGCCCGGTTTCAGCGCCAGCTTGGCGGCGATATGGGCTTTCTTGTCCTCCTGCGCCTGTTCGAGGCCGATGCCCGCTTCATTGTCGGCGTCGGGCCAGTAGGCGCAGCTATATTGCCGGTCCTTGTCGAGGAAGAGCGCATAAAGCGCCGCCGACAAATCATAATGATGGGCGACATTGGCCTTGGCGCGGCGGCGGTGATTGGCCCGCCACAGGCCCTGCCGGATTTTACGGAAGCCACGCTTGAGCGGGCTTTTGGCGCTGATCGATCGGCCCTTCTCCCAGGCATTATTGGCGCGGATGAGCGAAACCAGTTCCATGATTCCGCCGCCCTCGATGGTGACGCGGCCGTCGATATAGGCTTCCGCCATGCCCAGTCGCGGGTCGCGCATGATGTCGAACGGCACGCGCCGGTCATGGAATTTGAGCGCCAGCGCGGGGAAACCGGCGGCGGGGGTTCCAACGGTCGTGCTGGACCCGTCCTGGTATATGACGGTCAACTGTCCCTGCGTCACAAGCCGTCGCAAAATTCGATCGAATAGCTTCATAGATGCACCCTGTCAGGTCGCCTTGGCGCGGTCAAATCCCGGCATACCAGTCATAACCGGCGCGATCTTCCCAGTAGCCGCCCTTGCCGCCGCCGACGCCGGCCAGACTATCGACGGCCTGTATTCCCATCAAATATTTGGCCTGTTTATACCCCAATTGACGCTCCACGCGCAGCCGCAGCGGCGCGCCATTGGCAACGGACAGCGGCCGATCGTTGAGCGAGAAAGCGAGGATCGTCTGGGGGTGAAAGGCGTCGATCAGATCGATACTCTCATAATAGGGCCGCCCGTCACCCATCTCGTCGGCACAGCGAAAGACGATATAGCGCGCCCGATCCCGTAGCCCCGCGGCGTCGAGGATCAGCTTGAGCGGCACACCGCGCCATTTGCCGATCGCGCTCCAGCCTTCCACGCAATCATGACGGGTAATCTGCTCGCGATGAGGCAGGGCATGAAGCTGCGCGAGCGACAGGGACAGGGGACGGGCGACGAGGCCCGACACGCGCAGCCGCCAGTCGGCGAAGCCGTTGCGCCACAGTGCCTTATAGGCCGGGCTGGCAGGATTGGCGGTGCCGTTCGCCCGGAATAGCGGAGAAATCTGATCCGGGCGGAACTCGCGCGCAAGCGCATCGGGGGCCAGCAGGCGGCGCTGTGCCCATTTGTGGAAATTATCGGAGGAAAAAAGCGCTTCCCGGACCGTAGCATGGCCCGCCAGCCGATCGCAGCCGCTGAGCGTGGCGGCCGCGCCGAGCAGCATCGAGCGGCGGGTGATGATCATGGCCGCGATGGCGGCACGCGATAGCGGCCGGTTATCATCGCGCGCATCTCGTTTACCGGCCCCGCGAGCAGCACCATGGCGATATGCACCAGAAAAAAGGCGACGAGCGCGAACGCGGCCAGAAAATGGATCGACCGCGCCGACTGGCGACCGCCGAACAGGTCGATCAGCCAGGGCCAGGCCGCGTTCATGCCGGGTGACATGGTAAGGCCCGTCAGGATCAGGATCGGCAGCAGCAGGAAAATCACCGCGTTATAGCTGCCCTTTTGCAACATATTATAGCGCAACGCATCAGCGCCCGTGGGGAAGCGCAGACGGGCATGATCCTTGATATCGCGCCAGATATGGCGCGGCGCCAGTTCCCCCCGCCGGAATGCGAGGTCGCGTGCGATATGGCGGTTGCACAGGCTCCAAAGCATATAGCCGAGCAGGGCAAAGGCGAAGAGGGGCGCGGCGGTCAGATGCCAGTGCCGGGACATCGCCAGATTATAGTGGGCCGGAAGCGTGAGCCAGCCGCCGAACCGATCCAGCGTCAGCCAGGGATGATCGAAATTCGCGCCATACTGCCCCCAGTAGAGATGCGGATGCGCGTTGAAGATGCCCAGCCCGCTGGTGAAAAGCGTATAGAGCAGGGCGGCGTTCGCCCAATGCCACAGCCGGGTTGAGAGCCGATGGCGCTTCACCTCCATGGGTTGGGCGAGAGACAGGTCAGGCACCTGCCGGATAGTAGAATTTTCTCACCTTTTTACCAGATCGCTTTTTTGTTGGAGAAGGACAGGCCTGCGCCGCAAATACAGGCGAGCCTCGGCCCGGCTGTGGCCACTTTGCAACAGTAATATAAAATGCGCTGGAAATGATCGATATGCCCCTTTGCAAATTGCAGGACGAAACCTAAATGCGCCGCAGACGGTCGTGATGCAAACCGTTGATCTTACCGCCAAAAGAAGCGGAAGATTTGAGGAATTTCGAAATTAGGTCGCCAATATTCCTGTGCATTATGCCTGACCTGTAACGCAGTATTCCTCTGCGTGCGCAATATACATTGAGGTTTTTATGAAGACTGTGATTTTCGCAGCTGTTTCTGCTGCTGCCCTTGCCGTGTCCGCTCCCGCTTTCGCGCAGGAAGCCGCGCCCTTCACTGGCCCGCGCGCCGAAGTGATCGTTGGCTATGACAAGCTGGACACCAATGGCAGCGGCATCGGCAATCCCGACGGTTTCCTGTACGGCATCGGCCTTGGCTATGACATGCAGGTCGGCAATGCCGTCCTCGGCGTCGAAGCCGAAGCAGCCGATTCGACCACCAAGCGCAATTTCTTCGGCACCGACGTCGATGCCGCCCGCGATCTGTATGTCGGCGCGCGCGCCGGTTTCATCGCCGGTGACAAGGCGCTGATCTATGTGAAGGCCGGCTACACCAATGCTCGCATCAAGACCGAAGGCTTCGGCGGCGACAATGGCGACGGCGTTCGCGTCGGCGCGGGCGTCGAATATAAGCTCGGCGGCCAGCTCTTCGTGAAGGGCGAATATCGCTATTCGAACTATGAAGGCGATGTCGAGCGTCAGCAGATCGTCGGCGGTCTCGGTATCCGCTTCTGATCCTTTCGATCGGTATGAAGGAAAAGGCGGTCCTGCGAAGGGCCGCCTTTTTCATGGTCTTAGCGGGCTGAGATTCGGTTCCACCCAGCGATGCCGCGCTTCGGCCGACAGGAGAAGATCGCGCGACCAGTGCGCGAACAGCCAGTTTTTGTCGCCCAGCGGCGAGGCCCTCAGCGCCGCCAACGCGACGGCCGGCGTAGCGTCCCCGTCCAACGTCGCGAGCAAGGCTCGCGTGGCGCGCAGCGACGCCTGCGTAATCGTCTCATGATAGCCCGCGCTGTCGCTATTCACCCCCCCTGTGCTTTCATTATAGCGCCGGATCATGTCGGGCATGTCCCGCTCGGGAATGATATCGGGGCGGTTGCGGATCAGCCAGATCGCGGTCGCGAAATGCGCGGCATGGGTCCAACGCGCCTTGGGCAGTGTTCGCGCGCAAAAACCGCGCGCGATATCGTCAATCTCGCTATCGGTCATGAATCGCCCCTATCAGACGGGGGAGCAGCCGGAAATCCTCAGCCGAGCGCCGCCTGCTTTTCCGCCGCCAGCCTGTCGAGTTCGGCGCGGCTTTTCTTTTCTGACGCTGATTTGAGCTGGCCGCATGCCGCCATGATATCCCGCCCGCGCGGCGTGCGGACGGGTGCGGAAATGCCGGCCTCGAACACGATGCTGCTGAACGCGCGGATTCGTTCTGGCGTGGAACATTCATAGTCGGTGCCCGGCCAGGGATTGAACGGGATCAAGTTCACCTTCGCCGGCAGCTTATATTTGCGGATCAGGCGGACGAGTTCGCGCGCATCCGCATCGCTGTCATTCTTGTCGCGGATCATCACATATTCGAACGTGATGCGCCGCGCGTTGCTCGCCTTGGGATAGTCGGCGCAGGCGGCCAACAGTTCCTCGATGCCATATTTGCGGTTGAGCGGCACCAGCTCGTCGCGCACCTCCTTCGTCACGGCATGGAGCGACACGGCGAGGTTGACGCCGATCTCCGCGCTGGCCCGCGCCATCATCGGGATGACGCCGCTGGTGGACAGGGTGATGCGGCGGCGCGACAGGGCAAGACCAGCCCCGTCCATCACGACCTTGAGCGCGTCGCGCACATGCTCGAAATTATAGAGCGGCTCCCCCATGCCCATCATCACGATATTGGTCAACATGCGGCCATCGGGAGAATATTGCCCCATATCCTCGTCGCCATCGTCATCGTCCGCATCGACATCATTGGCGGCCATATTGCCCTTGGGCCATTCGCCCAGCGCATCGCGCGCAAGCATCACCTGCCCGACGATTTCGCCCGGCGTCAGATTGCGCACCAGCCGCATCGTGCCGGTATGGCAGAAGCGACAGTTGAGCGTGCATCCTACCTGACTCGATACGCAAAGCGTTCCGCGGTCCGCGTCGGGGATGAACACCATCTCATAATCCTGGCCGTCATCCGACCGCAGCAGCCATTTGCGCGTGCCGTCGCTGGAAACCTGCGCCTCCACCACCTGCGGGCGACCCACGACGAAGCGCTCCGCCATCCACGACCGCATCGGCTTGCCGAGGTCGGTCATCGCGTCGAAATCGGTCTCGCCGCGATGATAGAGCCAGTGGAACAGTTGCTTGGACCGCAGCTTGGCGGCCTTCGCGTCCAGTCCCGCTTCCCCCAGCACATCCCTGATCTGAACGCATGACAGGCCCATGAGGTCGGTCCGTCCATCCTCGCGCGGGGTCACGGCGCGGGGAACGGGCACAGGGTCGAAATGGCCCGCAATGGGCATTAATGGATTGGCGGCTGACTGCATGGCCGCGCCTTACGCGATTTTGCAGGCTTTTTCTAGGGCCGGTGCGGATGCGTCCAACGGCGTATTTACAAACAAACCCTCACCGCAGCCGCGCGCATCCCAGCGCCGCCGCGTCGATCGCTGTCGCCGCGCCGCGCAGCGCGTAGGTGTCGGCGAAGCCGCGCCCGTCGCTCGCTCGTGTCTGCACGCTCATGCTGCTGCCCGATCGGATGGCCGCCACGATCGCAGCGTCGCCGCGCGCGTCCGCGGCCCAGGCGTCGGCCTGCCCTGCAACCAGCGTGAAGCGCCGGTCATCGACGTTCAGTATCACCGGGGCGGCGGAAGCATGGGGCCGACTGAGACGGAAATGCACCTGCCCGCGCACCTTTACGCGAGGCCATGTCGCGACAGCAGCAAAGCCCTTGGATCCGTCGCGGGACCCTCGCGTCGGCAGAGCTTGAGCGATCGCGTAGCAACGCGGCGTAGCGGAATCGCGAAAGGCGCCCCAATTTTCGAACATGCCAAGCGAATCGCGCGCTTGGGCCGGGCTAAGCGGCAGCAGCGCCAATATCCATGCTATGCGCGAGCATCTCAGAGTCTGTCTGGAAATGCGCGAGAGGGCGCATTTCAGGTTGCCGTACCGGCCCGCACTCCCACCCGACCGACCAGACATGATATTCTGATGAGCGGTCGGGTGGGGGTGCGGGCCGGTACGGATGCGCCAAAGGCGCATTTCCAAACAGTCTTTCATGGCGCAGGCAAAGCGCAGCCCGTGCCCTTTTGCAACCCCGGCAGCCGGTCGTTACGAGGAAAGCTTGCCGCCGCCGCCATAGCGGCTATGAAGAATCATCCTCATCGTCGGCCGGATTCGACCCAGCGTCGCTTTCCCGGCCGAAAGCAGAAAAAGAAACGGACTGACCAGGGATATGAAGGCCACTATCGAACGCGCGACGCTTCTCAAGAGCCTGAGCCATGTCCAGTCGGTGGTCGAGCGGCGCAACACCATCCCCATTCTGTCCAACGTCCTCATCGAAGCGTCGGCCGATGGCGCGATCAAGCTGATGGCGACCGATCTCGATCTTCAGATCGTCGAAAGCGTGTCGGCCCAGGTGGAGCAGGCGGGCGCGACGACGATTTCGGCGCACACCCTGTTCGACATCGCCCGCAAGCTGCCCGAAGGCAGTCAGGTGTCGTTGCAGGCGGCCGAGGGCAAGATGCTGATCCAGGCCGGCCGCGCGCGGTTCAACCTGTCGACCTTGCCGCGTGACGATTTCCCGGTGATCGCGGAAGGCGACCTGCCGACCAGTTTCGAGCTGCCGGCCGAAACGCTCAAACAGATTATCGACAAGACACGCTTTGCGATCTCGACCGAAGAGACGCGCTATTATCTGAACGGTATTTATTTCCACGTCGCCGATGAAGGGCAGCCGGTGCTCCGCGCGGCGGCGACCGACGGCCACCGGCTGGCCCGCGTCACGGTACCGCGACCGGACGGCGCGGACGGCATGCCCGGCATCATCGTGCCGCGCAAATGCATCGCCGAACTGCGCAAGCTGCTGGACGAGGTCGACGGATCGGTCGCGATTTCTTTGTCGGCCAGCAAGATCCGCTTCGGCCTTGGCAGTGCGATCCTCACCAGCAAGCTGATCGACGGCACCTTCCCCGATTATAGCCGGGTCATCCCGACCGCGAACGACAAGCTGCTGCGGATCGATCCGCGCGGCTTCGAGGAAGGGGTGGACCGGGTTGCGACGATCGCGACCGAAAAGACGCGCGCCGTCAAAATGTCGCTGGATCGCGACAAGATCACCTTGTCCGTCACCAGCCCCGAAAATGGCACCGCAGCGGAAGAAGTGCCCGGCGCGTTTCAAGGCGAGGGCTTCGATATCGGGTTCAACGCCCGCTATCTGCTCGACATATTGGGGCAGCTGGACGGTGATCTGGTCGAACTGCATCTTGCCGATGCCGCCGCGCCGACGCTGATCCGCGAGAATGATCATAGTGCCGCGCTCTATGTCCTGATGCCGATGCGCGTCTGACCTTGGCATGATTTGCTCCAATATGGCGCAAATTGGACCTAATATGCTTTGAGTCGAGCGAGGGGGTAATCTTCCTTCAAGAAGTTGTGCCTATTATTGGCGCATGAGACTTTCACGTACCGTCATTTCCGATCCGCAAGCGCGACCTGCGGGACTATTGTCTCTGCTTGGTCTTGCGGATGGCGGTATAGCACCGTTGGCGAGCGGCGCCGGACGGGATTTTGTTCAGATCGCCAGGCTCTGGCCGTTGATGTTGCTGGCGAAACTGTGCATCGCCATCTTGCAGAGCACGCCCCTGATGACTTCGGGCCAGCCCGCCGCGATGGCGATTCTGGGGCTGATGCTGTTGATCGACGGCCTGCTGATCGTCGCGCCGCGCCTGCCATCCTTCCAGCGGCAGAGACCGCATATTCAGCACTGGCTGATTCTGCCCGCTGCCTTTCTGTCAGGCCTCAGCTTCAGCGGGTGGATGGATTATATATCCGACACGACGGCGATGTCTGCGATCCTGCCCGATCTTGCAGTCGCGTTGCTCGCGGTCTGCCTGTTCGGCAACCGGCGCTTGCTGGGGGTCGGCTATTTTCTGGGCGCCGTCGGCATGACGATGATGCAGCCGGCCAGTTCCGGCCAGGCCGGCCTGCTGATAAGCTGTCTGGGCGTCATGATGATTCTGACGCTGCGGCAGGCAAGAGCCGATCGCGCCCGCGCGCTGGAACGCAGCAAGCAGGATGCGCAAGCGCAGCGATCCGACCGGCTGCTACAGGAATATGAGCAATCGGGCCGGGGCTGGTTCTGGGAGACGGACCGTCAGGGCTGTCTGGTCTATATTTCCGAAACCCTGGCCGATACGCTGGATGTGCCAAAGGGTGGTCTGGTGGGACGGCCCATTACCGAGATCATTCGGCCGGGTGATCGGCAACAGGGCGATGGTGAGCGGACGCTGGGTTTCCATCTGTCCGCGCGGACGACCTTTTCCGATATCCCGGTGCGCGCGGCCATGGCGCGGGATGAGCGCTGGTGGTCGATTTCGGGCCAGCCCGTCTTTACCGAATTTGGCCAGTTTCACGGCTTCCGCGGGTCGGGGACCGACCTGACGGAAATGCGCCGCAGTCAGGCGGAAGTGGCGCGCCTGGCGCAATATGATTCCCTCACCGGCCTCGCCAATCGCGTGCAGATGCTGAGTTCGCTGGAGCAGGCGGTCGCGGGCATGCGCGGTGCGCCCGGCGACTGCGCCCTGATGATGCTTGACCTCGATCGGTTCAAGAGCGTGAACGATACGCTGGGACATCCGGCGGGAGACGCGCTGCTGCGCCAGGTGAGCCAGCGGCTCCAGCGCGTGGTCGGCGATAAGGGGCTGGTCGGTCGCCAGGGCGGCGACGAATTCAAGGTGATCCTGCCGGGCCGCCACGACCGGGCCGCGCTTGGGCAGTTGGCGCAGACAATCATCGCCTCCCTTTCTCAGCCCTATTCGATCGAAGGCAATGCCGTCGTCATCGGCGTGTCGATCGGCATTTCCTCCTGCCCGCAGGATGGCGTGACGTCCGATGCCCTGATCCGGAACGCCGATCTGGCGCTCTATGCCGCCAAGGGCGACGGCCGGGGCGTGCACCGCTTCTATTCCCCCGAAATGCATGCCGACGCGGAAGATCGCCGGGTGCTGGAGGAGGAACTGCGCCACGCGCTTGCCGCCGATGGTCTGCATCTGGTTTATCAGCCCGTGGTCTCCTCGATCACCGAGCGCATCACCGGCTATGAGGCGCTATTGCGCTGGCAGCATCCGCAGCGCGGGGCGATTTCGCCGGCGGTCTTCATTCCGATCGCCGAGGACACGGGCCTCATCGCCCAGATCGGCGAATGGGTGCTGCGCACGGCCTGTCGCGACGCCGCGCAATGGCATGAGGGCATTCGCGTGGCGGTAAATGTTTCGCCGATCCAGTTCGCCAATCCGGCATTGCCCTCAACGGTGATGAGCGCGCTCGCCGCTGCCCAGCTCGATCCGGGCCGGCTGGAACTGGAAATAACGGAAAGCGTCTTTCTGAACGATGACGCCGACACCGATTCGATGTTCGCGCGTCTCAAGGCGCTGGGTGTGCGGCTTGCGCTCGATGATTTCGGCACCGGCTATTCTTCGCTCGGCTATCTGAAAAAGGCGCCGTTCGACAAGATCAAGATCGACCAGAGTTTCGTACGCGGCGCGGCGATCAAGGGCAGCCGCAACATCGCCATCATCAAGGCGATCGTCAGCCTGGCGGAAGCGCTCGGCATGGACACGACCGCAGAAGGCGCGGAGACGCAGGACGAACTGGAACTGATCCGCCAACTGGGGTGCAGCCATATCCAGGGCTATGTCTATGGCCGGCCCATGCCGATGGCCGATGTGCTCGAACGGCAGCGCAATATGGGCACGCATGTCCGCGCCGAAGGCTTTCAGTCTAGCCGGCCTGAACGCAAATCAATGCTGCGCACGGTCGCCATCCATCATGACGGGCATGTCTATACAGGGCGGGTGCGCAACATTTCGGCTACCGGCGCGCTGATCGAAGGGCTGTGGAACGTGCCCGAGGGCACATTGTTCGCGATCGAATTGTCGGAAAGTCAGATCATCAATGCAACGGCCCGCTGGGGCAAGGATGACCGAATGGGTGTCGAGTTCGCGGGCGCGGTCGATCTCACCAAATTAAGTCCTGCCGCCCCCCGCGCATTGGCGTCCTGAACGGCATGGACTGACGGCGCATTCGAAAGAGGGCGCGTACACCTCAACTGTCAGGGCACATGAAAAGGGGCAGCGATTCGCTGCCCCTTTTCATGTGCCCTGACGGTGCGGAGGTCAGGCGGCGATCGCCACGGATCCGGCTTCGGCAGGAATCAGCCCGCGTGCGACCTGCTTGATCAGCCCGACGAAGCGGGTCGCTTCGCGCACGATCATCGCCTTGTTGAAACAGGCGGCGGCGCCCCGGTCCATCGCCTCAGCAACGATCGGCGCGCCATCGCGCATCAGGCTGGACAGCATGATGACTGGGCATGGGTCCATATCCATGATCTCGTCGAGGATGGTCATGCCGTCCTTGCCGGGCATGGCGATGTCGAGCGTCACCACATCGGGCTTTTCGGCGCGAATCATGGCGATTGCTTCTTCGCCATTGCGGGCGATGCCCGCAATCTCGACGCGCCGGTCCCGTTCGAGCATGGTTTCGATCATCGCGCGGATGGTGAGCGAGTCATCGACCACCACAATTCTGATTGGCTTCATTTCTCCGTTCCTTCCGCACTGTCCATGCCGATCATAACGGCCGCAGAAGGATCGGCTTTAGCCGTGACTAACAGCTATTTAACCACGCGCCATCGAGGCAACTTTCAGAAGAACAGCTTGCGGAAGCTGATCGTGATCGCGCGGCCCAACGGGTCCAGATAGTCAGGCTGATAACGCAGCGGGGTAGCGCCGCTCGCATCTGTCACGTCGCGGCGAATGTTAAAGATATTGTCGATGCCGATCGACACGCGCGCGCCGCGCAGGAACGGATGGGCCTTAACCAGCGAAGGCATCTGGCCCAGATTAGCGAAAATGCGCAGGTTGGCGGTCGCGAGGCTGCCGAAATCAAGCCGCGAATTGCCGCCGGGCGTCGCGCCAAGAGCGCCGTCGACATGGGTGCCGCTTTCCCAGTCTACTCCCAGCCGCGCGCCCAGACCATTATTCGAATAGCCGATCCGCGCCTCGACCTCGTGCCGGGGCTGGCCGCCGGACGATCCGGTCGCGCCGCCATCCAACAGGTTGAGTTGAGGCACGCCGGGCGCGATCAGGATGCTCTCGGCGAAATGCCAGGTGTGATAGAGGCTGAAGCTCAACCGGCCACCACCCTGGCCGCCGCGTCCGCCGCCAAAGCCGCCGCCCCTTCCTCCGCCGCCAGCCGGCCCGCCAGCACCTTGTCCGTTCTGACCGCCGCCCGGTCCGCCTTCGCCCTGACGGCCACCGTCCGGTCCGCCCGGCGGGGGGCCTCCATTCTGGGTCCCCTGCCGGTCGCGGTTGCCGAACAGGCCGCGCAGGTCCTGCAATTCCTTGGGGCGGTCTTCCGGCTTGCCGCCCGATGCGCGCCAGGCTTCGACGATCTTCTGGATGTGGGATTTCAGCGGGATCGAATAGTCGAAGCCCCAGCGCAACTGCTCGCTGTGCGACGACAGGAAATTGACCGGCCGGGAATCGATCTGAAGCAGCGCGCCGTCCGCGTCGCGCAGGAAGCGCTGAGAAAAGGCCGCTTCGATGGCGGGGGTGGGCGAGGGGAAAGTGGCGATCGGATTGTCCGTCCGGCTGTTGAGATAGGTCGCCGTCAGCGTCAGGTTCTTCTTTTCGAACGGCTTGATCGTCAGGCCCGCTCGAAACTGATCGCGTACGCTGGCGCGAAGGCCGGGATTGCCGCCCGACAATTGGGTCACGAACACGCTCTGGCCTGTGGCATAGTCGAATACCGAGACATTGGGCGTCGAGATCAGCGGGTCGGTGATCTGCGTGCCGGTGGGCGCTGCGCGATCCTGATTGGCGGAGACGAGCAACTGCACCGCTTTGACCGGCTGCCAGCGCAGCCCGTAGCCGAGTGTCGAGAGCGTGCCGAAATCCGACAGCCTCTGTGCCGCGACATTCATGTTGACCCCGATGTCGCCGACCGCGCCCAGCACATCCTTCGATCGGCTGGTCAGCGGCAGATCGATGCTGAACTGGCCGCTCGCGATCTGGCGGTCATAATTGCTAGGGGTCGCGACACCGCCGCGCACCGACCGGCCTTCAAAGCCATTGGCCGACGCGCCGATGCGGATCGCGGTCGTCACGTCGCCGGCGGGCAGGGAGAAGGGCGAACCGCTGATGAGCAGATCGCCAGTGATCGCCTGCGACTTGGCACGCGCAAAATCCGTATTGCGAGTCGCGAGCAGACCGCTGGCGAAATTCCCATAGGGATTGACCATCGGATCGCCGGCGTCGAGCGCTGACTGGATCCCGCCTGTCGCCACGCCGCGATCGGTGCGGGTGCGCGTGTCCGACAGGTCGCCATTGCCGGTGAACGACCATTGCCAGCCCTTGCCGAGCAGGCCGTTCAGCGTAACGCCGATATGGCCGGTCGTGCCCCGGACATTCTGCCCGAGCGCACCGCCTTGCGCGAGGTAGCGATAGAGCCGCACATCCTGACCGAAGGGGGAGAAGGGATTGCCCGCTGGCAGGTTGAGGGTCGCTTGCGACATGCCCTGGAGCGAATCGCTGTCGCTAAGTTCCAGCCGGCCGTTGATCGTCGCGGACACGCCGCCCAAGGCGCGGGCATAAATCACATTGGCGGAGAAATTTTCGGTCGCTGGGCTGAGCGTGCGATAGCGGGCGAGGTTGCTCACCGCCCTGCTGTTGGCGCCGGGCACGAAATCCGCCAGCATCGGCGCCGTATTGGCGGCGCTTCCCGGTACGGCGGCCACCGTCACCAATTGGCCCGCCAAAGCGGACAGAGCTGGGTCGATCTGCGTGCCGGGTGGCGTGCGGACGATGTTGCCGTTGGCGTCCCTCGTCAACGCCGTCACATTGCCGCCCAGCGCATAGGGCGGGCCCGGCGCGGTGGGATCGATGTCGCGCTGGCTTTCGAGCAGTTGCGCCGCTCGGCTATATTGCAGGTTTATCGTCAGACGATTGTCGCCACGGATGCGCAGCAAACCGGCCGCCGCCTGCCCATTGTCCCGCCCGCCATCAGTGGTCGTCCCGGCGCGCAGATCCATGCTTTCCGCACGGAAACGCTGACGCAGCACGATATTCACCACTTTCTGCGTCGGCGCATAGCCATAGCTGAGCGCGACCTGTTCGGGCAGGATATCCACCCGCGCCACCGCTTCGGTGGGCAGGTCCTGAATTTCCGAAAAGCTCGAAATGCGCTTGCCGTTCAGCAGAACGACAGGCGTGCCATTGGTCTGCGGACCGAGTTCGGTAATCATCTCGGCTATGGACGTGACGCCCAGCGCGCGCACATCGGCGGCAGTAAGCTGCTGTTCGGGTTTGATGTCCCCGACCACCGCGCCGCGCTGTTTCTGGCCGGTGACGATGATCTCGTCCCCCTCGTCCATCTGCGATGTGCCGCCGCCGCCACGGCCCTGCGGTTCCTGCGCCATCAGCGCGCCGGGCGCGACGCCCAGCATCAGTGGAACAAGGATCAGGCAAGTGGATCGGCGCACGATAATTCCCCCGGATGGCTTAATGCCTTCCCTGTTAGGGCGCATTTGTCGCAGAAATGCCCCGGCGTCATGAAAGATTTGTCGCAAAATGTAATGCGCAGGCTGGCCCGGCGACGTTGACCACCGCGAGGCTGGCGCGGTATCGATGGCTGCGCGGCTCATGATGCCGCCAGCGGCGGGACGGGGCGTATGATCGGGCGGACGGGATATTTGGCTGCGCTCGGCGTGGCACTGGCTATGCTCCTGTCGACCAGCCCGGCGCTCGCGATATGCAAGCTTGGCGTGATGGCCGACCTGCCCGTCACGATGACGGGCCTGCGCGCCAGCGTGCCGGTGAAGGTGGAGGGCAGGGACACCAGCTTCTGGCTCGATAGCGGCGCATTTTTCAGCATCATGTCCAGGGCGAAGGCGATCGAACTGGGATTGTCGATCAAGCCCGCGCCTCAGGGGCTTTACGTCATTGGCATCGGCGGCAAAGCCTCGGTCGAGATGGTGACGATCAAATCCTTTGGCATTGTCGGTCAGCAATTGCCGAATATTCAATTTCTGGTGGGGGGCAGCGACGCCGGCAATGGCCTGATCGGCCGCAATTTGCTGGGGCTGGCGGACACGGAGTTCGACCTCGCCAATGGCGTGGTCAAGCTCATCAGACCATCGGATTGCGACAAGAGCGGGATGGCCTATTGGGCGGAGGGCAAACCCTATTTCACCGTGCCGCTGCTGACCGGCTCCAATCCGTTCGATCATATTTTTCGCCTGCCGGTTACGATCAACGGCGCCAGGATCGAGGCCGAACTGGATAGCGGGGCGCCCACATCGCTGCTCAGCCGTCGTGCGGCGGAGCGCGCGGGCATCGACTTCGCTTCGCCGGGGGTTGTTCCATCCGATGGCGCCACGGGTTTTGGCCGTCGGCAGGAAAAGGGATGGGTCGTGCCGGTCGCCAGCGTGGGCATCGGGGATGAGGAAATCCTGCGCACCAGGCTCGAAGTGATCGACGGCGGCATTGCCGGGCCGGAAGGGCCGGACATGTTGCTGGGCGCGGATTTCATCATGGCGCATCATATCTATGTGGCGCGGGGGCAACGCCGCATTTACTTCACCTATAGCGGCGGCCGGCCCTTCATCACCGGACAACCGGCGGAGGAGGGCGTGCAGGCGCCTCCACCGGACCTGCCAGCGGGCAAGATCCGGGTGGAGGCGGTCAATGGCGTACCCGATCCAAAAACGGCCGAAGAATTTGCGCGGCGTGGTAATGCACGCCTGACCGCGGGCAAGGCCGATGCGGCGCTGGCGGACTTCACCGAAGCCGTGCGACTGGCCCCTGGCAAGGCCAGCTATTATGGCGATCGGTCGCGGGCGCATGAGGCGAATGGGGATGCGCGTATGGCCGCCGTCGATATCGACAAGGCGCTGGCGCTCGATCCCGGCAATGGCGAACTGCTGATCGTTCGCGCGGTCGAAAGGCTGCACGGCAAGGATAAGGTGGGTGCTCTTGCCGATACGGAAGCGGCGGAGAAGGTAGTTCCGCGGACTTCGCTCCAGGCGCTCAGTGTCGCCAATTTGTTCCAGCATCTGGGGCTGCCAGCGCGCGCTATCCCATTGTTCGATGCCGTGATCGACGCCCATCCCGCCGACTCGAAACTCGCGGGGATGCTGAACGGCCGCTGCTGGCAACGCGCGCTCGCCAATGTCGATCTCGACAAGGCGCTCGACGACTGCAACCGCGCGATCAAGCGCGGCGGTGTCAATGCGGGCTTTCTCGACAGCCGTGGCCTGGTTTATTACCGCAAAAGCGACTTCAAGGCCGCCCTGGCCGATTATGACGCGGCGCTTGCCCTCAATCCCCGCATCGCCTGGTCGCTCTACATGCGCGGACTCATTCGGATCGCGTCGGGGCAGGCCGAAGCGGGGAAGGCCGATCAGACCGCCGCTGCGGCGATCAAGCCGGATATCGCGGAAGAGGCGGCGGGGTTCGGCATCGGGCGAACGGCGCCATAGTCAGGGGAAGTTCTTACGAGAAGATCGATCAGGGCCGCTTCAGTATCTACCGCCCAAACTTCCGCTGCGTCTTGCCGTAGCGCAATTTCCGGGTCCCCGGCTTGCCTTCGCTCGCGCGGCCTCTTGGCGCCGTGACCTGCTGCTCCGTCGGAAGCCCCAGCTCCTCGGCTTCCAGTTTGCGGATCTCGTCCCGGATGCGCCCGGCTTCCTCGAACTCCAGGTCGGCGGCGGCGGCGCGCATCTTCTTTTCCAGATCCTCGATATAGGCGCGCAGATTGTGGCCGACCATATGCGGGCGGTCCGCATCGCCGGTATCGACCGTGACCTGATCCCTGCTCGCCACATGCGCAATGATGTCGCCGATATGGCGCTTGATCGTGGTCGGCGTGATGCCATGTTCAAGATTATAAGCTTCCTGCTTTTCGCGCCGCCGGCTGGTTTCGTTGAGCGCCCGCTCCATGCTGCCGGTGATCCGGTCGGCGTAGAGGATGACGCGACCCTCGACATTGCGCGCCGCGCGGCCGATCGTCTGAATGAGGGAGGTTTCGGAGCGAAGAAACCCTTCCTTGTCCGCATCCAGAATGGCGACGAGGCCGCATTCGGGAATGTCCAGCCCCTCGCGCAGCAGGTTGATGCCGATCAGCACATCATAGACGCCGAGGCGAAGGTCGCGGATCAGCTCGATCCGTTCCAGCGTTTCGACGTCCGAATGCATGTAACGGACCTTGAGACCGGCCTCGTGCATGAATTCGGTCAAATCCTCCGCCATCCGCTTGGTCAGCGTGGTGACGAGGGTGCGATAGCCCGCCGCCGCAACCTTGCGGCATTCGTTGATGAGGTCGTCGACCTGGTCCTCGACCGGCTTGATCTCGACGGGCGGGTCGATCAGGCCGGTGGGGCGGATCACCTGTTCGCTGAACACGCCGCCGGTCTGCTCCATCTCCCAGCTTCCGGGCGTCGCCGACACGCTGACCGTTTGCGGCCGCATCGCGTCCCATTCATTGAAGCGCAGCGGCCGGTTGTCGATGCAGCTTGGCAGGCGGAAGCCATATTCGGCGAGCGTAATCTTGCGGCGATGGTCGCCGCGCGCCATCGCGCCGAGCTGCGGCACGGTCTGGTGGCTTTCGTCCACGAACAGCAGCGCGTTTTCGGGCAGATATTCGAACAGGGTCGGCGGTGGCTCGCCCGGCAGGCGGCCGGTCAGGAAGCGGGAATAATTCTCGATCCCGGCGCAACTGCCGGTCGCCGCGATCATCTCCAGATCGAAATTGGTGCGCTGCTCCAGCCGTTGTGCCTCCAACAGCTTGCCCTCGGCCTCCAGCTCCTTCAGCCGCTCGGTCAGTTCGAAGCGGATCGCCTCCATCGCCTGTTTTAGCGTCGGGCCGGGGGTGACATGGTGGCTGTTTGGAAAGACCTTCACATAATCAAGGCTGGCGACCTTGCGCCCGGTCAGCGGGTCGAACTCGACGATTTCCTCGATCTCGTTGCCGAAGAAACTGATGCGCCAGGCGGTGTCTTCATAGTGGGACGGAAAAATTTCCAGATTGTCCCCCTTCACCCGGAAATTGCCGCGCGCAAAGCCCGCATCGTTGCGTTTATACTGGAGCGCGACCAGCTTGCGGATGATTTCGCGCTGGTCCTCGATGCCGCCTTTTTTCATCGAAAAGGTCATCGCCGAATAGGTTTCGACCGAGCCTATGCCGTATATGCAACTGACTGACGCGACGATGATGACGTCGTCCCGCTCCAGCAACGACCGGGTCGCCGAATGGCGCATGCGGTCGATGCTCTCGTTTACCGAGCTTTCCTTCTCGATATAGGTATCCGACCGCGCGACATAGGCTTCGGGCTGGTAATAGTCGTAATAGCTGACGAAATATTCGACCGCGTTGTCGGGAAAGAAGCTCTTGAACTCGCCGTAAAGCTGCGCCGCCAATATCTTGTTGGGCGCGAGGATCAGGGCAGGGCGCTGCAAGGACTCGATCACCTTGGCCATGGTGAAGGTCTTGCCGGAGCCGGTCACGCCCAGCAGCACCTGATCCCGCTCCCCGGCCAGCGCCTGTTCCACCAGTTCTGGAATGGCGGTGCGCTGGTCGCCTGACGGTTCGTAATCGCTGACCAGCTTGAAGGGCCGCCCGCCCTCGCTCTTTTCGGGACGGGCCGGGCGGTGCGGAACGAAACCGGCGCCGGTTTCCGGCTCGTCGAGCGTGGTGCGGATCTGAATAGCCATCGCGCTATGATATGGGCGCGGAACATAAGGGGTGCAACACCCTGCCGGAGATGCGTTGCTCAGCCGCGATGGGCGACGTCGGCGAACCGGGCCTTGGCAAGTTGCTGGACCTGAAGCACATCCTTGCGCGCTTCCAGAAAACGGCGCGGGTTGATCGGCTGTCCGTTCAGCCGCACCTCAAAATGAAGGTGGGTGCCGGTCGATCGGCCGGTCGATCCCATGCGGCCGATAGCGCCGCCGCGCGCAATCGGCTGGCCGGGGCGGGCTGCAAAGCTCGACAGATGCGCATAGCGCGTCATCAGGCCATTGCCATGATCGACTTCGACGACATTGCCATAGCCCTGTCGCTGACCGACGAAGCTGACGCGACCCTTGGCGGCGGCCAATATGGGCTGGCCAAAACTGCCGGGGAAATCGATGCCGGCATGGAAGGCGGCGTGGCCGTTGAACGGATCGCGGCGATAGCCGTAGCTGCTGGTCTCCATCGGCGCCATCGTCGGTTTGCCCGACGGGATGGCGATCAGGCTGGTTTCCAGAAATTCCAGCCGGGCGAGCGCATCGGCCAGCCCTTCCATTTCCGATGGCAGCGCTTCCCGACCCGCGTGCCATGGCACGAACGGGCCGCCCTGCGCGCGTGCGGCATTCTGCGCCAGCCTGGCAGGATTGAGGCCGAAGCTGCGGATTGCCGCTTCGGCCCGGTCTGCGCGACGCTGAACGACGCCGGTCAGGGCAACAGCGAAGCGGCGCTGCCGTGCATCGATGTCCATCAGTGGCGCGGCTTCGGGCGCGAAGCTGATGGGATCGACGGATTTAATCCTGGTTTCGATACGCGCCTTGGGGGCTTGGGCCTTCCCCACCAGTCCGGCACCGGAGGCATCACGATCTTCCGCACCGAAATGGGTGCGGTACAAATCGTCCATGAAATCCTGGCGCGCTTCCAGTTCGTGCGCCAGATCATCGACCGATTTACGATAGGTATCGACCTCGTTAGCCCTGCTGTCGATCGCCCTGCTTTTTTCAGCCAGCGAAGCCTCATCCTTCGCCATTGCCGAGCGGTGCGTCAGCATGCTGATGGTCAGGACCGTCCAGCCCAGCATCAGCGCAGCCAGCCAGCCTAAGGTCAGGAACTGGGTGCGCCGGGACAGCCGAATTAAATGTGCACGACCGCCCGAGCGAAGGAAAATCTCCCGCTCCGGGCACAGGGCGACGACCCTGGTCCAGAGGCCGGCGGCTCTCCTTTTATGCTCCTGATTCAATTGCGGCCCCGTTATGATTCGCACGGCCGGTTAACAAAAGGTTGCCTTTAATGCGAATCTACAGGCGTGGAGTCGTGACAGAGCGACGCGGGGGCGCGGCGAAACGTTCAATATCGCATCCGGTTCCGAGGGGGGCGAAGAATTTTCTAACCTACCCCGTACCTGTGGCGCGTTGCGCCAGCAGGCCCTGCACGGCGCCGGCCGGGACGGCGGCGCTGAAATAAAAGCCCTGCGCATAATGACAGCCGCCCGCGCGCAGATAATCGATCTGCCGGACGTTTTCGACGCCCTCCGCGACGGTGCGGATGCCAAGGCTATAGGCAAGGTTCAGCACCGCACGCACGATCGCCGCATCGTCTGGGTCGGTTTCCAGATCGCGCACGAAACAGCGATCGACCTTGATGATGTCGATCGGGAACTGTTTGAGATGGGACAGCGAGGCATAGCCGGTGCCGAAATCGTCCAGCGCGATGGAAAAACCCGCCTCGCTCAACCGATGGAGACTGCGCTCGACGACTTCCGCGTTGCGACCCAGAAAGACCGATTCGGTGATTTCCAGTTCGATCGCGCCCGGTGGGACGTCGCTTTCCATCATGCGCGCGATCAACCGATCCGGAAAACCGGGGTCATGCAATTCGACGCCCGGAATATTCACGGCGACATGCCCGAAATCGAGGCCCGCTCGCTGCCAGTGGCTGCACTGTGACAATATCTGTCCCAGCATCCTGTCCGTCAACGCCCGACCGAGTTCGGGATGTTCGAAAGCTGCCGCGATATCCCCCGGCATCAGGATCGACCCATCCGCACGGACGCAGCGCAGCAGCGCTTCGAAGCCGATGATGCGACCGGAGGAAAGCTCGACCTTGGGCTGAAACCAGGGCACAGGCGGCGTATGGATCAGCGCTTCGCGGGCGCGCTCGAGCATGCGCGCCTCCTTTTGCCAGTTGTCGAGCATGATAGGCTCGAAAAGGCATGCCCGCCCGCGTCCACCATTTTTCGCTTCATACATGGCAATGTCGGCATGCTTCATCAGGTCTGAAATGTCCTGCGCATGATCGGGGAAGAGGGCGACCCCCATGCTCACACGGCAATCGATCGATCGGTCAGCATAGTCGATCGGCACATGCAGCCGCGCTGTCATCCGCGCTAGAACCGTTTGAAGATCAGCGACGCCGGGCAAGCGCGTCAGCAGGACGGCGAATTCGTCGCCGCCCATGCGCGCGACGAGATCGCCGGGACGCAGCGCTTCGCGCAGGCGCATGGCAACAGCGCATAGCAGCGCATCGCCTGCGTCATGCCCGGCGCTGTCGTTGATCCGTTTGAATTCGTCGACGTCGATCAGCACGACTGCCATGGATGTGTCGCCCCGCAGCGTTCCGGCGGACGCCTGAGTGAGCGCGGCCATGAAATGCGATCGGTTCGCCAGGCCTGTCAGAGCGTCCGTCATAGCGAGATGGGCGAGATGCCGTTCGGCGATTTTGCGATCGGTAATGTCCACCGTGCTGGCGACGACGCGTTCCTCGCCGTCGATGACGATCGGTCGGCAGGACACCAGCACGTCGCGCACGATGCCATTTTCACCCGCGACCCTATATTCGATATTGTCCACGCTCTCGCCAGCCTTGACGCGCAGCAGCGGCCTGTCCTTTACGCCGGGCACGTCGTCGATGACGCGAAGTTTGGCGAGCGACCCGCAATCGCCGAACGCACGGGCATAAGCATCGTTATAGCGGGTCAGCTCCCCATTATAGCGCGTGACAGCGAGCGGTACGGGAACGGTCATGAAAATCCGCTCCAGCGTTTCGCTGTTGCGGGCGAGCGCGATTCGGGCCGATTCGGCGACCTGGCTCGCGGTCCACGCCTGTCGTTGCAGTCGATTGGTTCGCATCACCGCGATCCACATGCCGCAATGGAGAATCACCATCGCGAGGATCATGCCGGGTGCGGTGGGCGAAAGCGGGGCGGGCGCGAGGTAGCCCACGAGCATGGCGATGCAGCAGCCCAGGCCCCCACCGACATTGCCCCGAAAGCTGCTTGGCACCACGAGATAAAAGACGAGCGGCAGCATCACCATCACAAAGATGGCGATGTCGCTGCGCGAACTGACGAGGAAGGCGACGCCGATGGCCGTGCCGCATTGCCACGCGAAGCAGATGCCCTCGACTCTTTTGAAATTCGTCATATGTCGGCACAGCGACAGGCAAATGAGCGACCACAGGATGACGCCAAGGCGCGCAGGGATCGCCACGTAAAAATGCGGCGTCCCGGCAAAGCGCCAGTCGCTTACCAGAAACAGCGTGTTGAGCATGGCGGAAAGGACGAACAGGGTGCGCGCGTGCTGCCGCGATTCGGCGAGGCGTCCGTCCTGAAACGTCGCTTCCCGGTCGGCACTTCCAAATTCGCCCGATATGATCGAAAACTCGCTCATATTCCGCCTGCTTCTCAACGCCTTGGACGACGCTCGTTATCGAACATTAAGGCATCGATCCTTATCAATCCGCTAACGACCCGTTCACCATTGCCCGGCGCCGCCGATGCCCTGGCCGACCGGCTTGACCCATAAGCGGGGCGCGGCTATAGGGCGCGCCTGCCCAGCGGCTTGCCGCGCGGAGACGGGTCCTTTTGGGACGGGTCTTTCGGTCGTCATTCAGCGGGTAGACAGAGCTGAACATTACCGGGTGCTCTTGCGGCTCCAGGGGGCGTTAATCGCCCACCGGGGCCTTTGCTGTTGGAAACTCTTCCGGGTTTTTGGGGCAGAGAACGCAAGCGCAGGACGGTAAAGTAACTGAAAAGGTGAAGGGCTTCATGCCAACGATCAACCAGCTGGTCCGCAAGGGCCGCGACCCGCAGAAGGCCAAGTCGAAGGTCCCTGCGATGGATGCGAATCCGCAGAAGCGCGGCGTTTGCACCCGCGTCTATACGACGACCCCGAAAAAGCCGAACTCGGCGCTCCGCAAGGTGGCCAAGGTTCGCCTGGTCAACCAGCGCGAAGTCATCACCTATATTCCGGGTGAAGGTCATAACCTTCAGGAACATAGCGTCGTGCTGATCCGTGGCGGTCGCGTCCGCGATCTTCCCGGCGTGCGTTACCATGTATTGCGCGGCGTGCTGGATACCCAGGGCGTCAAGGACCGTAAGCAGAGCCGTTCGAAGTACGGCGCGAAGCGTCCGAAGTAAGGGAGACCCAAGATATGTCACGTCGTCGTCGCCCCGAAAAGCGCATCATCCTGCCCGATCCCCGTTATGGCGATCAGGTCCTCTCCAAATTCATGAACAGCGTCATGTATGACGGCAAGAAGGCTGTAGCCGAGCAGATCGTCTACGGTGCGCTTGAAACCGTGGAAGCCAAGTCCAAGAAGGACCCGATCGGCCTGTTCCATGATGCGCTCAACAACATCAAGCCGGGCATCGAGGTCCGCAGCCGCCGCGTCGGCGGTGCGACCTATCAGGTTCCTGTCGAGGTGCGTCCCGAGCGGAGCCAGGCGCTGGCGATTCGCTGGCTGATCACCGCCGCGCGCAATCGCAGCGAGACCACCATGGCAGCCCGTCTGTCGGGCGAACTGCTCGACGCCGCCAACAATCGCGGCAATGCGGTCAAGAAGCGCGAAGACACGCACCGGATGGCGGAAGCCAACCGCGCCTTCTCGCACTACCGCTGGTAAGAATAGTATAGAAGCCGGGCGCCGCGTCTTGCGGTGCCCGGCTTTCCTCATTTCCCGTCCAATCCGCCGGCACTCCGGCAATGGAGACAGATCATGGCCCGCAGCCATCCGCTCGAAAACTATCGTAACTTCGGCATCATGGCGCATATCGACGCCGGCAAGACGACGACGACCGAGCGTATCCTCTATTACACCGGCAAGTCCTACAAGATCGGCGAAGTCCATGACGGCGCGGCAACGATGGACTGGATGGAGCAGGAGCAGGAGCGCGGGATCACGATCACGTCCGCCGCCACGACCTGCGTGTGGAAGGCGGAAGAGGGCAAGGGTCCTGAGCACCGCCTGAACATCATCGATACCCCCGGCCACGTCGACTTCACGATCGAAGTCGAGCGCAGCCTGCGCGTGCTCGATGGCGCGGTCGCCGCGTTCGACGGCGTTGCCGGCGTGGAGCCGCAGTCGGAAACGGTGTGGCGTCAGGCCGACAAATATCGCGTGCCGCGCATGTGCTTCATCAACAAGCTCGACCGCACCGGCGCCGATTTCTATTATTGCGTACAGACGATCATCGATCGCCTGGGCGCCAAGCCTGCCGTCCTCTATCTGCCGATCGGCGCCGAATCGGATTTCCGGGGTCTGGTCGATCTCGTCGAGAACCGCGCGATCATCTGGAAGGACGAGAATCTGGGCGCTGAATTCTCGTATGAAGAGATTCCCGCCGATCTCGCCGACAAGGCCGCCGAATATCGCGAACAGCTGATCGAGTTGGCCGTCGAGCAGGACGATGCGGCGATGGAAGCCTATCTCGAAGGCAATTTGCCCGATGTCGCGACGCTCAAGAAGCTGATCCGCAAGGGCACGCTGAACCAGTCGTTCGTGCCGGTGCTGTGCGGTTCCGCATTCAAGAACAAGGGCGTGCAGCCCCTGCTCGACGCGGTCGTCGACTATCTGCCTTCGCCGCTCGACATCGAGGACGTGCAGGGCATCAACCCGAACAACGATCAGCCCGACAGTCGCGCGACGGCCGACGATGCGCCTTTCTCGGGCCTGGCGTTCAAGATCATGAACGATCCCTTCGTGGGGTCGCTGACCTTCCTGCGCGTCTATTCGGGCACGCTGGTCAAGGGCACCTACCTGAATTCGGTCAAGGACAAGAAGGAAAAGGTCGGCCGCATGCTGTTGATGCATGCGAACAGCCGCGAAGATATCGACACGGCTTATGCCGGCGACATCGTCGCACTGGCGGGCATGAAGGAAACCACTACCGGAGATACGCTGTGCGCCGAGCGCCAGCCGATCATTCTGGAACGGATGGAATTCCCCGAGCCGGTCATCGAGCTGTCGGTCGAGCCCAAGACCAAGGCGGACCAGGAAAAGATGGGCGTCGCGCTCAACCGTCTGGCCGCCGAAGATCCCTCGTTCCGCGTGACCACCGATCACGAATCGGGCCAGACGATCATCAAGGGCATGGGCGAACTTCACCTCGAAATCCTGGTCGATCGCATGAAGCGCGAGTTCAAGGTCGAGGCGAATGTCGGCGCCCCGCAGGTCGCTTACCGCGAATATCTCAAGAAGGCGGTCGACGTCGATTATACCCACAAGAAGCAGTCGGGCGGCACCGGCCAGTTCGGCCGCATCAAGGTGAAGGTATCGCCGGGCGAACGCGGCGCGGGCATCATCTTCAAGGACGAGATCAAGGGCGGCAATATTCCCAAGGAATATATCCCCGCGATCGAGAAGGGCATGCGCGAGACGGCGGCCAGCGGATGGCTGATCGGTTTCCCGATCATCGACTTCGAGATCAACCTGTATGACGGCGCCTATCATGATGTCGACTCGTCGGCGCTCGCTTTCGAAATCACCGGCCGCGCCGCCATGCGTGAAGTCGCGCAGAAGGCGGGCATCACCCTGCTGGAGCCGATCATGAAGGTCGAAGTCGTGACCCCGGAAGAATATCTGGGCGACGTCATTGGCGACATGAACAGCCGTCGTGGCCAGATTCAGGGCACCGACAGCCGTGGCAATGCGCAGACCGTCGATGCGATGGTCCCGCTGGCCAATATGTTCGGTTATGTGAACTCGCTGCGTTCCTTCACGCAGGGTCGTGCGAGCTATTCCATGTCCTTCTCGCATTATGACGAAGTGCCGCAGAATGTCGCGGACGAGGTCAAGGCGAAGATGGCCTGACGCTTTCCCTGATCGCGTTCCGAAACGAGCGCGAACAGGGCTGGCATTATGAGAATTTGCTGCTATGGACGCGCCTTCGCAAGGCTTAGCCCAAGCGGTCAAACCCATGCTGATTTGATTAGAAGGTAGAGAGAAATGGCGAAAGCTAAGTTTGAGCGGACGAAGCCGCACTGCAACATCGGCACCATCGGTCACGTCGACCATGGCAAGACCTCGCTGACCGCAGCGATCACGAAGGTGCTGGCCGAAACCGGCGGCGCGACCTTCACCAGCTATGACAATATCGACAAGGCGCCTGAAGAGCGTGAGCGCGGCATCACCATTTCGACCGCGCACGTCGAATATGAAACCGAAGCGCGTCACTATGCGCACGTCGACTGCCCCGGCCACGCCGACTATGTGAAGAACATGATCACCGGCGCCGCGCAGATGGACGGCGCGATCCTGGTCGTGTCGGCTACCGATGGCCCGATGCCGCAGACGCGCGAGCACATCCTGCTCGCCAAGCAGGTCGGCGTTCCCCAGCTGGTCGTGTTCATGAACAAGGTCGATCTGGTCGACGACGCCGAAATCCTCGAACTGGTCGAGCTGGAAATCCGCGAGCTGCTCTCCAGCTATGATTTCGACGGCGACAACATTCCTATCATCCCTGGTTCGGCCGTTGCCGCGCTGCAGGACAAGACGCCCGAGATCGGCCATGACGCCGTTCTGAAGCTGATGTCTGCCGTCGACAGCTGGATCCCGCAGCCCGAGCGCCCGGTCGACAAGCCGTTCCTGATGCCGATCGAAGACGTGTTCTCGATCTCGGGTCGTGGTACGGTCGTGACCGGCCGCGTCGAGACCGGCATCGTCAAGGTTGGCGAGGAAGTCGAGATCGTCGGCATCAAGGACACCCGCAAGACCACCGTCACCGGCGTCGAAATGTTCCGCAAGCTGCTCGACGAAGGTCGTGCGGGCGACAATATCGGCGCGCTGGTTCGCGGCGTGGGTCGTGAAGACGTCGAGCGCGGCCAGGTTCTGGCCAAGCCCGGTTCGGTTACGCCGCACACCGAGTTCGACGCGGAAATCTACGTGCTGTCGAAGGAAGAGGGTGGCCGTCACACGCCGTTCTTTGCCAACTATCGTCCGCAGTTCTACTTCCGCACCACGGACGTCACCGGCGAGGTCATCCTGCCCGAAGGCACCGAGATGGTCATGCCCGGCGACAATGTGAAGCTGAACATCAAGCTCATCGCCCCGATCGCGATGGACTCGGGTCTGCGCTTCGCCATCCGTGAAGGCGGTCGTACCGTCGGCGCAGGGGTTGTCGGAACGATCTCCAAGTAATATAGGCACCGCAGCGGCGCGAATCACGAGATTCGCGCCGCTCGGATTTTTACCGCCCCGGACATATCCTCGCCGGCATCGTGCTAGAGGATAAAATGGGGCGGTTTGTTTTTTGGCTCTTTCGCATCGGTAGTAGGACATGGACAGCAACATCCGCATTCGCCTGAAGGCGTTCGATCATCGCGTGCTCGATCAGGCGACCGGCGACATCGCCGACACCGCCCGCCGCACCGGCGCCCTTATTCGCGGCCCCATTCCTTTGCCGACGCGCATCGAAAAGTTCACGGTCAACCGTGGACCTCATGTCGACAAGAAGTCGCGCGAGCAGTTCGAGGTCCGCACCTACAAGCGCATGCTTGACATTGTGCAGCCGACGCCGCAGACGGTCGACGCGCTGATGAAGCTCGATCTGGCTGCCGGCGTGAACGTCGAGATCAAGCTGGCTTAAGGCTGGCAAGTCCCCGCTCTTCCGCAAGGATGGCAGGGTATCGGGTATTCCGGGCAACCGGGAACTCAAACGACACAAGGGATACCGCACAGCGCCGGGCAACCGGAAGGTCTGTGGTCACGGTCCCCCGTCGCCGCTCCCGAGAGGGGATGGCATCCAACCCGGACGGGGTGATCTACATATTGGGTTGGCCGCAAGGGAATGATCCCGAGCGGTTTTTTTCGTTGGATACGCCCGCAGTGATTTCGTGAGAAGTCGGGGTGGGCCTCTATTGGGAGTATGGATCATGCGCACTGGCGTGATCGCTAAGAAAGTCGGGATGACCCGCCTGTTTCAGGACGATGGACGTCATGTCCCCGTCACCGTCCTCGCTCTTGAGGGCAACCAGGTCATAGCGCGCAAGGAAACCGATCGTGACGGCTATATCGCCGTTCAGCTCGGCGCCGGCGTCGCTAAGGCCAAGAATGTCGCTAAGCCGCAGCGCGGCCATTTCGGCAAGGCCGAGGTGGAGCCGAAGGCGCGTCTGGTCGAATTCCGGGTCGCGCAGGACGCGCTGCTGGATGTCGGCGCTGAAATCGCCGCTGATCATTTCATCGCCGGTCAGCTGGTCGACGTCGCCGGTCATACGCAGGGCAAGGGCTTTGCCGGTGCGATGAAGCGCTGGGGCTTCGGCGGTATGCGCGCCACTCACGGCGTGTCGATCAGTCACCGTGCCCATGGTTCGACCGGCAACCGTCAGGATCCGGGTCGCGTCTTCAAGAACAAGAAGATGGCCGGCCATATGGGCGACCGTGAGCGGACCCAGCAGAATCTCGAAATCGTCCGCACGGACGTCGAGCGTGGCCTGTTGTTCGTCAAGGGTTCGGTCCCCGGTGCCAAGGGCACCTGGCTGACCGTCAAGGACGCCGTCAAGGTGCCCCGTCCCGCCGACGTTCCCTATCCCGCCAGCCTGAAGCAGGCTGCCAACAGCAACCCCGCTCCGGCCGAAACGCCCGCGGAAGCGGCCGCTCCCGAAGCGACCGAAGGCCAGGAGGGCTAAACCATGAAGGTCAATGTACAGACCCTCGACGCGCAGGCCGCCGGCGACCTGGAGCTTGATGACGCCGTTTTTGGCATCGAGCCGCGCGCCGACATCCTGCATCGCGTCGTCACCTGGCAGCTCGAAAAGCGTCGCGGCACCGCCCGTGGCACGCGCGAGCGTTCGGATGTCGCCCGCACCGGCAAGAAGTTCGGTCGCCAGAAGGGTGGCGGCACCGCCCGTCACGGCGATCGTCGCGCTCCGGTGTTCATCGGTGGTGGTAAGGCGCACGGCGCCCGCGTCCGCGACTTCAATCCCTCGCTGAACAAGAAGGTTCGCGCTCTGGGTCTGAAGATGGCGCTGTCGTCCAAGGCGAAGGCCGGGACGCTGACGATCATCGACAGCCTGGACGTTGCCGAGGGCAAGACGAAGGCGCTGGTGGCGAACCTCGCCAAGCTGAACCTGACCAAGGTGCTGTTTATCGACGGCGACGCCGTGAACGTCAGCTTCGCCAAGGCGTCGGCCAACATCATCGGCGTGGACCTGCTGCCGGCCGTCGGCGCCAATGTCTACGACATATTGAAAGCCGACTCGCTGGTGCTGACCCGCGCGGCGGTCGAAAAGCTGGAGGCCCGTTTCAATGGCTAAGAAGCAAGCAGGCACCGTCGACAATCGTCATTATGACGTCGTCGTCGCGCCGCACATCACCGAGAAGTCGACGCTTCTGAGTGAAAACAACGCCGTGGTCTTCAAGGTCGCCAACGATGCGTCGAAGCCGCAGATCAAGGCCGCTGTCGAGGCGATCTGGGGTGTCAACGTCAAGAGCGTCAACACGCTGGTGACCAAGGGCAAGACGAAGCGCTGGAAGGGCAAGCCCTACACGCGTTCGGACGTGAAGAAGGCGATCGTCCGCCTGGCCGAGGGCCAGTCGATCGACATCACCGAGGGAGTCCGCTGAGATGGCTCTGAAGCATTATAACCCGACCAGTCCCGCGCAGCGCGGCCTGATCCTCGTCGACAAGTCGAGCCTGCACAAGGGCAAGCCCGTCAAGGCGCTGACCGAAGGCAAGCGCAAGACTGGTGGCCGCAACAACAAGGGTCATGTGACCTCGCGCGGTATCGGCGGTGGTCACAAGCAGCGCTATCGCATCATCGACTTCAAGCGTCGCTTGTGGGATGTCGAGGGCACGGTCGAGCGTCTGGAATATGACCCCAACCGCACCGCGTTCATCGCGTTGGTCAACTATCCCGACGGCACCCAGGCCTATATCCTGGCGCCGCAGCGTCTGGCCCCCGGTGATAAGGTCATCGCGGCCAAGAAGACCGACGTGAAGCCGGGCAATGCGATGGAACTGGGTCAGATGCCGGTCGGCACGATCATCCACAATATCGAGATGAAGCCGGGCAAGGGTGGTCAGCTCTGCCGTTCGGCGGGCACCTATGCCCAGCTCGTCGGTCGCGATCGCGGCATGGTGATGGTGCGTCTGTCCTCGGGCGAGCAGCGTTACATCCGTTCGGACTGCATGGGCACCATCGGCGCCGTCAGCAATCCCGACAATGGCAACACCAATCTCGCCAAGGCGGGCCGCAATCGGTGGAACGGCATTCGTCCGCTGACCCGCGGCGTCGCCAAGAACCCGGTCGATCACCCGCATGGTGGTGGTGAAGGCCGGACCTCGGGCGGACGTCATCCGGTTACCCCGTGGGGCAAGCCGACCAAGGGTGCCCGCACCCGTCACAACAAGTCGACCGACAAGATGATCATCCGGTCGCGTCACGCCAAGAAGAAGAGGTAATCCGCGATGGCTCGTTCCGTCTGGAAAGGTCCGTTCGTGGACCTCAGCCTTCTGAAGAAGGCAGAAACGGCGCAGGACGCCGGTGGCCGCGCCCCGATCAAGACCTGGTCGCGTCGCTCCACCATCCTGCCCCAGTTCGTCGGCCTGACGTTCAACGTCTATAATGGCCGCAAGCATGTTCCGGTTTCCGTGAACGAGGATATGGTGGGTCACAAGCTGGGCGAATTCGCCCCGACCCGCTTCTTCCCCGGCCACGCCGCCGACAAGAAGGGCAAGCGCTAATGGGCAAGGAAAAGTCCCCCCGCCGCGTTGCGGACAATGAGGCGCTGGCCGTCGGCACGCAGATCCGTGGTTCGGCCCAGAAGCTGAACCTGGTCGCGACGCTGATCCGGGGCCGCAAGGTCGAGGACGCGCTCAACATCCTGACCTTCTCGAAGAAGGCCATGGCGGTCGACGTGCGCAAGGTGCTGGCTTCGGCCATCGCCAACGCCGAGAATAACCACAATCTGGACGTCGACAGCCTGGTCGTCGCGGAAGCATCGGTAGGTAAGGCGTTTACGCTGAAGCGTTTCCATGCTCGCGGTCGTGGCAAGTCGACCCGGATCCTCAAGCCCTTCAGCCGCGTGCGCATCGTCGTGCGTGAAGCTGGCGAAGAAGCGGAGGCGTAAGCTCATGGGTCATAAAAGCAATCCGATCGGTCTGCGTCTTCAGATCAACCGCACCTGGGACAGCCGCTGGTACGCCGAAGGCGCCGACTATGGCCGCCTGCTGCTGGAAGATCTCAAGATCCGCAAGTTCATCATGAAGACGATGCCGCAGGCAGCGATCTCCAAGGTGGTGATCGAGCGTCCCGCCAAGCTGTGCCGCGTGTCGATCTATGCCGCCCGTCCAGGCGTCATCATCGGCAAGAAGGGCGCGGACATCGAAAAGCTGCGCAAGAAGCTGGCGCAGTTCACGACGTCTGACGTGTCGCTGAACATCGTCGAAATCCGCAAGCCGGAAGTCGACAGCCGTCTCGTCGCGCAGGGTATCGCCGATCAGCTGGAGCGCCGCGTTGCGTTCCGCCGCGCGATGAAGCGTGCGGTGCAGTCGGCGCTGCGTCTTGGCGCCGAAGGCATCAAGATCACCTGCGGCGGCCGTCTGGGCGGCGCGGAGATCGCGCGCGTCGAATGGTATCGCGAAGGTCGCGTTCCGTTGCACACGCTGCGCGCGAACGTCGATTATGCCGAAGCCGAAGCGCACACCGCCTATGGCGTGTGCGGCATCAAGGTCTGGATCTTCAAGGGCGAGATCCTGGGCCATGACCCGATGGCTACCGACCGGCTCATGCTGGAGGCTCAGACCTCCGGCGTGCGCCCGGCGCGCTGAACATAAGGTAGGTATAGCGTCATGCTGCAACCGAAGAAGATGAAGTTCCGCAAGACCTTCAAGGGTCGGATCAAGGGCGATGCGAAGGGTGGCACCGCGCTGAACTTCGGCGCCTATGGTCTGAAGGCCATGGAGCCGGAGCGGATCACCGCGCGCCAGATCGAAGCGGCCCGCCGCGCGATCACTCGCCACATCCGCCGTCAGGGCCGTTTGTGGATCCGCGTGTTCCCCGACGTTCCGGTGACCAAGAAGCCGGCCGAAGTCCGTCAGGGCAAGGGCAAGGGTTCGGTCGAATATTGGGCGGCCCGCGTCGCCCCCGGCCGCATCCTGTTCGAACTGGATGGCGTGCCCGGTCCGCTCGCAGCAGAGGCCTTCTCGCGCGCCGCGATGAAGCTGCCCATCAAGACGAAGGTCGTTGCCCGCCTCGGCGACACCTCGCATCTGGAGGGTTAAGCGATGGCTGACGTTGCAGACCTGAAGACCAAGACGGACGACGAACTGTCGACCGAACTCAACACCCTGAAGCGCGAGCAGTTCAACCTGCGTTTTCAGGCGGCCACCAACCAGCTGGAAAAGCCCAGCCGGGTCAAGGATGTCCGCCGGTCGATCGCGCAGATCAAGACCCTGCAGACGGAGCGTAACCGCTCCGCTGCCAAGTAAAGGAACCACACGATGCCCAAGCGCGTGCTGACGGGAACTGTGGTTTCCGACAAGACCGACAAGACGGTGGTCGTTCGCGTGGAGCGCAAGGTAAAGCATGCGCTCTACGGCAAGATCATCCGCCGTTCGAAGAAATATCATGCCCATGACGAGGGCAATGTCTACAAGGAAGGCGAGACGGTCCGCATCGAGGAGACCGCCCCGATTTCCAAGCTCAAGACCTGGAAGGTCGTTGAGCGCGTGGACACCCACAAGTCGCCCGAAACGGCGGCCTGAGGCCAGTCACAGGGCCGCAGGATAAGAAAACGCAATCGCGGGCTGGTCTTTTCTTTCAGAAGAGGCTAGAGGCCCGCGCTTCGTGCATTCGAATCTTCCGGTCGATGCCCACGAATTCGGAACCGCCGGGATCGTCTCGGTAGGCCAGACAAGAAGGAACCGGATCCATGATCCAGATGCAATCCAATCTTGACGTCGCGGACAATAGCGGCGCCAAGCGCGTCCAGTGCATCAAGGTGCTGGGCGGGTCGAAGCGGCGCTTCGCCGGCGTCGGCGACATCATCGTCGTCTCCGTCAAGGAAGCCCAGCCGCGCGGCAAGGTGAAGAAGGGCGATGTCCATCGCGCCGTCATCGTCCGCACCGCCAAGGACATTCGCCGGGCCGATGGCTCGGTCATCCGTTTCGACGGTAACGCCGCCGTGCTCATCAACAAGAATGAAGAGCCGATCGGCACGCGTATCTTCGGCCCCGTGGTGCGCGAACTGCGCGCCAAGAAGCATATGAAGATCATCTCTCTTGCGCCTGAGGTGCTGTAATGAGCGCTGCTAGAATCAAGAAGGGCGACAAGGTCGTCGTGCTCGCGGGCAAGGACAAGGGCCGTACCGGCACCGTGCTCCAGATGTTCCCCAAGGACGACAAGGTCCTGGTGGAAGGCGTCAATGTGCACGCCAAGCATCGCAAGCCCGACCAGGCGAACCCGCAGGGCGGCATCGACCGCAAGCCCGCGCCGCTGCACATTTCGAACGTCGCGATCGCCGGCGCCGATGGCAAGCCGACCCGCGTCCGCTTTGAAACCAAGGACGGCAAGAAGGTCCGCGTGGCCGTGAAGTCCGGGGAGACGCTGTAATGGCCGACACATATATTCCGCGCTCCAAGGCGCTCTATGACGCCGAGATCGCCAAGGCGATGACCGAGAAGTTCGGTTACAAGAACGTCATGGAAGTCCCGAAGATCGAAAAGGTCGTGCTCAACATGGGCGTGGGCGAAGCGACGCAGGACAAGAAGAAGGTCACGCAGGCTGCCGAAGAAATGGAGCAGATTGCGGGCCAGAAGCCAGTTATCACCAAGGCGAAAAAGTCGATCGCGCAGTTCAAGCTGCGTGAAGGCATGCCGATCGGTGCGAAGGTTACCCTTCGCCGCGAGCGCATGTACGAGTTTCTTGACCGTCTGGTGAATATCGCCATGCCCCGCATCCGCGATTTCCGTGGCCTCAATCCCAAGTCGTTCGACGGCCGTGGCAACTATGCCTTCGGTATCAAGGAGCAGCTGATCTTCCCCGAAATCAGCTACGACAAGATCGACAAGGTGCGCGGCATGGACATCATCGTGACCACCACCGCGAAGACGGACGACGAAGCGCGCGAACTGCTGCGCCTCTTCGGTTTCCCGTTCCCGCAGGAAGAAGAGAAGCAGGCGGCCTGAGCAATTAGGCCCCGCTTCTCCTCCCAACCAACAGGCTAAGGAAGAGAACTTAAGTCATGGCGAAACTGAGTTCCATCAACAAGAATGAGCGTCGCAAGAAGCTGGTCAAGAAATATGCCGGCAAATATGCGCGTCTGAGGGCAATTGCCGACGATAAGGCGGCCGATGATTCGGATCGTCTGATGGCACGGCTGAAGATGGCTGAAATCCCCCGCAACGGTAACCCGACCCGCGTCCGGAACCGCTGCGAGGTGACCGGCCGTCCGCGCGCCTATTACCGCAAGTTCCGGCTCTGCCGTATTCAGCTGCGCGATCTGGCCAATAAGGGCCTGATCCCCGGCGTCACCAAGTCGAGCTGGTAAGGATATCATCTCATGGCATTGACCGATCCCCTGGGTGATATGCTCACCCGCATCCGCAACGGGCAGCAGGCGAAGAAGGACAGCGTTGTGTCCCCCGCCAGCAAGCTGCGCGCTCGCGTTCTCGACGTGCTCCAGCGCGAAGGCTATATCCGCGGTTATTCCGAGGAAGCGCTTGGCGCCCATCCGGGTCTGCGCATTGAATTGAAATATTTCGAGGGCCAGCCGGCGATCAAGCATGTCGCCCGCGTGTCCAAGCCTGGCCGCCGCGTCTATTCGGGTTCCAAGGAACTGCCGGTAGTGCGCAACGGCCTTGGCATCACCATTGTTTCGACGCCCAAGGGTGTTCTGTCCGACGCGGAAGCGCGTGAGCAGAATGTCGGCGGCGAAGTGCTCGCGGAGGTGTTCTGATGAGCCGCATCGGTAAAAAGCCGGTCGCGATCCCAAGCGGGGTCACTGCGACGATCGAAGGCGGACAGCTTTCGGTCAAGGGCCCCAAGGGCACGCTTGCCTTGTCGCTGCGTGACGAGATCAGCTATACGCTGGAAAATGACGGCATTTCGGTGCAGCCGGCCAACAAGACCAAGCAGGCTCGCGCCTTCTGGGGCATGCAGCGCACGCTGATCCAGAACCTGATCACCGGCGTGACCGAGGGCTTCTCCAAGAAGCTGCTCATCACCGGCGTCGGCTACCGCGCGAATGCGCAGGGCAAGACGCTGAAATTGCAGCTTGGCTACAGCCATGACGTCGATTTCGCGATCCCCGAGGGGATCGAGATCAAGACCCCGGATAACACCACGGTCGAGATCAGCGGTATCGACAAGCAGCAGGTTGGACAGGTCGCGGCCGAGATCCGCCGCTGGCGCAAGCCCGAACCCTATAAGGGCAAGGGCATCAAATACGCCGGCGAGTTCATCTTCCGCAAGGAAGGGAAGAAGAAGTAAGATGGCAAAGCTTTCCCTCTTCGAGCGGCGTCGCCGCCGCGTCCGTACCGCGCTCAAGGCGCGTGGCGGTCAGAATCCCCGTCCCCGTCTGTCGATCCATCGGTCGGGCCGGCACATCTATGCCCAGGTCATCGACGACGCCGCCGGTTCAACCGTCGCCGCCGCGTCGACGCTGGACAAGGATGTCGGCGCCAAGGCGCTTGGCAAGACCGGCGCGACCGCCGATGCCGCTGCCGATGTCGGCAAGCGCATCGCGGAAGCCGCCACCAAGGCGGGCGTCACCAAGGTCGTGTTCGACCGCGGAGGCTTTCTTTTCCATGGCCGCGTCAAGGCGCTGGCCGATGCGGCCCGTGAAGCCGGGCTGGAGTTCTGAACATGGCAGATGAAAACATCATCGAAGGCGGCGCGCCGGTCGAAGGCGCTGAAGCTGCACCCACCGAAGGACGCGGCCCCGGCCGTGGCCCGCGTGGCAATCGTGGCGGGAACAACCGTGGCGGCAATGATCGTGGCGGCCGTGGCCGTCGCGACGATCGCCGTGGCGGCAACCGCGACGAGGACGGTGGCGAAGAGCTGATCGAGAAGCTGGTTCACATCAACCGCGTGTCCAAGACCGTCAAGGGCGGCAAGCGCTTCGGCTTCGCGGCGCTGGTCGTCGTGGGCGATGGCAAGGGCCGAGCCGGTTTCGGCCATGGCAAGGCGCGCGAAGTGCCTGAGGCGATCAGCAAGGCGACCGCGTCGGCCAAGAAGGCGATGGTCCGCATTCCGCTGAAGGAAGGCCGCACGCTGCACCATGATGGCCTCGGTCATTTCGGCGCCGGCAAGGTGACGGTGCGTTCGGCTCCCGCCGGTACGGGCATCATCGCCGGTGGACCGATGCGCGCCGTGTTCGAAAGCCTGGGCGTGGCGGATGTCGTGACCAAGTCGAACGGCACGTCGAACCCCTATAACATGATCCGGGCGACCTTCGAGGCGCTGAACGAACAGACCAGCCCCAAGTCGGTGGCGCAGCGTCGCGGCAAGAAGGTCGCCGATCTGCTCCGTCGTGGCGGCGCATCGGTCGAGGTCGCTCAGGCCGAAGCCGAAGCGATTGCGGAGTAACTGATATGGCGAAGATCAAGATCAAGCAGATCGGTTCGCCGATCCGCCGCCCAGCCGACCAGAAGAAGATTCTGATCGGCCTCGGCCTTGGCAAGATGAACCGGGTGGTGGAGCTTGAGGACACGGCGGAAGTCCGCGGTGCGATCAAGAAGCTGCCCCATATGGTGCAGGTAGTCGAGGGCTGAACAGGCCCTTTCATCTGACGAAATAGAGCGTGAAGAGGGGGAAACCCCTCTTTCGTTTTTGTGAAGGAGGCGCTAGTGGCGTCCCCTCATCGGCTCCCACGGGGGCAGCGCGAACCAAGCGAAAGCGAGTGCACTGACATGAAACTGAACGACATCAAGGACAATGATGGCGCCCGCAAGGGCCGGATGCGCGTTGGACGCGGCATCGGCTCGGGCAAGGGCAAGACCGCCGGTCGCGGCCAGAAGGGCGCCAAGGCGCGTTCGGGCGTCGCCATCAACGGATTCGAGGGTGGCCAGATGCCGCTCCACATGCGCATCCCGAAGCGCGGCTTTAACAATATCTTCGGCAGCGACTATGCAATCGTGAATCTGGGCGCTGTGCAGAAGGCGATCGACGCGGGCAAGCTGGATGCCGGTGCGACCATCGATCATGCGGCGCTGAAGGCTGCGAACCTCGCGCGTGGTGGCAAGGACGGCGTGCGTCTGCTCGGCAAGGGTGAGCTGACTGCCAAGGTCAATCTGCTGGTCGCCGGTGCGTCGAAGGGCGCGATCGAGGCGGTCGGGAAGGCTGGCGGCAAGGTCGAAGTGATCGAAGTCGTGGCCGCCGCTGACAAGGCGAAGGCCAAGAAGGGCACGGCGCTGGCCGCCGCGAAAGCCGCGCGCAAGGGCTGATCGCCCCCAAGGCTTGCAAGCACGGCCCCGCTGCCCGATATGGGTTGGCGGGGTCATGCATATCGGGGGCGTAAGTTTGTCGCGGCCGTGGCAACTCCCCGTTCGACATGCGCAACCCTGCCCGTTAATGGGTTAGCGATTCCAGTCGGGCGGTGCGTCCGGCAAACGTGATTTGAAGGGCAGCCACATGGCATCGAGAGCCGACCAGCTCGCATCCAATCTCAGCCTGGCGAAGTTCGGCCAGGCGACCGATCTCAAAAAGCGTCTGTGGTTCACCTTCGGCGCGCTGATCGTGTTTCGGTTTCTGAGCTTCGTGCCGCTGCCCGGCGTCGATCCGACCGCCCTGTCGCAGCTTTACAGCCAGACCAATGGCGGCATCCTCGACATCTTCAACACCTTCTCGGGTGGCAGCCTCTCGCGCATGAGCCTGATTGCGCTGGGCGTCATGCCCTATATCACCGCGTCGATCGTGGTGCAGCTCGGCTCCTCGCTGTCGCCGCAACTCGCGGCGATCAAGAAGGAAGGCGAGAGCGGACGCAAGAAGCTCAATCAATATACCCGCTACGGCACGGTCGGGCTGACCGCCATTCAGGGCTATTTCATCGCGCGCGGACTGGAAAGCTTCGGCGCGTCCTCCGGCGTGCAGGCGGTGGTCGATCCGGGCATGTTGTTCCGCATCGCGGCGGTCGTCTCGCTGATCGGCGGTACGATGTTCCTGATGTGGCTGGGCGAACAGATCACCTCGCGCGGGATCGGCAATGGCGTCTCGCTCATCATCATGGCGGGTATCGTCGCGCAGTTGCCGGTGACGCTCAGCAACCTGTTCAAATCGGGTAGCGAAGGATCGATTTCGGGCCTGCTCATCATGCTGATCGTGGTCTGCCTCGTCGGGCTGGTGCTGCTGATCTGCTACATGGAGCGGGCGCAGCGCCGCGTGCTGATCCAATATCCCAAGCGCCAGACGCGCCAGGGGCTGATGCAGGCCGATCGCAGCCATCTGCCGCTCAAGGTCAACACAGCCGGCGTTATTCCGCCGATCTTCGCCTCATCGCTGCTGCTGATGCCGCTGACGATCTCGCAGTTCGCGGGCAAGACGGTGGCGGGCGACAGCAAGCTCGGCGATTTCGTGCTGACGCTGAACCAGTATCTGTCGCATGGCAGCCCGGTTTATATGGGGCTGTATGGCCTGGGCATCGTCTTTTTCTGTTTCTTCTACACCGCCGTGGTGTTCAATCCGGAAGAGACGGCCGACAATCTCAAGCGCAATGGCGGCTTCATCCCCGGCATCCGTCCGGGCAAGAATACCGAAAATTATCTGGATTATGTGCTGACGCGCATCACCGTGATCGGGGCCGCCTATCTCGCGTTCATCTGTCTGGTGCCGGAATTCGCGATCGCACGGGCGGGCATCCCCTTCTATCTGGGCGGCACCAGCCTGTTGATCGTCGTCAACGTCACGGTGGATACGGTGACGCAGATCCAGAGCCATCTTCTCGCCCATCAATATGGCGATCTCATCAAGAAAGCGAAGCTCAAGGGCCGCCTGCGCTGACAGGAACGGCGAGCTTGTAGCGCACAACAGGGGAGTATGCGCGCCATGAACATCATTTTGCTTGGACCTCCAGGCGCCGGTAAGGGTACGCAGGCGAGCCGTCTGGTCGATAGCCGGGGCATGGTCCAGCTTTCGACCGGCGACATGCTGCGAGCGGCGGTCAAGGCGGGTACGCCGGTGGGGCTGGAAGCGAAGGCGTTGATGGAAGCGGGCGCGCTGGTGCCTGACGAGGTGGTGTCCGGCATCATCGGCGAGGCGCTCGACGCGCTATCGCCCGAAACCGGCGTCATTTTCGATGGCTATCCGCGCACGGAAGCACAGGCCCATTCGCTCGACGCCATCCTGTCGGAGCGCGGGCGTTCGCTCGATCATGTCATCGAACTGGGCGTGGACGAAGATGCGCTGGTCGAGCGCATCACCGGGCGCTTCACCTGCGCGACTTGCGGGGCGGGCTATCATGACAGCTTCGCCAAGCCGAAAGTCGAAGGGACTTGCGACAAGTGCGGCGGTCATGAATTCAAGCGCCGCCCCGATGACAATGAGGAAACGGTGCGCACCCGCATGGCCGAATATCGCGCCAAGACCGCGCCGATCCTGCCGATCTATGAGGCACGCGGCATCGTGTCGCGGGTGGACGGCATGGCAGACATGGATGATGTGTCGGTCGCGATCTCCACGATCCTGGACGGCGGCGCTTAAGGCTCTCGTCCCTCCCGTGCGGGAGGGCGGCACGCCGATTAGCTGGCGAAGCTACTCGCAACGCTCGGATTGGCATGTGGTAAGCCGGTCCGGGTGACGGGCGCGCAGTTAACTACGATAATAACGGATTTGTTGCGCGCCTGTTGCTATAGGGCGACATGGCTGCAACCGAACGCTCCCGAATAAGGTTAACGGAACTCGATGCCTTGCGCGGTATAGGGGCGCTCTGTGTGCTCGTTTTTCATTATTCGACGCGCTTCCACGAATTGTTTCCCCAAGCGCAACATGTCCCGTTCAGCTTTCCGGGCGGCAATTACCGGGTGCTGCTGTTTTTCGCGATTTCCGGCTTCGCGATCTTCTTCACGCTCGATCGCATCCGCACCGTAGCCGATTTCGTGGTCAATCGTTTCGCGCGTCTCTATCCGGCCTATCTGGTCGCCATGCTGCTGACGTTGTCGATCGAATATATGTCCCATGCCTGGCAATTGCTGATCGGGCCGGGCGCGATTCTGGCGAATATGACGATGTTGCAGGGCTTTGCCTTCCTGCCCGAAGTCGACGGGGCCTATTGGACCCTGACGGTCGAGATCGCCTTTTATTTCTGCATGGTCGCGATCTGGAAATGGGTGGGGTTGAAGCGTCTGGAGCCGGCATTGCTGGTCTGGCTCGCGCTGCGCTGGCTCTTTCACGTCTGGCCCGACATGCCGGAACGGCTCATCATGCTGTTCGTGCTGCGTTATACGCCGTTCTTCATGATCGGCATGCTGGCCTACCGCATCTGGGCGGGGCAGCGCAGCTGGCGGCAGCAGGCGCCCTATGCCGTGGCCGCATTGCTGTCGGTGGTGTCGATGGAGACATGGGATCTGACCGTCGTCGCTCTCTTGTTGATGGCGACCTTTTCGGCCCTTATCCTCGGGCGGTTGCGCTTTCTTGCATGGCGGCCGCTCGTGTGGCTGGGCGGGGTCAGCTATTCCTTCTACCTCATTCACCAGCATGTCGGCTTCGTCGTCATGATGAAGGTGGCTGGAGCGGGTTATGGACCCTGGGTCGGGTTCGCCGCGGCCTTTGTCGTCGCGCTGGTTCTGGGAACGGCCATCAACCGGCTGGTGGAGCGGCCGGCGGGCGAGGCAATTTTGGGCTGGTGGCGGCGGAGGCGATTGCGGGGATCGAACTTGCCGGTCGCGGAAGCCGAAGCAACGTAAAAAGGGCGCCGCCATCGCTGGCAACGCCCTTCCCAATTCAAATCGGCTATCGCCTTATTTCGCGGTCGGTGCAGCGGCCGCCGCATTGTCGGGCAGACCGCCAAGCTGCGTAACAAGCTTGGTATAGGCGTCGAGATAGGCGAGTACGATCACCTGACCGATCGCGGTATTCTGGTAGCCGCCGCCGCCAACCGCCGCGAGGCCGCCCATCCAGCCGAGGCCGCCGCCGCCGCCGAAGCTCAGGTCCGACTTGCGGAAATAGCCTTCGGTCATCGCCTCTTCCTCGGTCGTGCGCGCGTTCACGATCGACAGGGTGACGTTGGCCTCGCTCTTCTTGATCGAGATGCCGCCGGCGATCGCGCCGAGCGTGCCGCCCATGAAGCCGCCGAGCAGGCCGCCGACCGCATTGCCGCCGCTATTATTATTGGTGGTGACGATGTCGGGCTGAAGGAAATAGTCCGCCGCCTTCACCTGGCCCTTGCCCAGATTGCTGCCAGCCTGAAGCTCGCCCGAATCGGCCATGGCGCGTTCCATGTTGCGATTGGCCATCGAACGGCCGCGATTGACGATGCCGAAGCAGCCGGACTGCTGCACGAACAGCTTGATGATCGCCTCCGGGCTGCCCAGGCTCATTTCGCGCCACCACTGATTGTCCGGCTCGACGATGGCGACGGTGCCGAGGCGGCGGGTGCAGTGGGGAATTTCCATCTGCTTCTTCGCCTGCGCCTGTCGTCCCGACGAGCCTTTGTTCGCGGCCGTCGCGGGCGATGTCACCATCGCCATGCCGACGCCAGCCGCCATGATTATCTTGAAAAACTGCATTGTCATGCACCCCGTTAGCTGCGGAAATTCGTTGTCGATTTTTTGCAACCCATCTTTGCCTATCCTGTATCACAACATGGGCGCGGTTCAAGCGACGGGGCGGGCGATGATGGCTGTCGATCGTCCGATGGGCGCAAGATGACAGGCCGATAAATGGCTGCTAGGGCGCGGCGCATGACCGACCTTTCGCATATCCGTAATTTTTCGATCATCGCCCATATCGACCATGGCAAATCGACGCTCGCCGACCGGCTGATCCAGCGCACCGGGGGCCTGACCGATCGCGAAATGAGCGCGCAGGTGCTCGACAATATGGATATCGAGAAAGAGCGCGGCATCACCATCAAGGCGCAGACGGTGCGCCTCGACTATGTCGCGAAGAATGGCGAGACCTATGAGCTCAACCTCATGGACACGCCGGGCCATGTCGATTTCGCCTATGAGGTGAGCCGCAGCCTTGCCGCGTGCGAGGGCGCGCTGCTGGTGGTGGACGCGGCGCAGGGCGTAGAGGCGCAGACGCTCGCCAATGTCTACCAGTCGATAGAGCATGACCATGAGATCGTGCCGGTCATCAACAAGGTCGACCTGCCCGCCGCCGAGCCGGAAAAGGTGCGCAAGGAAATCGAGGACGTGATCGGCCTCGACGCGTCGGAGGCGGTGCTGGCGTCGGCGAAGTCGGGCATCGGCATCGACGAGGTGCTGGAAGCCATCGTCAAGAAGATCCCTCCGCCCAAGGGCGACCGCGACGCGCCGCTCGAAGCGATGCTGGTCGATAGCTGGTACGACCCCTATCTGGGCGTCGTCATTCTGGTGCGCGTGATGAACGGCGTCATCAAGAAGGGCCAAAACATCAAGTTCATGATCGGCGGCACCGAGCATTTGATCGACCGCGTCGGCTGCATGCGGCCCAAGATCGAGACGCTGCCGGAACTGGGGCCGGGCGAGATCGGCTTCATCACCGCGCAGATCAAGGATATCAGCCAGACCCGCGTCGGCGACACCATCACCACGGTCAAGAACCCGGCTAAAACGCCGCTTCCCGGCTTCAAGGAAGTGCAGCCGGTGGTGTTTTGCGGCCTGTTCCCGGTCGACGCCAATGATTTCGACAAACTCCGCGATTCGATCAGCAAGCTGCGCCTCAACGATGCCAGCTTCAGTTTCGAGACGGAGAGCAGCGCGGCGTTGGGCTTCGGCTTTCGCTGCGGGTTCCTGGGGCTGCTCCATCTGGAGATCATCCAGGAGCGGCTGACACGCGAATATGACCTGGACCTCATCACCACCGCGCCGTCGGTGGTCTACAAGATCCAGCTGACTTATGGCGCGGGCGAGATGGAACTGCACAACCCGGCCGACATGCCGGATCCCACCAAGATCGACGAGATCGAGGAGCCGTGGATCGAGGCGGTGATCTACTGCCCCGATGAATATCTCGGTTCCATCCTCAAACTCTGTCAGGATCGCCGCGGCATCCAGAAGAATCTGACCTATGTCGGGGGGCGCGCTCAGGTGACCTATGAGTTGCCGCTCAACGAAGTGGTATTCGACTTTTACGATCGCCTGAAGTCCATCAGCCGGGGCTATGCCAGCTTCGACTATCACCAGATCGGTTATCGCGAGGGCGACCTCGTCAAAATGAGCATCATGGTCAATTCGGAACCTGTCGACGCGCTGTCGATGATCGTCCATCGCGGCACCGCCGAATCGCGCGGACGCGGCATGTGCGAGCGGCTGAAGGATCTGATACCCCGCCATCTGTTCAAGATTCCGATTCAGGCGGCGATCGGCGGCAAGGTGATTGCGCGCGAGACGATCGCGGCGATGCGCAAGGATGTGACCGCGAAATGCTATGGCGGCGACATCAGCCGCAAGAAGAAGCTGCTCGACAAGCAGAAAGAGGGCAAGAAGCGGATGCGCGAATATGGATCGGTGCAGATTCCGCAGGAAGCCTTCATCGCCGCGCTGCGCATGGGCGACGAGGGCTGAGGGCGATCAGCCCTTGCACCAGTCGATTTGGTCCTCGCCGGGCGGCCTTGCATAGCCTTTGAGGATGAGGATCGACCCGAGCGACACCCCGTCGCGGATAAGGATGCGGTCCGATCCGCCGGAGGGGGCCGGTCGGGCGTCGAACGCGCCGCCATTCATCAACCCCAGCATCGCCGTCCGCCCGTTTCGGGCCAGATCGGCTTCCTGGGGACAGCGGGGATTGTCGAGACTGGGCGCGCGAATGTCGGCGACGCGGTAGGTCCGGCCATGCCAGCTATAGCGATCGGCCGACAGCGTGCAGCCATTGCCGCCCGGTTCATCGCAGGCGCTGAACGAATCGATGATGATGGTCGATGCCGGCTGCGCTTTTTCCGGATCGGGGACCGCATAGTGAAAGAGCAGGACGCCCGCGACTGCCAGCAGCAGTGCTATCAGCACGCTGCCTATCGGGACGACCCGTTGCCGGCCATCCTGTCTGTCGCGCAGCCAGGTATCCGGGGACGAGCGTTGGTCGCCGATATCGTAGAGATTGCGCGCCATTTTCCTCACTGCCTAACCTATGACCATAATATAAATGCGGTAAATTTGCGTTAACGGGCAAAGCGCTCTCATCGTCGCCCCTGCGCTTGACGCTGCCGCGACTTCCGTGATGATGGCGCGCGCGACTGTCCGGGGAGACGCGAAATGACCGAGGCATGGCTGTACGACGAAAATCCGGCGATGGTTCGGGCGCATCCCTTTCTGTTCCTGCTGCTGCTGATCTCGGTCGTCGGCATTCTCGCGATCGGGGTGTGGTGGGTGCTGCACAAGGGCGAGCGGCTGGCGCTCAGCGATCGGGAGGCCCTGCTGGAGCGGGGGCTGTTGTCGCGGCAGCGCACCGAAATCGCGTTGTCGAGCATCCGCAGCGTGCGCATCACGCAAAGTTTCGGCCAGAGGCTGTTCGACGTGGGAAATGTCGAACTGTTCAGCGCCGGCGATGTCGCGGAAATCGCGGTCCGCAACATGCCGCGCCCCGGTCGAATCCGCGCTATTGCAGCATCCCGCAACCTCGACCTGCTGCCGCAGCGGGTGACGCCGCCGGACGCCTCCGTGCGGTAGTGCTTGACTTCGCCCGTTTTATTCCAACGATAGCGGGGTGAGAGCGGCCGCAGAGCCGCAACAGGAGGACGCCAGGAAGCCCGCCGCGCCGCATCATGCAGCGCGGTGCTTAGCAGAGGTCGTCTTTCATGGGTTTGCGGGTGATGCCGTCCTTGCCGGATCTGACGGCGGACCAGCGAGAAGAAATAAGACAAACCTGCGGTTTCGCCTGCGTGCGCTGCGGCGTCACCATCTATCGCTATCTCGGGATGCCGGACGGGCCGGGCGCGACATTGCTGTGCCCGACCTGCCACGGGCTGGTCGAAGAGGGGCGGCTGACCCCCGGACAGGTGCATAGTTTTCACGCCAATCCGGTGGTGCGCCAACGCCATTTCGCGCGCGACCGCCTGCCTTTCTCCAACGAGATGCCGCAACTCGTCATCGGCGGATCGCGCCTGTTGCGCGACACCCCCATCCCGATCACGGTGGACGGTGAGCCGATCCTGATCTTCGCACCACCCCGACGCAGCAATGGCGCGATACGGATCAGCGTGCGGCTGGGCGCGCCCGATGGATCGCCGGTGCAGGTGATCGACGGCAACGAATGGCTGCCGGACGATGGCAGCTGGCATTTCCTGCTGCGCGGCGATCGCTACAGCATGATGGCGACACGGGGCGACGGACTGGCGGTTCTACGCATCGTCACGCGCAACCGCATCGCGGTAGAGCATCTGCGCACCACGATAAGAGGGCGTCGGCTCGAAGTGACGCCCGACTGGCTGGAAATCGATGGCAAGCGCCATGTCGACCGCATCGGCAGCGGCACGCTGATCGGGCTGGAATGTTGAGATTTTATTCCGTGCGCGTCATCTTGAGCCGGCCGTTGCGCACCGCAAAGGCCATGCGTCCTTCGACCAGATCGACCGCGTCGCGGCCAAACTGTTCGTAGCGCCAGCCTTCGAGGATCGCAAGATCCTCACGCACGCCCGCCGCCAGCGCATCGATATCGTCGGAACGGGCCAGCAGGCGCGAAGCGACGTTGATGTCGCGCGAGCGGATCTTGAGCAGCAGCTTGAGCAGGTCGGCGACCAGCGCGCCATCTTTGCCAAGGCCGGGCCGCTTGGGATCGCGATCTGGCATTTCGTCCTTGCCGAGCGGCGCATGATTGTTCAGCGCCGCCATCAGCCGCGCGCCGATGTCATTGCCTTTCCATGTGGCCGATAGCCCACGCACCTTGCCGAGATCATCCTGGGTGCGGGGCGGATGGCTGGCGATGTCGGCCAGCGTCTCATCCTTGACGATGCGGCCGCGCGGAAGATTCTTGTCGCGCGCCTCATGCTCGCGCCACGCGGCAAGCGCCTTCAGGCGGCCCAGCACATCGGCCTTGCGGCTGGCAATGCGGACGCGCTTCCACGCTTCAGCAGGATCGTTGATGTAGTTTTCGACGGCGCAGATGCGCTCCATTTCCTGATCCAGCCAGTCGCCGCGGCCGGTGCGGCGCAGTTCGTCCAGCATCTTGGGGAAAATCTGGATCAGATAGGTGACGTCGCCGATCGCATAGTCGATCTGGCGCTTGTCGAGCGGACGGCGGCCCCAGTCGGTGAAGCGCGCCCCTTTATCGAGCACGGTGCCGAGCCACGCCTCGACCAGATTGCCGTAGCCGATCTGTTCGCCCAGGCCGAGCGCCATCGCCGCGATCTGGGTATCGAACATCGGATGCGGCGTCTTGCCGGTCAGATTGTAGATGATTTCGAGGTCCTGCCCACCGGCATGAAAAACCTTGAGCACATCCTCATTGTCGCACATCAGGTCGAGCAGCGGCTTGAGGTCTAGGCCTGGCGCCTTGGGGTCGATGGCGGCGGCCTCATGCTCGTCGGCGACCTGGACCAGGCACAGGTCGGGCCAGTAGCTGTTTTCCCGCATGAACTCCGTATCGACGGCGACATAGGGGGATTTGGCGATGCGGGCGCAGAAATCGGCGAGAGTCTTGCTGTCGGTAATCAGCGGATGAATTTGCATATGGTCTTCGATCTTATTATGGGCTGGCCCGCTCCCTGGCGGGCTGGTCGCAGGTGACGGACAAAGCCATAGCTCGCGCGCAACAGTTTGTCATATCCCTATAGCATATTGAAAGATTCCCGATCCATGCACGCCTATCGCACCCACAACTGCGCCGCCCTTGGTGAGGCCGATGTCGGCGCGACCGTTCGTCTGTCGGGCTGGGTGCATCGCAAGCGCGACCATGGCGGCGTGCTGTTCGTCGACCTGCGCGATCATTATGGCATCACCCAGATCGTCGCGAAGGCGGAGAGCGACCCGTTGCGCGCGCTCGAAAGCCTGCGGCTGGAATCGGTGGTGACGATCGAGGGCAAGGTCGTCGCCCGCGCGGCGGAGGCGATCAATCCGAAGATGGTGACCGGAACGATCGAGGTCGTCGCCGACAGCGTGACGATCCTGTCGACCGCCGCCGAGCTGCCGCTGCCGGTGGCGGGCGAGCAGGAATATCCCGAGGATATCCGCCTGCGCTATCGCTTCCTAGACCTGCGGCGCGAGACGCTGCACGCCAACATCGTGACGCGCACGAAGATCATTTCCGACATGCGCCGCCGGATGGAAGGCGCGGGCTTTACCGAATATTCGACGCCGATCCTGACGGCGTCCAGTCCGGAAGGCGCGCGCGACTTTCTGGTGCCGAGCCGTATCCATCCCGGCAAATTCTACGCGCTGCCGCAAGCGCCGCAGCAATATAAGCAGTTGCTGATGGTGGCGGGGTTCGATCGTTATTTCCAGATCGCGCCCTGCTTCCGCGACGAGGACCCGCGCGCCGACCGGCTGCCGGGCGAATTCTACCAGCTCGATCTGGAGATGAGCTTCGTCACGCAGGAAGATGTGTGGAACACGATGGAGCCGGTGATCGCGCAGGTGTTCGAGCAGTTTGCGGAAGGCAAGCCGGTGACGCCGGCGGGCAGCTTCCCGCGCATTCCGCACGCCGAGGCGCTGCTGAAATATGGCAGCGACAAGCCCGACCTGCGCAACCCGATCCTGATTCAGGATGTGACCGGGCATTTCCACGGGAGCGGCTTCGGCATTTTCGCGTCGCTGGTCGAGAGCGGCAGCGTGATCCGCGCGATCCCGGCGCCGGGCGCGGGCGCGGGCAGCCGGAAGTTCTTCGACGAGATGAACAATTGGGCGCGGGGCGAGGGCTATTCGGGCCTTGGCTATATCAATATCAAGGATGGCGTGCCGGGCGGGCCGATCGCCAAAAATCATGGCGAAGAAGCGACGGCGAAGCTGGTCGCGGCGCTGGGGTTGGGACCGAACGACGGCGTGTTCTTCGCGGCGGGCAAGGAATCGCAAGCGGCCAAGCTCGCGGGCCTCGCGCGCATCCGCGTGGGCGAAACGCTCGACCTGATCGACAAGGATCGGTTCGAGTTGTGCTGGATCGTCGATTTCCCCTTCTACGAATATGACGAGGATTCGAAGTCGATCGACTTCGCGCATAATCCCTTCTCGATGCCGCAGGGCGGGCTGGAGGCGCTGAACGGGCAGGACCCGCTGACGATCAACGCCTATCAATATGACATGGTCTGCAACGGCTATGAGATCGCGTCCGGTTCGATCCGCAACCAGTCGCCGGAATTGATGGTCAAGGCGTTCGAGCTGGTGGGCCTCTCCCAGCAGGATGTCGAGGAGCGGTTCGGCGGCCTGTATCGCGCGTTCCAGTACGGCGCGCCGCCCCATGGCGGCATGGCGGCGGGCGTCGACCGCATCGTCATGCTGCTCGTGGGCGCACAGAATCTGCGCGAGGTGACGCTGTTCCCGATGAACCAGCGCGCCGAGGACCTGCTGATGGGTGCGCCCAGCGCCGCCGAGTTCAAGCAGCTGCGCGAACTGCATGTGCGTGTGGTGGAGCCGCAGACGAAGGGGTGAGTTATCCTTTGCGCCATGCGGAGGACAGGTCCAGCATGGCGCGAAGGAGAGACGGATGACCATCGATCTTGCTGACTATGAATCCGGCGCGAAATTCGCCGGCGATTATGAGGCGGAACTGGCCGCGCTCCAGCAGCGGCTCGCCAAAATCCAGGTCGCGCACATTATCCATGACCGGCGGTCGGTGATCCTGTTCGAAGGATGGGATGCGGCGGGCAAGGGCGGCATCATAAAGCGGATGAGCGCTGACTGGGACCCGCGCTATTATCAGGTCCATCCCATCGCCGCGCCGAGCGATATCGAGCGGGATCATCATTTCCTGTGGCGGTTCTGGACGCGGCTGCCCGCCGGGCGCAACATCGCGATCTTCGACCGCAGCTGGTACGGTCGGGTGCTGGTGGAGCGAGTGGAGGGCTTCGCGACGAAGGCCGACTGGAAGCGCGGCTATGACGAGATCAACGCGTTCGAGCAGCAACAGATCGATGCGGGCACCAACATCGTCAAACTGTTCGTCCACATCAGTCAGCAGACGCAGGACAAGCAACTGGCCGAGCGGCTCGACACGCCGTGGAAGCGATGGAAAACGGGCGCGGACGATTATCGCAATCGGGCACGGCGGGCGGACTATCTCGACGCGCTGCACGCCATGTTCAAACACACCGATACGAAACAGGCGCCGTGGCACGTAATCGACAATAATCACCGCAAGGCCGGACGGATCGCGGCGCTGACCCATGTCGCCGACCGTCTGGAAGCGCTGGTACCGATGGATTTTCCGGCAGCCGACCCACAAGTCGTCAAGCTGGCCGAGCAGGCATTCGGCTATCGACCGCGCGGGGCCGCATCATAAGCGCGGGTGCGTATGTAAAACAGGCTGGCGCGGCCCGAAAATCCGGTTAGGCTGTCCCTCCATAACAAGGAGAGGACTGCCATGCTCGTCATGTTCGTAGGCGCCGACCGCACCGAAACCGCCGTCAACGCCGCGCAAGTCACCTTCGTTTCGTCGGTAAGCGACGGCACCCGCATCCGTTTCGGCGAAGGGCGCAGCGTCACCGTGACCGAGCCGATCGCCGAAGTGCTCGACAGCCTCAATCGTTCTTTACGACCGCATGAATAAACCGGCCTTCCGGGGCTTTCAGGCGATCAGCGCCATTGCCTGCCCCACGGCGGCGATGCCTTCAGGTGAGGCGGCAAAGCCCATATGGGTGCAGTCTACCTCGATCGCCTGATCCCTTTCGGCAACACGGCCCCGCGCGCATTCTGGCTGGATCACGCCGTCGCGCCGCGACCATAGGGCGATCGTCGGCACCGGCGGCTTTTCCTCGCGGCGGCATGCGAAAGGGGGCTGGTCGACCGGACAGCCGGCTACGATCTGGTAGAGCCGCCAGGCATGGTTCGCGCGCGGATCGCCGGAAAAGGGCGTGCCCATCGTGATGACGCCGCCGACTTTGCCGGGAGCATATTTGGCATATTCGCGCGCGAACAGGCCGCCCAGGCTCCATCCGGCCAATATGACCTTGCCGCCCGACACGCGCCGGATAGCGTCGATGCGCCGGTCGATCCGCTCCAGACTGTCGATCTTCGGCCCGAAATTGCGGCCCATGCCCCAGCCATGCGCGTCATAGCCCGCCGCATTCAATATGCCGCGCATCGCCTCCATCCGCGATTCCGACGCCAGCAGGCCGGGCAGCAGCAGGATATGGCGCCCATCGCCCCGGATTTCCCCTGCGAGCGATGCCGCCTGTTTGCGCGTGCGCGCCACGTCGATCGGCAGGCCGGCATTGGCGAGCAGATGCTGAATGGACGGACGCGCCGTGGCGCGCGGCCCGATGGCGAGTCGGTCTTTCCAGAAACTGGCGATGCTGTTGGCGTAAGGCGGCACGATAAATCCCGGATGCCCGAACGGACAAAAATGACATTGTCGTGACAAACGTCCGGGCCGTCCACGGGTTTCATCGCCCCAGCGGAACGGTTCGCCGCGAGTGCGGCTGGATCAGGGGGCGAAGGGGGAGGTTTGGGAAAGCGCTGCGCCGTCCGTCCCGCGCAACTGGCGCGGTTCGAGCACGGCCGCCGTTTCGACCAGATCGAGCGCGCGGCGCGCTTCCAGATAGCGGCGGGCCGATTGCATCCACCGATCGGCAAGGGCGCGGCCGGGCATGGCCTCGACCTCCGCCAGGGCCGCAGCGACGCGCCCGCCGTCAATCGCCCGAAGCGCCCGATCCATGGCCGCCTGCGGGCGCGGCGAAGGGGTGGAAGCCTTGCGGATCGTCACCAGTTCGCGCGCCTCATGCTCCAGCGCGTCCCACCAATTGCCGTCCGGGTCGGGCGCGGCCACCTGATCGGCGATATCGAGCAGGGTGGCGCGCAGGTCCGCCAGCGTCACCGGCTCCCGCGCGGCGTTGATAATGGTTGCCACCGCGCGGGGCTGCGCCTGTCCGAAACGCAGCCGCAACTGACCTTCGATATAGCCGAGCGGCGCGCCGCTATCGAGCGCGCGCCGTGCGGCGAAGGCGACGAGCAATCCTTCGGCGCGCACCGCATTGCCCGACGCCGCCTGCGCTTCGACCGTGATATGGTTCAGCCGTTCTTCGAGTTGCACGGTGCGACCGTCGAGCAATCGTTCCGCGTCCGCGCTCAACGGCCGGACCGGCATGACGGCGAGCGCGGGTGCGCCGGTGGCCACGGGCGCGCTGCGCGGCGAATCGGAAAGGCGTCCGCGCCACCATCGCTGCGCATCGGGCAGGGCGAGGATCGTCAGGACGACGCCGATGGCAAAGGCGAGCAATGGGAGCAGGAGCACCAGCCACAGGTTCCGGGGGCGCGGGACGGCTGCTGGCGCGGCGCGGCGCTCGACGCCGTATTCCTCACTTGTCACGGGGCTGTCTTCCATATCGCCTGATTATTTGCACAATCGGGCGGCGAGGGCCAGCATGTCGTCATCTAGCGGCTGCTGCGTCGCCTGGCTGCTGGCCCAACCGTCGCCGGCGGCCAGCGCCGCCGCCCGGCTGATGGCGACGATATGCAATGTGCCGCGCAGGGAAGGGGGGAGCAGCGCCGCCGCCCGCTCCCCCGCGCGCGGCGAATGGATGAGAAGGATATCGCCCGGCCTGACCAGCGCGGGCAGCGCATCGGCATCGGGAGCGGGAAGCATGGCGTAGATGGCGATGCGACGGATGTGCAGCGGACCGGGGTCCAGCGGCGCGGTGCGCTTGCCCGCCAGATGCAGCACCGCACGATGCCCGTCATGGGCGATCCGCGCGGCGATGGCGCTGCCGTCGGCGGTGCCCGCGGTCACATTTTCGAAGCCCGCGTCGTGCAGCGCCCGTGCGGTCGACGCGCCGACCGCATAGGCTGGCAGGTGACGATAGCGGGCCAGATCGGGTCCGGCCCATCGCACGCCATTGGCGCTGGTCAGGAGGAAGGCGTCGAAATCTTCCGGCCGCGGTGGCGTCCAGTCGAGCGGCTGCGGCGCGAACAGCGGATGCACATGAGCGTTCAGCCCCCGCGCCGTCGCAGCGGCCGCGCTTGCGCTCGCCGCCGGTTCCGGACGCAGTATCAGGACGCGGCTCACCCGGTGAACAGGGCGCGCAGCGACGCGCTGGCCCGGTCGAGCAGCATCCGCCCAATGGATTCCGCCGCCGCCTCGTCACCGCGCGGCAGCCGCGCTTCCTCGTGCACCGTCTCCCGGCCGTCCGGGCTGATGATCTCGGTACGCAGGAACAGCCCCTCGCCATCGACCAGCGCCAACGCCGCGATCGGCGAATGGCAGGTGCCGCCCAGCCCGCGCAGAACGGCGCGCTCCATCATCACGCAATCGAACGTGGCGGAATCGCTGATCGCCGCCAGCGCCGCCAGCACGGGCTGATTGTCGGCCAGCGCCTCGATCCCCACAGCGCCCTGCGATGGGGCTGGGAGCATCGTGTCGATCGGAATGGCGACGCCGACCTCCGCCTGATCCAGCCGGTCCAGCCCCGCCGCCGCGAGCAGGGTCGCATTAACCTCCCCCGCCGCCAGCTTGGCGAGGCGCGTGGCGACATTGCCGCGAAACAGCGTGATCGTCGCGTCGGGACGCAAGCGTTTTACCTGCGCCGCCCGGCGCGGCGAACTGGTGCCGATGAGCGGCCGGGAGGGCAGGGCGTCGAAGCCGGTCGCGCCCACCAGCCGGTCGCGCACATCGGCGCGCGGCAGCATGGCGGCGATGCGGAAGGCGGATGGCCGCAGCGTCTCGACATCCTTCATGCTGTGGACGGCGAAGTCGATCTCGCCAGCGATCAGAGCGCGGTCCAGTTCCTTCGTCCACAGCGCCTTGCCGCCGATATCGGCGAGCGCGCGATCCTGAATGCGGTCGCCGCTGGTCTGGACGGTGACGATCTGGATCGCCTCGTCGCTCCAGCCATGGGCGTCGATCAGGGCGCGGGCGGTCATGTGGGCCTGGGCCAGCGCCAGCGGCGATCCTCTGGTGCCAAGGCGCAACGGTCGTTCGGGCAAAAGCATATGCGGCTTGCTCTAATGACCACGGGCATTAGATGGAAGCGGGAATGACGATTATCCTCGGCCTGGAATCAAGCTGCGACGAAACCGCAGCCGCGCTGGTGACGGCCCACGGGCGAATATTGGCCCATCGGCTCGCGACGCAGGAGGAGGCGCATCGCCCCTATGGCGGCGTGGTGCCGGAAATCGCGGCGCGCGCGCATGTCGAGGCGCTGACGCCGCTGATCGAGGCGGCGCTGGCCGACGCCGATATGACGCTGGCGCAGGTCGATGTGATCGCGGCGACGGCGGGGCCGGGCCTGATCGGCGGGGTGATGGTCGGCCTTGTCACCGGCAAGGCGTTGGCTCATGCGGCGGGCAAGCCGCTGGTCGCGGTCAATCATCTCGAAGGCCATGCGCTGTCGCCGCGTCTCGCCGATCCTTCGCTGGCCTTTCCCTATCTGCTGCTGCTGGTGTCGGGCGGGCATTGCCAGCTGTTGCGGGTCGAGGGGGTGGGGCGCTACCGGCGGCTTGCGACGACGATCGACGATGCGGCGGGCGAGGCGTTCGACAAGACCGCCAAGCTGCTCGGCCTCGGCTTTCCCGGCGGTCCTGCGGTGGAGAAGGCGGCGGCGCTCGGCAATCCCAAAGCGGTTCCGCTGCCTCGGCCCCTGGTCGGCACCGACGATCCGCATTTTTCCTTCGCCGGCCTCAAGAGCGCGGTGATGCGCGCGGCGCAATCGGGCCTGTACGCCAAGGAGGATATCGCCGCGAGCTTTCAGCAGGCGGTGATCGACTGCCTGCTGGATCGCACCCGCCGCGCGCTCAACGCGAGCGAAGGAATCACGGCGCTGGTCGTCGCGGGCGGTGTGGCCGCCAATCAGGCGGTGCGCGATGCGCTGACGGCGCTGGCGCTGGGCCGCGACCTGCCTTTCGTCGCGCCGCCATTGTGGCTGTGCACCGATAATGCGGCGATGATCGCCTGGGCCGGGGCGGAGCGCTTCGCTGCCGGGCTGGTCGATGATCTGACGGTCCCGGCGCGGCCGCGCTGGCCGCTCGATCCGGACGCCGAAAAGGCGCGTGGCGCGGGGGTGAAGGCATGAAGGCGGGCGTTCTGGGTGGCGGCGCATGGGGCACGGCGCTGGCGCAATTGCTCTGTGCCAGTGGCGATGAGGTGCGCTTGTGGGCGCTGGAGCCGGAGGTCGTGACGGCGATTAACGCCGATCATGTCAACCCGCTCTATCTGCCCGGTCTGCCGCTCAGCCCGTCGATCATCGCGACCGCCGACATGGCCGACATGGCCGATCGCGACCTGCTGCTGGTCGTCAGCCCGGCGCAACATCTGCGCGCCGTGATCGCGCAAGCGCCCGCGCGCGTGCCACTCGTCCTGTGTTCGAAGGGGATCGAAGCGGGCACCGGACTGCTGATGTCGGAAGTTGTGGCGGAGGTGCGCCCGCAAGCGCCCGTCGCCGTCCTCTCCGGCCCGACCTTCGCGCATGAGGTCGCGCGCGGCCTGCCCACCGCGATCACGCTCGCCTGCACCGACGCGGCGCTCGGCAACCGGATCGCGGCGCGGATCGCCCGGCCCGCATTCCGGCCCTATCTGTCGGACGATGTGATCGGCGCGGAGATTGGCGGCGCGGTCAAGAATGTCCTCGCCATCGCCTGTGGCGTGTCGGAGGGCGCGGGGTTGGGGCTGAATGCGCGCGCTGCGCTCATCAGCCGGGGCTTTGCGGAGATGACGCGCTTTGGTCTGGCGCGTGGCGCGCGGGCAGAGACGCTGGCCGGGCTTTCGGGGCTGGGCGATCTCGTCCTCACCTGCTCCTCGACCGATTCGCGCAATTTCACGTTCGGTAAGGGACTGGGCGAGGGCAGGGCGCCCGCAGAACTGCTCGCCAATCGCCGGACGGTCGCGGAAGGCGCATTTACCGCGCCTGTTCTCCTCGCCGCCGCTCGCGCCGCCGGGGTCGACATGCCGGTCGTGGAGGCGGTGTGCGGCTTGATCGAAGGGGCAGCGCCCTTGGCGCAGGTCATCGACGCGCTGCTCGCCCGTCCGCTGCGCGCCGAATAAAGTCGCTCGCGGGCGATTTTTACCTTATTCCATGCGCAAAGATCAGGGGGCAGTTTCGTTGGCGGCAGACGCATCCGTTTCGGGGTCGCAGGATGATATCGCCGCGCTCGCGAAGGGCGGGCGGACCAACATCTTCGGTTTCCTGCTGCGTCTGGCGGCGCGCCTGCCCTTCCTGTTCATAGCGGGACGGGTCTATGGCGCGGATGCGCTCGGGCGCTTCGCCTATGCCGTGCTGGTGGTGGAGTTCGCCGCGCAACTCGCGACGCTGGGTCTGAAACGCGGCCTGGCTGGCGCGCTGGCGCAGACGCAGCGGCCCCATGCCCATGTCGTGACTGACGCGATGGTGCTGACGATGGGCGCGTCGCTGCTGGCGGCGGGTGCGCTGGTCGCGTTTCCGCAGGCGATGTTCCCCAATAGCGGCATCAACGGCCTCGACAGGCTGCTCGCGCTGATCGTCATCGCCGTCGCCGGCTCCGACGTGGCGCTCGCTGCCTGCGCCTATCGCTTCGATATCGGCGCGACGGTGCGGGCGCGCTCGATCATCGAGCCGTGGGCGATCAGCATCGGCGCATTCGGATTTGCTTTCTATTCGACGCGCGACGGGCTGATCCTCTCCTATGTCGTGTCGATGGTCGCCGCCTTTGTTGCGTCGATCATTCCGATGACGCGCCATTATGGCATACCCGATGGATGGCGGCCCGATCCGGGGCGGCTGTGGCGCATGGCGCGGCGCAATCTGCCGCTTGCGGCCGCCGACGGCGTGGAATGGGGTTCGCGGCGGCTCGACATGGCGATCCTTGGCCTGTTCGTCAGCCCGGCAGTGATCGGCATCTATTATGTCGCACAGCAGGTCGCGTCGTTGCCGCAAAAGCTCAAGACCAGCTTCGATCCGATCCTTGGCCCGGTGATTACGCGGAACCTGTCGGAAGGCAATCTGGCGGCGATCGCGCGGCAGGTCAGTCAGGTCGGTTTCTGGATCATCGCCGCGCAGGCTGGCATCGCGCTGGCGCTGGGCATTCCGGGCGAAGCCGTGATGGGACTGGTCGGGCCGCATTTCGTCAGCGGCACGGGCGCGCTCGCCTTCCTGCTGCTGGCCGAAGTGGTCGCCGCGACCGCCGTGGTCAGCGAATCGGCGCTGGTCTATATTGCGCGCCACCGCAATCTGGTGATTTCGCTGATGATGATCGCCTGCCAGGCGGGCCTGAGTTTTGCGCTCATTCTGGCGGCACGGCGGCTGGGGCTGCGCGACATGGTGGTCGCCGCCGCCCCGGCGCTGGCGCTGTGCATCGCGCTGGCCATGGGTGCGCTGGTGAAGGCGCGCCTGCTGTCCCGCCTGCTCGACGCGCGGGTCAATGCCTGGCGCTGGCCCCTGCTGAGCGCGGCAGGGGTGGGCTGCATCGTCGGAGCGGGGTTCGTCGCGCTGCCGCCGCATATGGAATGGGCTGAACTGGTCCTAGGCGTGCCTGCAATTCTGGCCGCTTACGGACTCGTCATCTGGCGCTGGGGCTTCGGGTCGGACGACCGCGCGCTGTTCCGCAAGGAAAAGCGCGCGGCCTGAGCAGGTTCAGGCGAAGAGGCGCGTCGCGATCAGTTTGAGGTCCGCCTCGGGTCGCGCGCCATAGTGCGAAATCACTTCCGCCGCCGCCGCCGCGCCGAGCTTCAGGCAGTCCTCCACCGATCGTCCGTCGAGATGGGCGGCGAGGAAACCGCTGGCGAACAGGTCGCCCGCGCCGGTCGTATCGACGATGGTGTCGACGGGAGCGGCGGGCGCTTCGTAACGCACACCCGCCACGACCGCGACCGCGCCCTTTTCGCTGCGGGTCGACACCAGCACGGGCACGCGCACGCCGATCGAGGCCACCGCCGTTTCGAAATCGTCGATTTCGGCCAGCGACTGGATTTCGCCCTCATTGGAAAAGAGGATGTCGATCAGGCCCTGATCGATCAGGTCGATGAAGTCGGCGCGATGCCGGTCGATCACGAAATTGTCGGACAGGGTGAAGGCGACCTTGCGGCCGGCGGCGCGGGCGGCGTCGATCGCGGCGCGCATTGCCGCACGGGGCTGCTCGGGGTCCCACAAATAGCCTTCGAGATAGAGGATCGCCGCCGACTGGATCAGCCCGACGTCCAGCGCGGCGGCGGGCAGATACTGCGATGCACCAAGAAACGTGTTCATCGTCCGCTGCGCATCGGGCGTCACCAGGATCAGGCAGCGCGCGGTCGGCGCGTCGCCGGTCAGCGCCGGGGTGTCGAAGCGGATGCCGAGCGCGCGGATGTCATGCGCGAACACACCCCCAAGCTGATCGTCGCGCACCTGGCCGATGAAGCCGCATTTCTTGCCGAGTGCGGCCAGTCCGGCCAGCGTGTTCGCCGCCGAACCGCCGCTGCTTTCGATCGCCGCGCCCATATCGGCATACAGGCTTTCCGCCATGTCGGCGTCGATAAGCTGCATCCCCCCCTTGGTCAGCGCATGTTCCGCCAGAAAGCCGTCGTCACTTTTGGCGATGACATCGACGATGGCGTTACCGACGGCGACGACGTCGAGCGAGGGGGCGGAAGCGGTCACGCATTTTCCTTCACGAAAGGGGAGTAATATGGCGGCGTGTCTATCGGCCATGCGCAGCGCGCGCAACGGCAGTGATTGACGCGACCCGGCGGAGCGGGATAGCGAAAGCGATGGTCATCGCCGCCGCCCTGCGCGCCTTTCCCTTCCTGTTTCACAAGGCGGCGCTGCGGTTGCTGCTTAAGACGCTGGTGCTGACGCTGCTGCTATTTAGTGCGCTGGCCATCGGCTTGTGGGCTGCGCTGCACGGGGTTCGCCTGTGGGTTGGCTGGAGTTGGGGCGGGGGGCTGGCGGAGGCGACGGCCACGGCGCTCGTGGCGTTGGCGCTCGGCTGGCTACTATTTCGGGCAGCGGCGATGGCGGTCATGGGCCTGTTCGCCGACGACATCATCGTCGCCGTGGAGGCGCAAAGCTATCCGCAGGCGGCAGCGGCGGCGCGCTCTGTCGGCGTGAGTCGCGGCCTGCGCTTCGCGCTCCGCTCGATCGGGCGCACGCTCGGCTGGAACCTGCTGGCGCTCCCCGCCTATATCGCGCTGATCGTGACGGGTATCGGGACGATCGCGCTGTTCCTCGCGATCAACGCCTATCTTCTGGGTCGCGATCTGGCCGATATGGTGGAGCCGCGCCATCCTGACTTGCCGCGGATCGCGCCGCTCGGCCGGTGGCTGATGGGCCTCGTTTCGGCGCTTTTGTTCCTCACGCCCATCCTCAACCTGCTTGCGCCTATCTGGAGCGCGGCTATGGCCGTGCATATGCTGCACGGCGTCAGAAGGAAGCCCGCTTGATCTCCGTCCGCCCGCTGTCCGTCACATTGCTGGCCTTGTCGCTGGCCGCTTGCGGGGGCGCGGTGCCGCGCGTCCAGACCGGCGTAGGCACGGTCCCGGCCGGTCCGCCCGCCAGCGCTTTTTCCCGGCAGGGTCCGCTGATGGGCGAGGATGCAAGGCGGCTGACGCAGATGTTCGGCACGCCCCGGCTCGACATCAGGGAAAGCACGGGACGCAAGCTGCAATTCGCCAACGGGCGCTGCGTGCTGGACGCCTATCTGTACGCCCCGGCGCGCGGCAAGGAGCCGGTGGTGACCCATGTCGATGCCCGCTCCCCGCTGGGCGTCGATGTCGATCCGGCCGCCTGCGCGACGGCATTGCAGCGACGTTAGAGTTTGTCGGAAATGCGCCTTTGGCGCATCCGCGCATTTCCAAAAAACTCTTAAACGGTCAGCCGCGCGATGGCCCATGCCGCCGCCTCCGCCACGACCGGGTCGGGATCGGCGACAAGCGGCGTCAGGCGGGCGAGCAGGCGCGAATCTCCGCTGTTGCCCGCCGCGATGGCGGCGTTGCGGACCATGCGGTTACGGCCGATACGCTTGATCGGCGAGCCGGAGAAAATCTCGCGAAACCCGGCATCGTCCAGCGCCAGCAGGTCGCCGATGGCGGGCGCGGCCAGTTCGGCGCGGCCGATGAAGGCGCGATTGGCCGCGCCCCGATGCGCGAACTTGTTCCACGGGCACACCGCGAGGCAATCGTCGCAACCATAGATCCGATTGCCCAGCCCTTCGCGAAATTCCTCCGGGATCGGTCCCTTATGCTCGATCGTGAGGTAGGAGATGCAGCGCCGCGCATCGACGACATAGGGGGCGGGGAACGCGTCGGTGGGACAGGCGGTCTGGCAGGCGGTGCAACTGCCGCAATGGTCGATTTCCGCTGCGTCGGGCGCGAGCGCGATTTCGGTATAGATCGCGCCCAAAAACAGCCAGCTGCCATGGACCCGGCTGACCAGATTGCTGTGCTTGCCCTGCCAGCCGAGACCGGCGGCGGCGGCGAGCGGCTTTTCCATCACCGGCGCCGTATCGACGAACACCTTGAGTGCGCCCGGCTGTTGTTCGACCAGCCAGCGGGCGAGCGCCTTCAGCCCCTTCTTGACGACATCATGATAATCCTTGCCCTGAGCATAGACAGATATGCGCGCGCGGTCCGCCACGTCCGCCAGAGCCAGCGGATCGCGCCCCGGCGCATAGCTCATGCCCAGCATGATGACGCTGCGCACATCCGGCCACAGGCCCTGCGGCGACGCCCGCTGGTCCGCGCGCTCCTCCATCCACAGCATGTCGCCATGATGGCCGGCGTCGAGCCATTGCCGCAGCCGCATGCCCGCCTGCGGAGCGGCGTCGGCGGGCGCGATGGCGCAGGCGGCGAAGCCCAGCCGCGCGGCCTGCGCTTTGAGGCGCTGCTCCAAGGTTTCGAGTTGCGTTGCCATGCTCACCGACTATCAGGGGCGGATGATCGGCGACACCCCGACCCCTGCTCCCCCTCAAAGCTCCGCCTATGCCGTCGAAGCCCATGGCCTTGTCAAGCGTTTCGGGGATTTCCGGGCGGTCGACGGCATCGACATCGCGGTGCCGGCGGGTGCCATCTATGGCGTGCTCGGTCCCAATGGCGCGGGCAAGACGACGCTGTTGCGCACCCTGCTCGGCATCATCGATCCTGACGAGGGGCGGCGGACTTTGCTTGGTGATCCCTCGCCGCTGCGCATGGCGAAGCAGGTCGGTTATCTTCCCGAGGAGCGCGGTCTCTATCCTTCGATGAAGGCTTATGAAGCGATCGCCTTCATGGGTGCATTGCGCGGCCTGCCGCTCGGGACCGGGCGGGAGCGGGCGCGCGCGATGCTGGAAAATCATGGCATGGGCGCGGCCGCCGACAAGCCGATCCGCGCCTTGTCGAAGGGGATGGCGCAGACGATTCAGCTGTTCGGGACGATCGTTCACAAACCGCGCCTGATCGTGCTGGACGAGCCTTTTTCCGGTCTCGACGCGATCAACCAGGGCAAGCTGGAGGCGCTGATCCGGGAGCAGGCGGAGGCGGGCGTCACCATCCTGTTTTCCACCCATGTCATCGCCCATGCCGAGCGGCTGTGCGAGCGGATCGCCATCGTCGCGGGCGGCCGCATCCGGTTCGAGGGATCGGTCGACGCCGCGCGGGGTCGGCTGCGCCCGCAGGTCGTGCTGCGCACGCGGATGAGCGACGGGCCGTGGCGGCAGGCGCTTCCGGCGGACACGCTGGCGCGGGACGGTGCGTGGCATTTCGCGCTGCCGGACGAAGGGATGGAGCCGCTGCTGCGTGCGCTGCTCGACGGGCAGGCCGGGATAGAAAGCCTGTCGATCGAGCGGCCGGGCCTGCACGACGCCTTCGTGGCGATCGCCGGGGAAGCGGCGGCGCGGCAGATGGATGCGGATCAGGCGCGGGAGGAGATCGCATGACCGACATCCTGCGCGCCGCCTTCGTCATCGCCCGGCGGGATTTTACGGCGGTCATTTTTTCCAAGACGTTCATCCTGTTCCTGCTGGGGCCGCTGTTTCCGCTGTTCATCGGCATGGCCTTTGGCGGGCTGGGGCAGAAGATCGGCCGCGACCGGCTTCAGCCCGCCGTGGCGGTGACATGGGAGGCGGCGCAGGCCGACAGGCTGTTCTGGGCGCGCCAGCGGATCGCCAGTCGCATCGGCCCCGGTCATTTGCCCGAACTGCGCCGGATGCCCGCCGGCAGCGATCCCAACGTCCTGCTCGGCCGCGAGGATGCGGGCATCATCGCCGTACTGTCCGGTTCGCTCGATGGTCCGGTGCTGACGGGGAAGGCGGAGGATATCCGCGCCATGGAAAGCGACCTTAGCCTGATGGCGGGACTTGCCAAAGTCGGCGATTATCTGCCGCATGTGACGATCGCCAAGCGGATCGTCGCCGACAATGCCAGCGCGCAGGGGCAGGGGCGGCTTTCGACCGGGCGCGCGGCGCAGGTCGCGATCTTCATCCTCACCATGTTGCTGGCAGGTATGGTGCTGTCCAATCTGGTCGAGGAAAAGACCAACAAGATCATCGAAATCCTCGCCGCCGCGGTGCCGGTGGATGCGATATTCCTGGGCAAGCTGCTCGCGATGCTGGGGATGAGTTTCATCGGCATCGCCTTTTGGGGTTCTGGCCTCGCCGGGGCTTTGTTCCTGATCGCGGGACCCGATATCTCCCTGCCGACGCCGGCCGTGGGCTGGCCGCTGTTCCTGCTGCTGGGCGTCATCTATTTCGCCATGGCTTACACGCTGCTCGGATCGCTGTTTCTGGGCATTGGCGCGCAGGCCGCGACGGTGCGGGAAGTGCAGACGCTCAACATGCCGGTGACGATGGGGCAGATGGCGATCTTCTTCTTCGCCACCTATGCGGTCGATCATATGGGATCGCCGCCCGAGATCGCCGCCTGCATCTTCCCGTTCAGCTCGCCCTTCGCCATGATCGCGCGGGCGGCGCAGAGCGAGGCGCTGTGGCCGCACCTGGTCGCGATCCTGTGGCAGGCGCTGTGGGTGGGGTTCATCATCCGTCTCGGGGTGCACCTCTTCCGCCGCCATGTGATGAATTCGGGCCGGGGCGAGAAACGCGGCCTGTTCAGGCGGCGGACAGGCTGAAGCGCGCACCATGCGGCGCATGAACCGCCGATTTTTCCTGAGCGGAGCCGCAGCTGGCGTCAGCGCTCTTGCCCTGGCCCGCTTCGGCATGGGGCGAGCGGAGGCCGCTTACCCCGTGACGTTGAGCGATGCGGAATGGAAGCGCAAGCTCAGCCCGCTCGCCTATAATGTGCTGCGCCATCAGGCGACCGAGCGGCCTTTCACCAGCCCGCTCAATGACGAGCATCGCGCCGGCACCTTCCGTTGCGCGGGATGCGATCAGAATGTGTTCAGTTCGCGGACCAAGTTCGACAGCGGCACGGGCTGGCCAAGCTTCTGGGAACCGCTGCGCAAGGCGGTCGGGGCCAGCCGGGACTTCGATCTTGGCTATGTCCGCACCGAAATCCACTGCACGCGCTGCGGCGGGCATTTGGGCCATGTGTTCGACGATGGCCCAAGGCCGACCGGCAAGCGCTATTGCATGAACGGTGTGGCGCTGTCCTTCCGCCCGGCCTGACGGACGATCCGGTAAATATGCAGCGGCCCGGCTCTCGATAGCGGCTGGAGCCAGGAGGGCGTCGCGCCTCTTGCCAGATCTGACGCCAGACCGTGGCGGCTCGCCTTGCCATATAACGCGATTTCGCCAAGGCCCGAGCAGGTGACGACATAGTCGGCGCCCCTGCCGCCGCCTACCCCGGCGATGATGGAGCGGGCTTGATCGGGCCGATCGGTAAAGCCCTCGATCACCGCGGTGATGCCGGTCGCGTTGCGGTGATGCGCAGTACCGACGACGCTATGGCTGGTATGCACCAAAATGTCCGGCCCCATGTCCAACGGAGCAAACAGCGTCGCGGGTGGCAACGCACGCAACGGAGCGAGCGTTGCGGCGCCCCGGCAATTCGTACCCACCTGTCTGGCAGGCTCGGACGGGGATGCCAGCACGATCCATGCCGCGCTGAGACCTACCGGGGTCAGTGCTACGAGCGCGACCGATCCCGGCACGCGAAGGAAGGCCGACCGCGCGCCCTGAACGCGCGGGATCAACCGTTGCAGCAGCCAGCCGATGCCGGGCAGCGCAAACAGATGCGCGACGGTCATGGCCCGCATCAGGATGCAGGCGACGGCGAGCGCGCCCAACAACAGGATCGCCAGCATCAGCCAGTCGAGCCGCTTGCGCCGGTCGGTCTGGTTTTTCGCCGCGAGAAGAGCGCCCGCCAGCCCCAGCAATGTGGGCAGCAGGATCACGCCCGCGAGCGAGCGGCCCTGTTCCCAGATCGGCCGCCCCTCCATGACCTGAAGATACCAGAGCTTATAGGCGGTGGGTCCCAGCGCCTTGAACGGATCGCCTGACAGGCAGGGGCCGCCGATCGCGAGGAACAGCAGGAGCGCGCAGCCAGCGCCGATCGCGGGCGGCAACAGGCGGCGCGTCCGGGTGGCCGAACCAGCCAGACGCGCCACGATCGGCGTTGTCAGCGCCAGCAGGGCGAGCGGCCAGACATAGGGCGCGGACAGGGCGTCGCATTTCGTATCGAACAGCGCGTGCCAGCCGCGCAGGGCGATCAGCAGGCCGAGCGCGGAACCGCCCAGGGTCGCCGCATAAGCGGTGAAGCGGGGCGCGTCGTCGCGCAGGACCCACTGGCGCAGGGCGAATGCGCCGCCGAAGAGCGCGGCATAGGGCAGGCCTTCGCTCGAAATCTGGAGCCAGATCGCGATTCCCAGCCCTGCGATTGCGCCCCCGCGCGCGGGTCTGGCGTCGAACGCTCCCGCGAGCGCGACCGCCGCCATCCAGATTTGCCAGCCATGATGGTCGATCCGCAACGGCGTGAACTGAACGAGGATGGAGGGCGTGGTGAGCAGCAGGGCGGTGGCGAGAAACGCGCTGGCCCGTCCGTCGAGCCGGGCCGTCGCCCGGTAAAGCGCAACCGCCAGCCCGCTGAGCAGCAGCAGGGGCACGATGGCGCAGGCGAAGATGTCGCTCCACCATCCACCTAAGAGCGGGCGCGTGAGCAGGATCAGCGCGGCGATCGGCATGTCGACGATGCGCGACCAGTGCATGGGACCACCGACGGGCGGATTGACCCGGTGCTGGGTGACATCGAAAAAGTTCTGGCCGCCGATCCAGTCGCGCACCTGTTGCAGGCGCATCGCGTCATCGGGATCGCGGAAGGCGAGCGCGGCAAAATCCCGGTGGAACAGCCACAGCATGACAGCGCAGCAGGCGGCCCAGGCGACGAGCGCCCACCAACCCCAGCCCGGCGCCAGACGGCGCGCGCGATCAGGCGCGGGCGAATACGCCATATTTCCGCGCGGCGTAGACGGTGAAGAAGCTGATCGGCACGGACAGGAGTTTCGCGACCGCCGGTGCGACGCCAGCCGCACTCAGGCTGCCGACGATCGCCATGGTGATGCCAAGGCCGAGCAAGGCCGTGGCGACGAAGCCCAGAAGCTGGCCCTGCGTCGAGCCGTGCCCGGTGTCGAAAACGAAGCGCACGCTGATGATCCAGTGGACGATCAGGCCCGCGCAATAGCCGCCGAGCGCCGCCATCATCGGCGACGCGCCGCCATGTGACAGGCCCAGAAAGACGATCATGTCGGTGGCGAGCGCGCTGACGCTCGCCAGCAGATAGCGGGCGAGCATGAAGCGCGCCGCGAGGGCGCTCACCAGCGCGGCGAGTATGCGGACGCTGTTGTGCATGGCGTCATGCCGCCCGCAGGCGCGAGGGCACGGGGCGGACGCTGGAAAGCGCGGCGCGATCATCCGCCGCATCCTGCCCCTCGTCGCCCGATTCATGATATTCGGCATCCTCGTTCACCGACCAGACGTCATGGATGCGCGCGCCGGCGACGATGTTGCGCACGGTCAGCATCGCGGTCATCATCGCATGATCCTGATTATTATAGCGGTGCATGCCGTTGCGGCCGACCAGATGCAGCGTCGGGTAACGCGCCTCCAGATCGGTGCGCATCGCCAGCACATGCGCGGCGTAATCGTCGTCATAGACCGGATAGGCCTTTTCCTGCCGCACGACCGCGCCGCCGACGACATCGTCGGGATTGCAAAGGCCGAGCGTCTCCATTTCACGCGTCGCCAGCGCGATCAGATCGGCGTCCTCCGCCGACCACAGACCGTCGCCTTCGAAACAGAAATATTCAAGGCCCACGCAGGCGAGCGAAGGATCGGGCACCATTTCGGGCGACCAGCTACGGAAGTTTTGGATGCGGCCGACTTGCACCTTGGAATCATGGATATAGATCCAGTTGTCTGGAAAAATATCCTCGCCCTTCACCATCAGCGCGACGGTCAGGAAATCGCGATATTTGAGTTCCATAGCTTCGCCCAGACTATCGGGCAGCGGGTGGATGCGCCCGGCCAGCTCGCGCATCGGTGCGGAACTGATGATATGGGTAGCATTCACGACGATGTCGCCGTCCGGTCCCTGCGCGGTCATGCGCCAGCGCCCGGTCGCCTGATCCTGCGACAATATTTTGAGGCTGTGGTCCATCAGCACGGCATTGCCGCCAGCGACCACGAAGTCGCGCGCCGCCTCCCACATCATGCCCGGTCCCAGCCGCGGATAGCGGAAGGTTTCAAGCAGGGTCTTGGTTTCCATGCCGTCATTGGGTTTTTTGTTGAGGCCCAGGCTCCGCTTGAGACCATCTGTCACCGCGCTCCAAAGGGACAGGCCCTTGATTCGCTGCGCCGCCCAGTCCGCCGACATCTCGTCGCACGGCATGCCCCAGACCTTTTCGGTGTAGGTCTTGAAAAAGATCGAGAACAGCTTGTGGCCAAAGGCGTTGACGGTCCAGTCCTGAAACGAGCGGATCTTGCGGTTGGGGAAAAGTTTCGCCTTGGCGAAGCTCGCCATGCACAGGGTCGATCGCCACAGGCCCAAATTCCATAGCGCCTCGAACGCGCGGAGGGGATAGCTGTAGAATTTGCCCTCATAATAGATGCGGCTCATGCGCGGGCGCTGGATGAAATCATCCGGCAATATCTCGTTCCACAGGTCCACCACCTGTTTGGATTTCGAGAAGAAGCGATGGCCGCCAATGTCGAAGCGGAAGCCATCCAGTTCCACCGTACGGCTGATCCCGCCGACATAGACCGGGTCTTTTTCGATCACGGTGACGCTATAGCCCTGCTTCGTCAGCAGATAGGCGGCGGTAAGCCCGGCCGGCCCTGCCCCGATGATGGCGACGTCCACTGGTCGGTCGGCACGCGGCATGCAGAAATTCCCCCGGATGGTCCTTTGGTCCATTCGTCGGGAGTGAAGGAAATCCTCTAAGGAGTGGTTAACGTCGGGTAAGGATAGAAGTGGCAACAAAAAGGGCCGCTCCGGTTACGGAACGGCCCTTTTGCTGATGGATATATTGAGGATCAGCCCGCGCGCTGCACGCGGCTGTCGAGTTCGCTGCGTCCGCCCTGCTGCGCACCGTTGAAACAGGTGCGATAATCGTTGCTGACCGGAATGATCGACCCATTAACATATCCGCAAACCTGTTTTGCGGCGCGGGTGATACGCGAGTCGGCCATGCGATAACCGTGTGCGCTGGCCAGGTTGAGGTCCGCCACAGTCACGGCGACGCTGCGGGTGATGGCGCCGGTGCGGCCATCGACGATCACGTCTGAACTCATTCCGGTCGCCGAAGCCAAACCGGGCGCCACGAGGCACATCGTGACGGCAAGCGCCGCCAAGGTCTTTCTTGTCATCCTGCTTCTCCTGTCGAACATGCTTATTATTCTGCCCACCGCCTGCATGGGCGATGAGTCCGCTTCCAAATAGGCGCAGCCGGCCCCTATTAAAAGCGTTTACAGGAAAGAATCGACGGAAAACGGCCACTCTCTTCCGAGTGGCCTGCCTCAATGCATGAGCAGCTCTTAGTGGCGGAAGTGGCGCATGCCGGTAAAGACCATGGCGAGGCCCGCCTCATCCGCTGCCGCGATTACCTCTTCGTCACGGATCGAGCCGCCCGGCTGGATCACCGCCGTCGCGCCCGCCTCGACCGCCGCGAGCAGGCCGTCGGCGAAGGGGAAGAAGGCGTCCGATGCGACCGCCGAACCGATCGTGCGCGGCTGTGACCAGCCAGCCTTTTCCGCCGCGTCCTTCGCCTTCCACGCGGCGATCCGCGCGGATTCGAGACGGTTCATCTGGCCGGCGCCGACGCCCGCCGTGCTGCCGCCTTTGGCATAGACGATCGCGTTCGACTTCACATGCTTGGCGACGGTCCAGGCGAACAGGCAGTCGGCCAGTTCCTGCTCTGTCGGCGCGCGCTTCGTGACGACCTTGAGACCCTCGCGATCGACCTTGCCATTGTCCCGGCTCTGCACCAGCAAACCACCGGCGATGCTCTTGATCTGGAGACCGGCGCGCGCGGGATCGGGCAATTCGCCGGTCAGCAGCAGGCGCAGATTCTTCTTCTTCGCAAAGATCGCGCGGGCCGCATCGTCGGCACCGGGCGCGGCGACGACTTCGGTAAAGATGCCGCTGATCGCTTCGGCGGTGGGACCGTCGAGGGGCCGGTTCACGGCGATGATGCCGCCGAACGCCGACACGCTGTCGCACGCCAGCGCCGCTTCATAGGCTTCGATCAGCGTCGCTCCGGTCGCGACGCCGCAGGGATTGGCGTGTTTGACGATGACGACGGTCGGCGGGCCATCGCGAAATTCGCTGACCAGTTCCAGCGCCGCGTCGGCATCGTTATAATTATTGTAGGAAAGCTCCTTGCCCTGCACCTGCCGCGCCTGCGCGATGCCATTGGCAGCCGGACCGACCGGCAGATAGAGTGCGGCCGACTGGTGTGGATTTTCGCCATAGCGCAGCGTGGTGGCGAGCGTACCGGCGAGCGCCATCGTTTCCGGGAATGGCGTGCCCTGATCGACATGGGCGAACCAGTTGGCGATCATCGAATCATAAGCTGCGGTGGCGGCATAGGCCTTGGCGGCGAGCAGCCGGCGGAAATCATAGCTGGTCGCGCCGCCCTTGTCGGCCATTTCCGCGATCAGGCGGGCATAGTCTGTGGGATCGGTGACGATCGCGACGCTTTCGTGATTCTTTGCCGCCGAACGCACCATGGACGGCCCGCCGATGTCGATATTCTCGATGATCTCCTCGCGCTCCGCGCCTTTCGCCACGGTCGCGGCGAACGGGTAGAGGTTGACGACCACCAGATCAATCGCACCGATCTCATGCTCGGTCATCGACGCGATGTGCTCGGGATTATTGCGCACTGCGAGCAGGCCACCATGCACCTTGGGATGCAGCGTCTTGACGCGCCCGTCCATCATTTCGGGAAAGCCGGTCAGGTCGGAAATGTCGCTGACGGTCAGCCCGGCCTCGCGCAGCGCTTTCGCGGTGCCGCCGGTCGATACCAGTTCGACGCCATGCTCGCCCAATGCCTTGCCCAGTTCGACAAGCCCGGTCTTGTCGGACACGGACAGAAGGGCGCGCTTGATGGTGACGTCGGTCATGGAGGACTCCGGCATGGGATCGTTTGGCGCAGCCTGTAGAGCGCGATGGCCGAAATATAAAGGCCCCTGAGGGCGGACGGCTTCAACCCACCCGCTTGAGCAGCCATCCGATGCTGGAGCCGCCGGGCAGCGCTTCTGCCGTCACCACCAGTTGCCGGGTGGGGGCGGGGCGGCCTTCGCCATCGACCCACAGGCTTTCCTCAATGGTGAGCACGCCAGCGCCGGTACGGAACTGCCACAGCGCGCCAAGATCGATGCGCAGCAGCGCGCCCTGATTGTCCGCCGTCAGCGTCGGTTCGACGCCGGGCGCAAGATGGAAGCGCAGCAGCACCGGCAGTTTTGCGGGTTTGCGACGGCGGACTGCGGGGGTCAGCATGTCCTCGCCCCGGATTTCCTTGCCGTCGCCGCTCATCAATAGCAGGCGGCGATGGACATAGCCCATGCGCTTGACATAGCCGTCATGGCTCAGGTCGATGCGGCTGCCATGTTCCAGCTCCTGCCGGTTCAGCTCCACTTCGGTCACGCCGCGTCCCAATGTGCCATCGGGCAGCAGCGCGGTGGAATTGCAATCGTCCAGGATCAATGTGCTGTGCGCCGCCGTGGTGCGCAGGCCCTGCGCCAACGCATGGGGAATCCACGCGCCAGCAAGTCCCGCACCACCGCAATTGACAATCAGCCGGTGCGATCCGTCGCTGACTTCGATCGCGCCGGTCGAGGCACAGCTTGCCTCCGCCAACCGCGCAACCGGCGGCGGAGCGGCATCGATCTGGAGCACGGTGCTGCCCGCCGCGATCCGCTGATAGCCCCAGTCGCGTGCCTGCCGCAGCGGCCGTGTGCGCACCCGGCTGGCGCGCAGCACGGCCTGCACCTGACCCGCATCGATCGCGCCTGCGCCCTGCCAGCAGCCAAGTCCGCCATCGCCATGGGTCAGCCCGAGCAGCGCGGGTACGGCGCGGCCAAGCCCTTCATGCAGAAAGGCCGGGACCTGTTCGCGCCGCGCGTCATAGACCGCCGTCACCATGGCGAGCAGCATGACCCCTTCGAGCTGCGCCAGCGGCGATCGCGAAATGATGCCGCCGTCGCCGTGGAAGGTGCTGTCGATCGCGCGACGCAGGCCCGCTTCGCCGAACAGCTTGCGCGCTGCGCCGCCGGGGATCAGCATCGACGCGGCGACGACGCCGCCCCAGGCGACGAGGCGCGGCAGGCCGACCGGCGCCTTGTCCGCGCTCTGGTCGAGATGCCGGGCGGTGCGCGCGATGCAGGTCAGGACGAGCGATCGATAGACGAGGTCACTCGACGAGAGGATCAGCGGCGCGTGCGCGGTCCAGAAGAACAGCCGCCATCCGGCATTGTCGGCGCGCCATGCCGGTTCGCTGGGCGTGCTGGCGTGGCTGTCGAGCCATTTGCGCAGGATCGCCTCGGCGATCGGGGCAGCCTGTTCCCGCGTCGCCACACTGGCAAGGTCGCGCAGCCAGCGGAAACTGTGGATATAGTCGGCAAAGGCGGGGGGCAGATCCAGTCGGGCGAAATCCAGCGAATCGATCGGCTGTTTCGTGCCCCGGAACAGGAAATAGCCCGCTCGGATCGCGTTGCCGGCGCGGGTATCGCCGGGGATTTCGTCATCGGGCACCGCGAGCAGCTTGAGCGGATATTTGCCCTTGAGCCGCCTGCTGTGGATCGGCGTTTTCCAGCTTAGCAGATAGAAACGATTGGCGATCCGCTCGGCCAGCGACAGGCCCTTGTCATCCGCGAGGCGGATGAGCCGTTTGCCCTGTTCGATTCCGTCATCCACTGGCTGCGCATCGGCGTCGCCCGGACCGGAATGGGGAGGGGTGCGCCGTGGGTCGTTCACCCGCCTCGCAGCGCCCTGATATTATCGGCATAAGCGGCTGGACCGCCACGGAAGGTCGCGGTGCCGGCGACCAGCACGTCCGCGCCCGCCGCTATCGCCTTGGGCGCGGTGATCACGTCGATGCCGCCGTCGACCTGAAGCCGGATGTCGCGCCCGCTCTTATCGATCATCTTGCGACATGCCTCGATCTTGCGCAGCTGGCTATCGATGAAGCTCTGACCGCCGAAACCGGGATTGACGCTCATGACCAGGATCAGGTCGATATCGTCGATCAGATAATCGAGCATTTTGGCCGGGGTGCCGGGATTGAGCACGACCCCCGCCTTGACCCCCAGCGATTTGATATGCTGGACCGTGCGGTGGATATGCGGACCGGCTTCGGGATGCACGGTCAGAATATCGGCCCCCGCCTGCGCGAACGCATCGAGAAACGCATCGACCGGCGAGATCATCAGATGCACATCGAGCGGCTTTTGCGTGTGCGGCCGCAGCGCTTTGACGACAGCGGGGCCGATCGTGATGTTGGGCACGAAATGGCCGTCCATCACATCGACATGAACCCAGTCACAACCTGCTTCGTCGATCGCGCGCACCTCCTCGCCCAGTCGGGCGAAGTCGGCGGAGAGGATGGATGGGGAGATCAGTATATCGCGTTTCATCAACCGTTCGCCTTAATGATGCGAATCCGCGAGGGCAACGGATGATTTTCGCTTTACAGCATCACGAAGATCGTTGGGTCGAGCCGGCGCGAAGCCGGTGCCCCGACTGGCAGCAATTGCTTGACCCCATGCAGGCCGACCACCCTGTCCCCGTGCAGTATCGGCGCGGCGATCAGGCGCACGGCGCATTGGCCCCCATCGACGGGATGAATGTCGATATCGAGCGTGAAGCCACGCCGATGTTTTATGGCATAGGCGCGCAGCCGTTCCATCGCCTCGCGCGAATCCACGGAATAGCGCGAAACGGAGAGGGGGCGCGGCACCGGCGTACCGCGCTCGAAGCCGAATATATCATAGACCCCGGCGGTCCAGCTCAGCCGGTCGTCGGCCAGATCGCAATGCCACAGCCCAAGCCCGCGTTCGGCCAGCGCGACATCGTTGCGGGCCAGCGACGGGTTGAGCATCACCGGCGACAGATGCTCGTGCAAAAGATCTAGCGGCCAGCTGTGATGAAGGGGAAGAGGTTCAATCGGGCGCAAGGCACTGCTTTCAAAAGAGTGTCCCGTGATAGGCTTAGCATGGTTAATCTTCGGTGTCAGGCGCGGACGAAACGCGCGATAAAGAACCCGTCCGTCCCGCCCTGACTCGCCAGCGAGTCGGGCAAGGTGCGCACCATTCCTTCCACGGGGAATATGCCTTGCGGCAGTTCATTTCCCGTTGCGGGGAATGGGGAGAAATTCGGATTTTCGGCGAGAAACTGCGCCGCCTGATCCTCGCCTTCCGCGCGTTCCAGTGAACAGGTGGCGTAGACGAGCGTGCCGCCGGGTTTCACCCACTGCGCCGCCCGTGCGAGCAGGCTGGCCTGCAATTCGGCCAGTTCCGCGATCTGGCGCGGGCCGATCCGATGCAGCACGTCGGGATGGCGGCGATAAATGCCGGTGGCGCTGCATGGCGCGTCCAGCAGGACCGCATCGGAGGGTGCATCGGGCGTCCATTCACGGAGGTCCGCCTGCACGATGTCGGCGGCAAGGGTCGTGCGCTTCAGATTGTCGTGCAGCTTTTCGAGTCGCTTTTTCGACTGATCGACCGCCGTGACGCGCCAGCCGGCGGCGGCGAGTTGCATCGTCTTGCCCCCCGGCGCGGCGCACAGGTCGAGCACATCACGGCCTTCACCCGCGCCCAGCAGGCGGGCGGGGCAGGACGCGGCGAGATCCTGCACCCACCAGGCGCCCTCGGCAAAGCCCGGCAATTGGGGCACGTTGGGCATATCGGCCAGGCGGACATGGCCGGGCGCGAAACTGTCGCCGCCCAGACGCTCGGCCCACAGCGCCGTTTCGGTGTGGTCGCGCAGGCTGAGGTCGATCGGGGGACGGGCCGCATAGGCGTGCGCTGCGGCGAGCGGCATCGCGTCCCCCCAGAGCGCGCCCCAACGCTCGGCGACCTCGACCGGCAGTGTCGGCGGGTCGGGCAGTACCGGCTCTCCGCGCGTTACCGTCCCGAACACGCCATGGACCAGCTTGCGGGGGCCACCATCCACGAGCGGCAGCGCGGTCGCGATCGCGGCATGGGGCGCTGTGCCCATCACCAGCACCTGCACCAGTGCGATGCGCAGCACCATCCGCGCCTTGGCATCTGGCGGGAGGATTTGTGGCGTCGCCGCGTCTATCAGCGCATCGATATCGGGCAGGTGTCGCAATGTCTCGGCGGCGATGGCGTGAACCATCGCACGGTCGGCGCGGTCGGCAAGGCCCTGCGTCGCTGCATGCAGCGCCAGTTCGAGCGGCTCGCCCCGCCGCAGCACGGCATCGAGCAGGCGGAGCGCGGCGCGGCGCGCGGCCAGGCCGGGCGTGGTATCGGCGGAACGGCGGGGGCGTCTGGGATGAGGCATGGCGCGCCCCTACGCGCTTTATGCCGCCGGGTCATCACTCAAGGCCCCGGCGGAGGAAGAAGCTCGTCCGTGTTTCCATCGCGCCCTTGTGCAATCGGGCTTTGCAGCCCACATGGCAGCCTGAAATATGACAGGCGGCGGCGCTCTCCGCCGCCCGCAATCGGAGGCTTTATGAGCAAATATAATGGCAAGCGTCCGGCGCATGTAACGGCCCCCGCCCATCTGTCGAAAAGCCCCCCTGTGCCAGCGCCCGATCCAATCGACGAGATGCCCGCGCTCGACGAGGAACTCAGCCCCGTCCGGTACGGCGACTGGGAGCGCAAGGGAATCGCGATCGACTTCTAAAAATCTGTTTGGAAATGCGCCTTTTGGTGCGGCTCACGAAATGCGCTCTTTCGCTCATTTCCAAACAGACCCTAAGCGCCATCGTGCGGATCGATTCGTTTCGCCGCCGATTTGGCACGCTTGCCGCCGACCCGTGCAGGTGGCGCGGGGGAGCGGTTTGCCTCCTATGGCCACGCGCCTCTTCGCTGGTGCAGGAAGCAGGGCAGGGCATGCCATATGGGGTTCGGACGTGAATTTGGCTTATAATATCAATGTGCAAGCGGCGTCGGATTACGCCCCTGAAGATGCGATCCTGTTATGTGGCGTGGGGCGGGTGATCTGCGCCTGGACGATGCTGGAACAGTCGCTGCAATCGAAAATAGCCATGATGCGCGAAGGGATGGGCGATATCCGCACCGTCGGCGCGCGGACCCGCCCGACCATGACGAAGCTGATGACCGAGTTGCGGACCATCGTCGCGATGCGGGATCGTCGCAATGCGAGCGTGCTGATGGAGATCGCCGCCATCGAGCGCGATATGCAGCGGATCGACCGTTTTCGTTCGCTGATCGTTTCCGGTTTTCAGCAACCCGAGCCGGGCGGGTTCGCCTGTCGCGACCAGCGGAACAATCGCCTGCATATTTCGCTTGAGCAACTGGACGCGGAGATTGCGGCGCTGGAACGGGTGGGCGAGCGTTTGCTGGCGATCTGACATACTGTTCGCTTGACCTTTCGGGCGGGCGCGGCAATCCATCGTCCGTCGCGACCAGCAAGAACGGAGCATCATGTCGATCAAGCCCATTCGCAAAGCCGTCTTCCCTGTGGCCGGCCTCGGCACGCGATTCCTTCCCGCGACCAAATCCGTGCCCAAGGAATTGCTGCCCGTCGTGGACCGGCCGTTGATTCAATATGCGGTGGATGAAGCGCGCGAAGCGGGGATCGAGCAGATGATCTTCGTTACCGGGCGCGGAAAGGGTGCGATCGAGGATTATTTCGACATCGCCTATGAAAGCGAGGCGACCCAGCGTGAACGAGGCAAGGACTTGTCCTCGCTGGACGGCACTCGGCTCGCGCCGGGGAATGCAGTATTTTTGCGGCAGCAGGAGCCACTGGGGCTGGGCCATGCGATTTGGTGCGCGCGCGATATCGTGGGCGACGAACCCTTCGCCATCCTTCTGCCGGACGAATTCATGAAGGGCGCGCCCGGCCGGGGTTGCATGAAACAAATGGTGGAAGCTTATGGGCAAGTCGGCGGCAACCTCGTCTGCGCACTCGAAATTCCCGAGGACCAGACGCCAAACTATGGTGTGATCGATCCGGGCGCGCGGGACGGCGTGCTGACGGAGGTGAAAGGCCTCGTTGAAAAGCCGCCGCTTGGCACCGCGCCGTCGAACCTGATCCTGCCCGGCCGCTACATTCTCCAGCCAGAAGTCATGCGGATATTGGAAACGCAGGAGAAGGGCGCGGGCGGCGAAATCCAGCTAACCGATGCAATGGCGTCGATGATCGGCAGCCAGCCGTTCCACGGCGTCACCTTTGACGGTCGCCGTTTCGATTGCGGGTCGAAAGCCGGTTATATCGAGGCGAATTTCGTGCTGGCGCTGGAGCGCGAAGAACTGGGCGCGCATATCCGGGCCTTCGCCACGGCCGAACTGGCCAACTGATCGCGGGGGTATCCCAAGGGCCGATTCGGCCCTTGGGAAATCAGGCGATCAGAACGGCACTTCATCGTCCAGATCATTGTCAAAATTCGGGCTGCCGGCAGAGCCGCCACGGCCACCGGATGATTTGCCGCCGCCGCTGGAGCCGCCGCCAAAATTGTCATAGTCGCCGCCGCCAAAGCCGGACGAACCGCCGCTCCAGTCGCTGACGCCCTGTTGCGAGCGGCCGCCGCCACCGCCGCCATAGCCGCCGCCCTGACCACCGCCGCCCGGCGCGCCGTCCAGCATGGTCAATACAGCGCCCGGACCCGAAAGCGCGACCTCGGTCGTATAGCGATCATTGCCCGACTGGTCCTGCCATTTGCGGGTGCGCAATTGGCCCTCGATATAGACCTTGCTGCCCTTGCGCAGGAAACGCTCGGCCACGCCGACCAGTCCTTCGGAATTGATGACGACACTATGCCATTCGGTGCGCTCTTTGCGCTCGCCGCTGTTGCGGTCTTTCCAGCTTTCGGATGTGGCGATGCGCAGATTGCACAGCTTGCCGCCATTCTGGAAGCTTTTCACCTCCGGGTCGGCGCCCAGATTGCCGACGAGAATGACCTTGTTGACCGAGCCTGCCATGATTCCTCCGAAGCGTTAGCCGGTCCTTATAGACCGAGGGCGGCAGTCGTCTAGCCCAGACCCAGCGCCACCGCCGACCAATACACCAGCCCCGCCGCGACATAGGCGAGCGCGAACAGATAGAAGAGCATGAACAGCGGCCATTTCCAGCCATTGGTCTCCCGCCGCGTGACTGCGATAGTGGAGATGCACTGCGGCGCGAACACAAACCAAGCCAGGAAAGCGAGCGCCGTCGCGAGGCTCCAGCGGCCCGCGAGCCGATCGCCCAGCGAGCGATTGAGCGCTGCCTCATCGTCTCCCGCGTCGATCGCGTAGACCGTCGCGATCGCGGACACCGCGACTTCGCGCGCGGCCATGGTCGGCAACAGCGCCAGTGAAATGTCGCGATTGAAGCCGATGGGGGCGACCAGCACGTTGATGCCCTCCGCGATCCGTCCGGCAATGCTATATTCGCTCTGTTTCACACCTTGCGGCGCATGGGGGAAGCTTGCCAGCATCCACAGCACGACATTGGTCGCGAGGATGATCGTGCCGGCGCGCTTGAGGAAGATCACCGCGCGCTGCCACAGGCCGATCAAAATGTCTTGCGGCCGGGGCCATTGATATTTGGGCATTTCCATCAGGAAGCCGCCGCTCGTCCCCTTGGCGACCGTCAGCCGCAGCGCCCAGGCGGCGAGCATCGCCCCGACGATGCCCGCGACATAAAGCAGGAACAGCACCAGCCCCTGAAGCCCCACGCCGCCCGCGACCGCCCGGTTGGGAATGAAGGCGGCGATGATGAGACCATAGACCGGCAGCCGCGCCGAACAGGTCATCAGCGGCGCGATCAATATGGTCGTCAGCCGGTCCTTGGGATCGCTGATCGTGCGCGTCGCCATGATGCCGGGCACGGCGCAGGCGAAGGAGGAGAGGAGCGGGATGAAGGCGCGCCCGGACAGGCCGACCCGCGCCATGATCCCGTCCATCAGAAATGCAGCGCGCGCCATGTAGCCGGTGGCTTCGAGCATCAGGATGAAGAAGAAGAGGATGAGGATCTGCGGCAGGAACACGATCACCGCCCCGACCCCGCCGACCACGCCTTGCAACAGAAAATCATGCAGCAGTCCTGGCGGCAGCAGTGCCGTCACCGCCGCGCCAAGGCCCGTGACCCAGCCTTGCAGCATGTCGGCGGGAAAGGCGGCCCAAGAAAAGACCGCCTGGAACATGACGAACAGGAGGCCGAGCAGCAGAGCCAGACCCAGCACCGGGTGAAGCGCGATCCGGTCGACCGCAGCGGTCAGGCGGCGGGACGGGGTTTCGCGTACGATCGCGGCGCGGGCGATTCGCCGGGCGTCGCTACGCACCGTTTCGAAATCCAGCTCAGTGGTGGCTAGCGGCTCGGCGTTGGCTCTGCCGGACAGCAAGTCGCCCAGTTCCGTTCGCAACTGATCCAGCCCCCGCTTGCGCACGGCCACGGTCGAAATAACCGGCACGCCCAGTTCGCGCGCGAGGATCGCCGGGTCCAGCTCCAGCCCGTCGCGGGCGGCCAGATCGACCATGTTGAGCGCCACCAGCGTCGGCAGGCCGAGCGCGATCAGCTCCAGCGCGAACCGCAGATGATTGTCGAGATTGGAGGCGTCGACCACGATCACCAGCGCGTCGGGCAGCCGTTCGCCCGCCTGCCGGCCCAGCACGAAGTCGCGTGTCACCTGTTCGTCGGGGCTGGCGGGCGACAGGCTGTAGGTGCCGGGCAAATCGACCAGTTCGACCGGCCGCCCGTCCGCCAGAGCCAGCCGGCCCGCCTTGCGCTCCACCGTGACGCCGGGATAATTGCCCAGCTTCTGCCGCGCGCCGGTCAGCGCGTTGAACAGCGCGCTCTTGCCGGCATTGGGATTGCCGACCAGCGCAACCAGCGGCAGCGCGCTCATGCCCCGTCAGCCACCGCGCCATCGATCACCCCGCCGGTGCGCACCGTCACTGCGGCGGCGTGGGCACGGCGCATGGCGATGGTCATGCGGCCGACCTTGCAGGCGATCGGTCCTTTGCCGAACAGGCCGCCATGATGCAGCGCCTCAACGCTCACGCCTTCGCACAGGCCGAATTCGCGCAATCGCTGGCCTTCGCCCAGAGACAAAGCGTCCCAGTCGATCAGGTCCACATAGGCAGGCTGGCGCAGCGGCAGTTCGGTCAGGCGCAAGGGGAAGGCACTCGTTTGATTCTGCGAGTGAGTATCAATACCGGGAAGATTAGGCCAGCGGGAATATGGATCGCATCAGCCGACCGGATAGCGCAAGCGGCCGATAAAGCGCGCGAGGCTCAGCCGTTCGCCGCCGCCCACGCCCTTGAAAGCGGCCTTGGTTTTTTCGAACCGCATGACGCCTTCGATCCGGCGGGCCAGAAAGGCGCGGCTATCGGCCAGCCCGTCGCTGTCGTCGTCCACGAATACGAGCAGGGTGGCGGCATAGACCGCGCCCAGCGTCACGCGCTTGCTATAATGGCTGAGGTCCGTGGCTTTGTCGCCCGCCGCGCGCCACATCGCGTCGGCCGCGCGCCAGCCCAGCCGCGCGGCGCTCCGGGCGTGGACGGGCATGGCGAGGGTCGCCATCGCCCGGCGGAGCGCTTCCCGGTCCGGGGCCATGCGCGTCAGCCGCGCCTCGATCAAGGCGGTGATCCGCTGGCGGATCGGCATGGCGGCGAGCGTCGCTGCGGGCAGAGCTTCCAACATTGCCGCGTCGATGCTGGCGAACCAGGCGTCGATCATGTCGATTGCGCCATCCGAAAAAGCGAGCCGGGCGATGTCGGCGTCGATCCCTTTTTCCGCCGCCGCCATCGCGACCGCCTGTGGCCGCCAGCCATCGAAGGCAGCATGCCGGGGCAGGATAGGCGCGAGCGTGGCGCGCACTTCGTCGAGAGTCATATCCTGCGGCAAGGGGGCGGTGGAGGTCATACGATCAACTTAGGCGCGCGCCGGCAACCGCACAAGCACCAGCGCCGCGCCAACCGCAAGAGCGCCGACGCCATCGGTCATGCTCATCGTCTCGCCGAACAGCAGCCAACCGAGCAGCGCGGCGACCGCCGGTTGCAGCAACAGGCTCAACCCCAGCACCAGCGGCGAGAACCAGCCGATCGCATAGGTCATCAATCCTTGCCCGACGAGCTGGCTCGACAGGGCGAGCGCGATTACGGGCGTCCAATCGCCCGGCAGGACGCGCTCGCCCATCGCCAGCGCCGCGATCAACAGCGGCAGCGCGCCCGCAAGGCTCGCGATGGACAGCACCGACCAGCTATCGAGCCGCCGCCGCGCATCCTGCACCAGCAGCAGATAGATCGCGTAGAAAAGCCCGGCGAGCAGGCACAGCAGGTCGCCGCGCAAATAGCGGGGTGACACTTCATAGCTGCCGCCCATCAGGATTGCCGCGCCGACCGCCGCCAGCGCGAGCGCAACGATCTGCAAGGGGCGTAGCCGCTGGCCCAGCACGAATACCGCCCACAATGGCAGGACGAGCGCGCTCACATTGCCGAACAAAGTGGAGTTGGCGACCTTGGTATGATGGATGCCGGCGTGCCAGGCGGCGAGATCGGCGGCGAAGAACAGGCCGGCGATGCCGATGGCGATCCCTTGCCGGGCGGATGGTCGCGCCGCCTTCAGCCCCGGCCTCGCCAGCAGGAACAGAAAGGGCAGCGCGATCGCCAGCCGCCAGAAGCCGGCGGCAACCGGGCCGACATCGGCCAGCCTTACAAGCGTCGGCCCGAAAGCCAGCACGATGTTGGCGAGGATCAGGGCTGGAAAGGCAAGGCGTGGTGCGACTATGCGCGGGGCCGGGGTTGAATCGGGCATCGTGATTCCCTAGCTGGCTTTCACCGTCAAGTCGCGTTGCGATTTGCAATGAATATTCAGCGAGGTCTGCATGCCGACATTGTTCGATCCTGTGCGTCTGGGGGTGGTCACGGCCCCCAACCGGGTGCTGATGGCCCCGCTGACTCGAGCGCGGGCGTCGCGCGAGCATGTCCCGACGCCTTTGATGATCGACTATTACCGCCAGCGGGCGTCGGCGGGCCTGATCATCAGCGAGGCGATCGGCATTTCGCGGCAGGGGCTTGGCACGCCCTTCGCTCCGGGTCTGTGGTCGCGGGCGCAGGTCGAGGGGTGGAAGCCCGTCACCGCCGCCGTCCATGCGGCAGGAGGGCGCATCTTTGCGCAGCTATGGCATATGGGGCGGCTGGTGCATTCCAGCGTGACCGGGGAAGCGCCTGTGGCGTCCAGCGCGATCACCCCGCCCGGCCACGCCCACAGCTATGACGGCAATCGCGATTATGAGGTGCCACGGGCGCTGACGCTGGAGGAAATTCCTGGTCTCATCGCCAGCTATGTCGCGGCGGCGCGCCATGCGATGGAGGCGGGTTTCGACGGCGTGCAGATCCACGCCGCCAATGGCTACCTCATCGACACTTTCCTGCGCGACGGCGTCAACAAGCGCGAGGACGCCTATGGCGGCGCCCCGGAAAATCGCGCGCGGTTGCTGCGCGAAGTCACGCACGCGGTCGCGGACGCGATCGGCGCGGATCGCACATCCGTCCGGCTGTCGCTGAACGGCGTGACCCAGGGTACGGACGATAGCGACCCCGCCAGCATCGCGCTTGCCGCGGCGCAGGCGCTGGAGCCTGTCGGTCTTGCCTTTCTGGAACTGCGCGAACTCAAGCCCGCCGGCACCTATGGCGCGAGCGATGCACCGCGCCAGTCACCGCTCGTGCGACAGCATTTCAGCGGGCCGCTCGTGCTCAACAGCGATTATGATCTGGCCAGCGCGCAGGCGGATATCGACAGCGGACTGGCGCAGGCGATCAGCTTTGGCCGGCCGTTCATCGCCAACCCCGATCTGCCAAGGCGGCTGGCGACGGGTGCTGCGCTCAATTCGCCCGAACAGGCGACCTTCTATCTCGGCGGCGCCGAAGGCTATACCGACTATCCGGCACTGGAGGAGGCGGCCTGACGCTCGCCCGACCCCGGCGCGCCCAAAGGGTCAGGCGCTGAATTTCTCGCGCAGGGCGAGCATGGCGATGGCGGCCTTGGCTGCTTCGCCGCCCTTGTCCTTTTCGCTGCGCCGGGCGCGGGTGAGCGCCTGCGCTTCGTCCTCGACCGTCAATATGCCGTTGCCGATCGCAATGCCGTCCAGGCTGAGCGCCATCAGGGCGCGCGCGCTTTCGTTCGATACCACCTCGAAATGATAGGTTTCGCCGCGGATGACGACGCCGATCGCGACGAAGCCGTCATAGCGGCCCGTTTCCGCCGCGAGCGCGATCGCAGCGGGAATTTCCAGCGCGCCCGGCACGGTGATGACGTCATGCTTATGGCCCGCCTCACCAAGCGCTGCCGCCGCCCCTTCGATCAGCAAATCGTTGAGATGGTCGTAGAAACGCGCTTCGACGATCAGGAATTTGGCCACGGGGGAGTTCCTTTAATCAGGCTTGGATCGGGCGATGGCCAACCACGGCCAGGTCATAGCCGTCAAGCGCAATCAGGCTGCGGTGACTATTGGTCAGCAGGGTCATGTCATGTACGCCCAGTTCGGCGAGGATTTGCGCGCCCACGCCATAGTCGCGCAATTCGTCCATATCGCCGTCGCTCTTTCCATTATAGCGTTCGACCGAGCGACTGACGAAGTCGTGGGACGTGCTGCTGAGCAACACGATGACACCCGCGCCTTCCCGATCGATCAATTCCATCGACCGGGCGAGCATGTCGCTGCGCGGCCCGACTGCGCCATACACATCGTCGAACAGCGACATCTGGTGCATCCGCACCAGCGTCGGCTGATCGGGGACGATATGGCCCTTTTGCAGCACCATCTGTTCGGCCTGGGTCGCGCGGTTATAAAAGCAGATCACCTTCCATTCGCCGCCCCATTTGCTCTGGAAACTGCTTTCGGAACGACGTTCGACCATGTGATCGTGGCGGCGGCGATAAGCGATGAGGTCGCGGATCGTGCCGATCTTCATCTTGTGCTTCGCTGCAAAGGGGATGAGGTCATCCAGCCGGGCCATGGTGCCGTCATCCTTCATCACTTCGCAGATGACGCCGGAAGGGTTGAGACCGGCCAGACGAGCGACGTCCACCGCCGCCTCGGTATGGCCGGTGCGCACCAGCACGCCGCCATCCTTGGCGACGAGCGGAAAGACGTGGCCGGGCGTGACGATATCGGCGGGTCCCTTCGACCCGTCGATCGCGACCGAGATGGTGCGGGCGCGGTCGGCCGCGCTGATGCCGGTGGTCACGCCTTCGCGCGCCTCGATCGACACGGTGAACGCGGTTTCATGCCGGGTGCCGTTGTTGCGGCTCATCAGGCCGAGGCCGAGATAATCGACCCGCTCCTTGGTCAGTGCCAGGCAGATGAGGCCGCGCCCGTGCGTCGCCATGAAGTTGATCGCGTCGGGCGTCGCCATTTGGGCCGGGATGACGAGATCGCCCTCATTTTCCCGGTCCTCGTCATCGACCAGAATGAACATGCGGCCGTTGCGCGCTTCGTTGATGATTTCTTCGGGGCTGGCGAGCGCAGTGCCGCCCTCGCGCTTGATGAGGTAGGATTCGAGCTTGCCGAGCGTGTCCGCCGTCGGGTTCCAGTCGGTTTCGCCGAGCTTGCGCAGGGAATTGGCGTGCAGGCCGGCGGCGCGGGCAAGGCCGGAGCGGGACATGCCGCCATAGGTGACGAGGTTGCGGACGGTATCGATAAGCGCGGACGACATGGAACCCACTCCTTGACGGATCAGGTGCCCTTTATCACATTGCAATGTGAAAACTTCAAGCCCTTATCACATCAGGCGGGCGTGATGGCACGCATCCGCTGAAGGTAACGCGCCAGCACGTCGATCTCCAGATTGAAGCTGCGGCCCACCGCCAGATCATCGAGTGTGGTCGCGACAGCGGTATGCGGAATGATGTTCATTCCGAAATGCACGCTGCCATCGGGCTGATCCTCGACCGAATTCACCGTCAGCGAAATACCGTCGAGCGTGATCGACCCCTTGGCCGCCAGGGCGGGAGCGAGGCTGGCAGGGGCTGCAATGATCAGCGCGGTCGAATCGCCCACCGGCGTGGCGGACACCAGCGTGCCGATGCCGTCGACATGGCCGGTGACGATGTGCCCGCCCAGCTCATCGCCCACCTTGAGCGCGCGTTCCAGATTGAGGCGGCGGCCGACCTGCCACATTCCGGGCGCGGTGCGATCCACGGTTTCCGCCGACAGATCGACCGCGAACCAGTCCGGCCCCTTTTCCACCACCGTCAGGCAGGCGCCGGAACAGGCGATCGATGCGCCCATGGCGACGCCCGCCATGTCATAGGCGCAGCCGATGACGAGTCGCAGGTCGCCGCGCTGGTCGGTTTGCCGAACCGTGCCAATGTCGGTGATGATGCCGGTGAACATGCAATATCCTGTCGGTGAAAGGGCAGGACGGGGCTTAGGCGGTCGCCATCCGTTCGTAAACCTCCAGCTGATCGGGGCCAAACTGCCGCCTTTCGACCAGTCGCCAGCGATCATGGGCCAGCCCCAGATCGGCAAGGCCAAGGTCGCCTATGCCGGCAAGACCCGCGCCGATGAGGATGGGCGCGCGGTAGAGCAGCAATCGGTCTACCAGATCGGCGCGCAGGAAGGCGGCGGCGGTCTCCGCCCCCCCTTCGACCAGCAGGTGATCGACCCGGTCGAGCGTCGCGACTTCTTCGGGCCTGCCGATTCGCTCCCAGCCGGGAGGCGCATCGCCCCGGCTCAGCAGGATGCGGCGCGGGCTGCGGCTTTCCAGTCCGCCCAGCCGTACATCGAGGCGCGGATCGTCAGCGCGACGGGTGCCGCCGCCCACCAGGATCGCATCGTGCCGCGCCCGCTCCATATGGGCGTGCGCGCGCGCGGCGGGGCCAGTGATCCAGCGGCTCGCGCCATCGGGCAGGGCGATGCGGCCGTCGAGCGACAGGCCGAGCTTGAGCGTAACATGGGGACGCCCCCGCGTCTGGCGCAGCACGAACCCGGCCATCGCCGCGCGCGCTTCATCGGCCAACAGGCCCATATCAACAGTGATACCCGCCGCCCGGAGATAGGCCGCGCCCTGGCCATCGGTGCGCGGATCGGGATCGCGCAAGGCGATGACAACCCGGCTGACGCCCGCACGAATGAGCAGGTCGGCGCAGCGCGGTCCACGCGGCGACAGATGGAAACAGGGTTCCAGCGTCACATAGCAGGTCGCGCCATGTGCGCGATCCATCGCCTGCTCCACCGCCCGCGCTTCGGCATGGGGGCGACCGCCTTGCTGGGTCCAGCCACGCCCGACGACGCGGCCCTCGCGCACGATCAGGCAGCCGACATTGGGATTGGGGGTGGAAAGTCCGCGTCCGCGCTGTGACAGGGCGATCGCCGCCGCCATGAAGCGCCGGTCGGCGGCCGGATCGACGATGGTGGGCGAAAGGTTCAGGGCTGGCCCGCGGCGGTCGCGGGCTTCTCGCCCGCTTCGGCCTTCGCCAGCCGCGCGTCGAGCAGCGCGTTGATCTGCTTGACCGCTTCCTTGCGGCGGGCGGTATTGCGGGCCTCGTCGGTGCGCCAGTCGATGCCGAACATGTCGGCGACATGCTGCATATCCTGCTGCTTCTTTTCGATAATCGATTCGCGCTTCGCCAGATCCATCTTCTGCTGAAGGATGATCGCGGCGTCCGAACGATGCGTGTCCCAGTTCTCGATATAGAAAATCTGGTTCTGGGTCGGCATCGTGTTGGTGTTCGCGTCAACAATGAACGCCCAGACGATCACATAGGTGATCGCCGCCGACAGGCCGAGCAATGGCCATTTATGGGCGCGGCGCGCGCTGAAATAGCCCCAGAAATCGGTAAGCGCGCTCTTGGGCGAGACGGGACGGGGAAAGATCGCCATGGCGCGGTATATAGGGGAGGGCGGGGCCGGATGCAAAACCTGTCTTGGCAGTTTGCCGCCAACTCGTCCGGCACCGCTCAGGGTTTGGTTGGAAATGCGCCTTGGCGCATCCGCACCGGCCCTCACCCCCACCCGACCGCCCATCAGGATATCATGTCTGGGCGGCCGGGTGGGGGTGAGGGCCGGTGCCGCCTTCTGAAAGGCGCTATTTCGCGCATTTTCCAACAGATTCTCAGCGATCCTCCAGCCGGAAATGCACGGTCAACGTCTTGATCGCGCTGACCGGCACGCCGTCGCGGGTCGCGGGCCGGAAGCGCCATTTGCGCAGGGCATGGCGCTGGGTCGCGAGCCAGAAAGCCTCATCGGTCGCCGAAAGCCGCTCGATGTCGATGACCCGGCCATCGGCGCCGATGGTGACGCGCACCGTTACGCTGCCTTCGATCTGCTGACGGATCATCGCGCCGGGATAATCGGGTTGAAAGCTTGGGAGTGCGCGCGGATCGATCGCGGCCTCGACCATGACCGGCTGGCGCGGGGGATCGAGCGGCGGGACCACAGCGCCTGATCCGCTGCCCGTGTCAGTGCCCTTGTCTCCGGTGTCGATGACCCATTGATCCGGCGCCGGCGGAGTGAGCGGGTCGGTCTTTGCGGGGCTTTGTGCGGGCGTCCTGGTCGTCGGCTTGTCCGGGCGAGGCGGAGGATTTTCAGGCGGCGTCGGATCGAGCGGAACCGAATGGATGATGAAGGGCGGGGGCGTGAAGGTCGCGATCATCTCCTTGGGCATCAGCAGAAACGCCCCGACCACTACCGCGTGGACGGCGACTGCGCCGCCTATGCCGATGGGCGAGCGCTGCCCGCCACTATAGCCCGTCCCGCCGGGAACTGATTGCATCTCCATGATCGCCATGTGCCGCATCCTCTGTCCTGAACAGCGCCTCGTGATGAACGCATGTCATGTTACAACATATTTCAATGATATGTTGCAACATTAAACTTCAACAGAGGTTGGCGGTTTGAGAGAAAGATATTTGAGGTCACAGAAGGAAGTCGATCGCGTGGATCGTCAGGCCGACCAGCCCCCCCACCAGCGTGCCGTTGATACGGATATATTGCAGGTCGCGTCCGACCGCGCTTTCCAGCCGGTTGGTGATGGTGCCCGCATCCCAGCCGCGCACGGTGTCGCTCACCAGCGTCACGATGGTCGATCCATAGGCGGCGGTCACGCCCACCGCTGCGCGCCGGACGAAGCGATTGATGAGCAATCGCAGCCGCGCATCATCCTGTAGCGTCGTGCCGAGCTGCTGCATGGCTTCGCCAAACCGCCCGGCCATCGCTTTGGCAGGGTCGCGGGCCGCGCGCAGCATTCCGGCGCGCGCCTGCTCCCACAGCCCGTCGATCCAGCGTTGCATCGCCGGATTGTCGATGATCTCGTCACGAACGCGGGCGACCTTTGCCTGCATCGCGCCGTCCTGCTGAAGGTCTGCCGCCAGCTTGGCCATGCCTTCCTCCGCCTTGAGGCGCAGGCTGTGGCCGGGATCGGCGGCCATGTCCGCGATCAGCTTGCGCAGGCCCGACAGAATCGCATTGGCGAGATTTTCATCAAGGCCGGTCCAGCGCAGCACCTTGCCCGCCCGCTCGCTGATCATCTCGCGGATCAGATGGTCATTGGCCTCCAGCGCTTTGTCGGCCCAATGGATCATCCCGTCCATGACCGGGGCGTGGCGACCGTCGCGCATCGCCGCCTCGATCGCCTGGCCGATCAGCGGGGCGAGGTTGATGGCGCGCAACCGCTGGGCGATCGCGCCCTTCACCATGCCGCCGAGCCGCTCCTGATCGAGCGCTTCGAGCAGATCGGCGGCGAGTCGCGACGCGCCTTCGCGCAACCGGCCGTCACCACCCGAAGGACTGGCGAGGAAGCGCCCGGCGGCGGCGGCCACATCCAGCCCGCGCATCCGCCGCGCGACCACGGCGGGGATCAGGAAATTGTCGCGCAGGAACAGCGCCAGCGTGTCGCCGATCCGGTCCTTGTTCCGGGGGATGATCGCAGTGTGCGGGATGGGCAGGCCGAGCGGATGGCGGAACAGCGCCGTGACGGCGAACCAGTCGGCAAGGCCACCGACCATCGCGGCCTCTGCAAAGGCCTGAACGAAGCCGACCGCCGGATGCACATGGGCGGTGGCGCGGGCGGCGATGAAGACAAGCGCCATCGCCAGCAACATGCCGGTCGCCACCAGCGCCATGCGCCGGGCCGGTTGAGGAGGGCTGGCGCCGGAGAATGGAGAGAGGGCGATCAAAGACATAGGCGTCCCAACGGTTACGCCGCCCTTTCGTTCAGGCAAAGCCTTCTTGTGATCCCGCGATCATTCCGCCGGCTGGGTTTGCCCCGCATGCGCCGAATCGTCGCCCTTGCGATAGGTGAGCAGCCTGCGGCCGAGGCGCGGGCCGATCCATTCCTCCACGCCCGTCGCGAAGCTGAAGGTCGCGGGTACGATGATGAGCGTCAGCAGCGTCGATAACAGGAGGCCGCCAATCACGGTGACAGCCATCGGCGCCCGCCACGCGCTGTCGCCCGACAGGGACAGTGCGGTCGGCACCATGCCCGCCACCATGGCGACGGTGGTCATGACGATCGGCTGGGCGCGCTTGTGTCCGGCATCGATGATCGCGTCGAACTTGGGCACGCCCTTGGCCATTTCCTCCAGCGCGAAATCGATGACCAGGATCGAATTCTTCGCGACGATGCCAAGCAGCATGAGCATGCCGATCAGCACCGGCATCGAAATCGGATAGCCGGTAACATGCAGCGCCAGCGCGCCCCCCAGCGGCGCGAGCGCCAGCGAACCCATATTGACGAAGGGCGGCATGATCCGCTTGTAAAGCAGCACCAGCACGGCGAGCACCAGCATGATGCCGGAAACGACGGCGATGCCGAAGCTCTGGAACATTTCGGCCTGCCATTTGGCGTCGCCCGCATTGATCTTTTGCACCCCCTCGACCTTGCCGTCGAGGATCGCCTTCATGGTCGGCAGCGCGTTGATCTTTGCCATCGCCTCGCTGGTGACGACGCCCGGCGCGAGGTCGGCCCCTACAACAACGCGACGAATCTGGTTGTAGCGGCGAATCTGCGTCGGCCCCGCGCCGAATGCGATATCGGCGACGACCTTGAGCGGCACCGAGCCGCCATTGACCGTGGGCACCGGCATATTCTCGATCGTGGCGATATCCTTGCGGCTGTCCTCGGCGATCGAGACGCGAATCGGGATTTGCCGGTCGGACAGAGAGAATTTCGCACTGTTCTGGTCGATGTCGCCAAGCGTCGCGATACGGATCGTCTGGCTGAGCGCCGCCGTCGTGACGCCCATGCTGGCGGCAAGGTCCATGCGCGGCTTGACGATGATTTCGGGCCGCTGCATGTCGCCCTGAACGCGCGGTGCGCGGATCTCGCGCAAGCCGGCCATTTCGGAAACGAGCCTGCTGGCCGTGCTTTCCAGCCGCTCGGCATCATCGCTGCCCAGCATGATGATGATGTCGCGGCCAAACCCGCCGCCCGATTGCGACAGGAAATTGACCCGCGCATCGGCCACTGTCTGGAATGTCGGCGCGACGCTGCGTTCCCATTCGACCGAGGAGAGCGGACGGGTTTTCTTGAGCGTCAGATAGATGGTGGCGCTGGTCGGCTCGATATCGGCGAAGGCCGCTTCGACCACATCCTTGTCGGCCGCCAGCATGTCCGAAACCCGTTGGGTGATGGCGGTTGTCTGGCCGAGCGTGGTGCCCGGCGTCGTTTCGACCTTCACCTGGCTGAAGTCGGTGTCGGTCGTGGGATTGAACGTGACCGGCAGCGTCGTGAAGGCGACCACCATTGCCGCGAAGGACAGTGCGCCAAGGCCCACCGTCCAGATGCGATGGTCAAACATAATGGCCGTGCGGGCGGCCCAGCCACCCCGCGCGCGTCGCGCCATCGCCCGGCGTTCGTCCAGCGACCAGTGCAACAGCCGCATGTAGCGGTCCATCATCCATCCTCCGCCATGGCTCGCTTCGCCATGCGCCTTGAGGAAATAGGCGGCGACCATCGGGGTGATGAGTCGCGCGACACCCAGGCTCAGCAGCACGGCGACGACCACTGTCATGCCGAACTGGACGAAAAATTGCCCCGCGATCCCCGGCATGAAGGCGACCGGCAGGAATACCGCGACGATTGCCATCGTCGTCGCCAGCACAGCGAGGCCGATTTCGTCGGCCGCATCGATCGACGCCTGATAGGCGGTCTTGCCCATGCGCATGTGGCGGACGATATTCTCGATCTCCACGATCGCGTCATCGACCAGCACGCCCGCGACCAGACTGAGCGCAAGCAGCGATATGCCGTTGAGCGTGAAGCCCATCATATCCATGAACCAGAATGTCGGAATCGCGGACAAGGGGATCGCCAGCGCGGAAATCATCGTCGCCCGCCAGTCGCGCAGAAACAGAAAGACGATGATGACCGCCAGCACCGCGCCCTCGATCATCGCCGCCATGGCCGAATGATATTGGCCCTTGGTGTAATCGACGCTGGTATAAAGCTGTTTGAACCGGACCTTCGGGTTTTCCCTGGCCAGTTGTTCGAATATCTTCACGGCATTGTCGAACACCGTGACGTCCGAACTGCCCTTGGCCTTTTCGAGGCGAATGCTCGTGACCTGCCTGCCGTTCATCAGCCCGACCGAGCGTTGTTCGGCAAACATGTCCCGGACGTTGGCGAGGTCGGACAGCTTTACCGTGCGGCCGCCGGATATGGCGATCTGGGTTTGCCCCAGCGCATAGGCGTTGCGCGCGTTGCCCAGCACGCGAATCGATTGTTCGGCCCCGGCGATTTCGGTGCGCCCGCCCGCGGCGTTCAGGTTGACCTGCTGCAATTGCTGGTTGACCTGCGCCGCGCTGACGCCGTGCGACTGGAGTTTCGCCGGGTCGAGGATGATGCGGATTTCGCGGCTGACCCCGCCACCGCGCGTGACGGCGGCCATGCCGGGGACCGACAGCAGTCGCTTGGCGACGGTGTTGTCGACATACCAGGACAGTTCTTCCAGCGTCATATCGGTGGTTTCGGCGCTGTAATAGGCGATCGGCCCGCCATCGATATCGACGCGGGCGACCTGCGGTTCCAATATGCCTTCAGGGAGGTTGCTGCGGATCTGGTCGACGGCGTTCTTGACGTCGGCCACCGCGCGGTCGATCGGCGTGCCGATCTGGAAGGTGACGTTGGTGAGCGACTGGCCTTCGGATGCGAAGGATGAAATTTCGTCGACGCCGCTGATCGCGCGGACGGCGGCCTCGATCCGCTGCGTGACCTGTGTCTCCAGTTCGGTGGGCGCCGCGCCCGGCTGGTTCACGGTCACGCTGACCACAGGAAAGCTGACGTCCGGCTGCTGATTGATGTCGAGCCGGTTGAAGCTGACGATGCCTGCCAGGACCAGCGCGACGAACAGGACGAGCGGCGTCACCGGATTGCGGATCGCCCACGCGGAAATATTGCGAAAACTCATGATGGCGTACCCGCCTGATTCCGCGCGTCGGCGAGCGCTCGCGTCATGGCCGCGCCTGCGCTTGCGGCTTTACCGTCTGCCCGGCACTGAGGAATGCGCCGGCAGAGCGCACGATGCGTTCGGAACCGTCCAGTCCCTGCACGATCGCCACGCCGCTGCCGGATACCTGCCCGGTGGTGACGGCGCGCCGCTCGACCCGGTTCCGGCGATCGACGATATAGACATAATTGCCCTTCGCGTCGCTCAGCACCGCAGATTCCGGCAGGGTCGGGGCCAGACCCGAGCCGCTGACGATAACCGCTGAGGCAAAGCCACCGGGGCGGATCGCGCGATCATAGGCAATGGCGATGCGGGCGATGCCCTGCCGGTTCTGCTGATCGATCACGGGAGCGACCTGCCACACGCGTCCGGCCACGGATGTCTTGCCGCCCACCGGCGTCACGATTGCGCTGTTGCCGGGGCGCAGGATCGCCAGATCGGCCTCGCTGACCTGCGCCAGCATTTCCATTTCACCACCTTTGGCCATGCGGAACAGCGTACCGCTGCCCGATCCTACGATCTGGCCCGGTTCCACCGCGCGGGTTAGGACGAGGCCCGCAGCAGGCGCGCGGATATCGAGCCGCTGCGTGCGGACGCGCTGTTCGGCAAGCTGGGCGACGGCGACATTGACCCGTGCGTTGGCGCCATCGCGCGCCGCGGTGCGCTGGTCGATATCCGCCCGGCTGATGAACCCGCGCCCGACCAGCGCCTTGGCGCGATCGAGTTGCGCCTGCGCCAGCTTCGCGTCGGCCCGGTTCACCTCGACCTGCGCCGCGAGCGAGCGGATCTGTTCGGTTTGCACCGATCGTTCGATCACAGCGAGAATCTGTCCCGCGCGCACCCAGTCGCCGGGTTGCACCAGTACCTGTCGCACTTCACCGCCTTCGCCCGCCACGCCCACCGGCATTTCGACGCGCGCGGCCAGTGATCCGGTCGCGCTCACCTTTTGTTCGACCATCGACCGGCCGGGGCTGATGACGGTGATGACGGGTTCCTGCGCCGCGTCGTTGGCTGGAACAGGGGGCCGGGGACGCATCCACATCCATGCCGCGATGCCGACGACCAGGATCGCTAGGATAGCGGCGATCGCGAGCGCGCGCCGCCGCGATGGACGCGGCCCCTCTACATCGATCGCAAGCGCCGACTCGCCGGTGAGCGGGGTCTCGTAGTTCATGCCCATCCTGTCTGTTGCCGACGACGGTGCCGGCTCGGAGCTGTATTATATAAGTAGCGCACTTGGCTCAATCCCCTAAATCCATGCCCTACGGACGCTGGCGGCGGGGGTCGAAAGACCTCCTTCTCTTGCCAAAAGCGCGGGACTGTGGCGCTATGCGCGGGGCTGCATAATGAGAGGAGACGTCCATGGAGGCGCTGGGATGGATCATCATTGGGTTGCTCGCGGGAGCCGCCGCCAAGCTGGTAATGCCGGGTCGCGATCCGGGCGGGTGCATCGTCACCATGTTGCTGGGGATCGCGGGGGCCTTGCTGGCCGGTTATGTGGGGCGCCTTGCCGGCTTCTATAATGCAGGCGAAGCTGCGGGTTTCATCGCCGCCACGCTGGGGGCGATCGCCATTCTGGCGGTCTATCGCCTCTTCATGCGTCGATCGTGACTATATAAGAAGGCTGCGCCATCCATGGGATGACGCAGCCTTTTATGCCGTCAAGGGACGCCGGTTTATCGCATCGAACCGCGGCGGACCAGATTGACGATCGCAAGCAGGATCACCGCACCGACCAGCGACACCAGAAAGCTGGTGAGCGTGAGGCCGGCATTGTTGATCGAACCGCCGCTGAAAATCAGGCCGCCGATAAAAGCACCGACGATACCGACTACGATGTTCAGCAGGACGCCCTGCTGTGCGTCGGTCCGCATGATCATGCTGGCAAGCCAGCCAATGATGCCGCCGACGATAAGCCACAAAATGATGCCCATCTAACTTCTCCTTGCCAGCGCCCCCTAGCGGGTTGGCTGAAGCATTAACGGCGAACCTCGATTGTCGTTCCCCGGTCCGTAACGATTCTGTTGCGGCGTTATGTCGGAAAATAAAAAAGGCCGCCGGATCGCAGCCGGCGGCCTCTTGCCATCCTTCAGGACGGAGGGTCAGTATTTCTGCTGCCGCTCATAGAGGGACTTATAATATTGAATGCGGGTGACACGCAGCCCGTGCATGCCCGATCGGTCGACGGCGCGCTGCCATCCGGCGAATTCTTCCAGCGTCAGCGAATAGCGGGCGCAGGCTTCATCCACGGTCAGCAAGCCGCCATTAACGGCGGCGACCACCTCCGCCTTGCGACGCACCACCCAGCGCGTCGTATCGACGGGCGGCAGGCTTTCCAGCGTCAGGGGTTCTCCGAGCGGCCCGACGACCTGTGCAGGCCGTATTTTTTGATTTTCGATCATCATCACCTCAAAAGCGGCACTGGCGTTGCCGAATTCAGTAGCGAAACCTTATCCACATCAGCCCTGAAGAACGGCTAAAGCGCCAAGGTAAACACCCCCTTCATCATTCTTGCCCCACTCCTAGTCTGGTCGCGACCAACGGGTTGAAACTGCCCGAAAGTCGCACGGCTTCGATCATGCCGTCGGAACGTGGCGCGAAAATTCCCGCCAGTTCCTGAATCCAGTCTTCCGCCATGTCCTGCCCCCGCAGAACGTTCGCCACCGCCTTTGCCGTCGGGCTGGACGCCTGCGCTGCCGCCGAAGCGGCACGCAGGAACGGCCAGGCCGGCACGCGCGGGCGCCCGACTGGCTTGATGCCACCGGGTTTGATGCCGCTGCGGAGGAAGCTCAAATCCATGAGCGAACTTTTACCGGGCAAAGCATAAGGCCCGGTAAACGTCGCGGTCATCCCTCGTTAGCGCGGGATGAAAGGGGGGTTAATCGGGCTGGAACGTGCGCCGCGTCACGCCTATAGGACTTGCCATGCAGCCCGAATTTCAGTTGGCCGAGCCGCTTTCAGCGCGGCGGATCGTCGTCGCCATGTCGGGCGGCGTGGATAGCAGCGTCGTCGCCGCGCTGGCGGCGCGCACCGGCGCGGAAACGATCGGCGTCACGCTCCAGCTTTACGATCATGGCGCGGCGGTGGGCCGCACCGGCAGCTGCTGCGCCGGACAGGATATCCGTGACGCGCGCGCGGTCGCCGACCGGCTGGGCATCGCCCATTATGTGTTCGACTATGAAAGCGCCTTCCGCGATTCGGTGATCGCCGACTTCGCCGATGAATATATGGCCGGACGCACGCCCATCCCGTGCGTGAAGTGCAATATGGGGGTAAAATTCACCGACCTGTTCCAGATCGCGCGCGATCTGGGCGCCGATTGCCTGGCCACCGGCCATTATGTCCGCCGGGTCGAAGGCGCGCAGGGGGCTGAACTGCATCGCGCGACCGATCCCGCGCGCGACCAGAGCTATTTCCTGTTCGCGACGACGCAGGCGCAACTCGACTATTTGCGCTTTCCGCTGGGCGGCATGCCCAAGCCGCAGGTGCGCGAAATCGCGGCCGAACTGGGGTTAGGCGTCGCGATGAAGCCGGACAGCCAGGACATCTGCTTCGTGCCCGACGGCGATTATGCGAAGATCGTGCGCAAGCTGCGACCCGATGCCGACGAGGGCGGCGATATCGTCCATATCGACGGCCGGACGCTGGGCCAGCACAAGGGGATGATCCATTATACAGTGGGTCAGCGCAAGGGACTGGAGATCGGCGGCCAGCCCGATCCGCTTTATGTCGTGCGGCTGGACGCACCGGCGCGGCGGGTGATCGTGGGGCCCAGGGCGGCGCTGGCCGTGGCGGGCGCAATTCTTTCGGACATGAACTGGCTGGGCCGGGATTTCGCCGGGCCGATGACGGCGAAGGTGCGATCGATGGCAAAGCCGGTGCCCGCGCGGTTGGAGGGCGATCGCCTGATGTTCGACGCGCCCGAATATGGCGTCGCGCCGGGTCAGGCGGCGGTGCTCTATGCCGGGGATCGGGTGCTGGGCGGCGGCTGGATCGCGGCCACGCAGGCGGCGATGGCGGACGCGGCGTAACCCGATGGCGCGCGCGAAGCATGTCATACGCAACGCGACCGACAAGCCTCAGTTCGTCACATTTGAATTGTCTACCCACCGCTATCGTTTGAATCCGGGCGAAGAACTCAGCTTTTTATACGAGACGGAGTTCGTACGGCCCGACGAACCGCCGCTTATAACGGATTATGTGGAAGGGCGCCACGGCACTGAGATTGTGATCTGGGCCAATTTCGGATCTGAAGAGGGTCCGTTTCTTGCAAATGGCGAGGAAGCTGTCACCAATTGGGATTAAACCTCCCAAACCTTGCCCTTTCGCGCGCCCGCGCGTAAGGCGCGCCGGTCATGACTCGTCCGCTCATTTTCGCCATTCCCAAGGGCCGCATCCTCGATGAAGCGCTGCCGCTGCTCGCGCGCGCCGGTATCGAGCCGGAGGCCGAGTTCCACGACAAGAAAAGCCGGGCGCTGCGCTTCGCTACCAATCTGCCGCACGTGTCGATCATCCGCGTGCGCGCGTTCGACGTCGCGACCTTCGTGGCGCATGGCGCGGCGCAGATCGGCATCGTCGGATCGGATGTGGTGGACGAGTTCGATTATTCCGAACTTTATGCGCCGGTCGATCTCGACATCGGCCATTGCCGCCTGTCTGTGGCGGAGCCGGTCGGCTTGTCGCAGGAGGATGAGGCCGCGGTCAGCCATGTCCGGGTCGCGACCAAATATCCTTATCTCACCCGCCGCTATTTCGAGGCGCGCGGGCTTCAGGCGGAATGCGTGAAATTGAACGGCGCGATGGAACTGGCGCCATCGCTCGGCCTGTCGCGGCGCATCGTCGATCTTGTATCGTCGGGCGCGACGCTCAAGGCCAATGGACTGGTCGAAACCAATATCATCATGCAGGTGTCGGCTCGGCTGATCGTCAATCGCGCCGCCTATAAGATGCGGTCCGCCGAACTTTCGCCGATGGTCGAGGCGTTTCGGCGGGCGGCGGGAGTGAAGGATGCCGCGTAATTGCGCTATCGTCCTTCCCGCGCAGGCGGGAAGCCACCTCCCAACCTATCAGCTTGGCGAGGCGGGGAGATGGATCCCCGCCTTCGCGGGGATGACGGCAAATGGTGGGAACGGCTGACATGCCCCTACGCCTCACCACCACCGATGTAGACTTTCCCGCCGCCTTTACGGCGCTGGTCGATGCACGCCGCGAGGCGGACGAGGATGTGTCGCGCGACGTGACCGCGATCCTCAAGCGCGTCCGCGCCGAGGGCGACGCTGCGCTGGCTGATTACACGCGCCGGTTCGACGGCCATGATCTTAACGTCAGCGGCTGGGCGGTCGGGGCATCGGAATGCCGCGCCGCGCTTGATGCGCTTTCGACGCCGCTCCGCGATGCGCTCGAACTCGCCGCCGCGCGGATCACCGCCTATCATGAAAAGCAGCGGCCGGTGGACAGCGACGGCATCGACAGCGCGGGCGTGCGGCTCGGCGCGCGCTGGAACGCGGTCGATGCGGCGGGTCTCTACGTGCCCGGCGGCCGCGCGGCCTATCCCAGTTCGCTGCTGATGAACGTCATCCCGGCCAAGGTCGCGGGTGTCGGCCGCATCGCGATGGTGACGCCCACCCCCGGCGGCGCGATCAACCCGCTTGTCCTCGCCGCCGCGCAGATCGCGGGAATCGAGGAAATCTGGCGTGTCGGCGGCGCGCAGGCCGTGGCCGCGCTCGCCTATGGCACGGATCGCATCCGGCCCGTTGATGTCATCACCGGCCCCGGCAACGCCTGGGTCGCTGAAGCCAAGCGCCAGCTTTACGGCGTGGTCGGCATCGACATGGTCGCCGGCCCGTCCGAGATCGTGGTGGTCGCGGACGCGAAGAATGATCCCGACTGGATCGCCGCCGATCTGCTCAGCCAGTCCGAACATGATCCGACCAGCCAGTCGATCCTCATTACCGACGATGCCGCCTTCGCCGATGCGGTGGCGGTGGCGGTTGATCGCCGGCTGCCGTTGCTGACGACGCAGGCGGTCGCGACGACCAGCTGGGCCGCCAATGGCGCGATCATCCTCGTGCGCGATTTCGAGGAGGCGATCCCGCTCGTCAATCGCCTCGCCGCCGAGCATCTGGAACTGGCGGTGGATGATCCCGACGCCCTGTTCGCGCAGGTGCGCCATGCCGGATCGGTATTTCTGGGCCGGATGACGCCTGAAGCGGTCGGCGATTATGTCGCCGGACCCAATCACGTCCTGCCGACCGGACGCCGCGCGCGCTTTTCATCGGGGCTTTCGGTGCTGGATTTCATGAAGCGCACCAGTTTCCTCAGCCTTACGCCGCAGGCCATCGGCGCGATCGGCCCCGCCGCCGTGGCTCTGGCGGAGGCGGAAGGCCTGCCAGCGCATGCCGCGTCGGTGGCGTTGCGCCTGCGATGATCGCGGAGTAGGGGGCTTCCCATGAACGAACGCTCCAAATCCCGCTCCGCCGCGCGCCTCGCCGCGGTTCAGGCGCTTTACCAGATCGAGATGGAGGCGACGCCGCTCGCCGTCCTGCTGCATGAATTCCATCAGCATCGCCTGGGCGCCACCATCGAGGATGTGACCTACGCGCAGGCGGAGGAAAGCTTTTTCGACGATGTCGTGTCGGGCGTGAACAAGAGGCGGGACGAGATCGACGCACTGGTCGCCGCGCGCCTTTCGAAAGGCTGGAGCCTTGACCGGCTCGACAAGCCGATGCGCCAGATTCTGCGCGCCGGAACATACGAACTGCTGGCGCGCGCCGATGTGCCGACCGGCACGGTCATCAGCGAATATGTCGATGTCGCCCACGCCTTTTACGACAAGCGCGAGGCGGGCTTCGTCAACGGCCTGCTGGATGCGGTGTCGAAGGATGTGCGGAAATAAAGTACATTCGACAGGCGAGGTCAGGGCGGTAGGATAGGCTATGTCCGCCGAATCCCGCTTCCTCACTTTGCTGCGCCTGCTTGCGCATGATCCCGCAGCGCGCGGCCTTCAGGATGATGTGGCGGTCTTGCCGGTAGGCGATGCGCGGCTGATTCTGACCAGCGACACGATGGTCGAGGGCGTGCATTTCCTCCCCACCGACCCCGCGCCGGACATTGGCTGGAAGCTGGCGGCGGTCAATTTGTCGGACCTCGCCGCCAAGGGCGCGCGGCCGGTCGGCTGTCTGCTGAATTACGCGCTGTCGGGCGACGATGGCTGGGACGCGGCCTTTCTGGAAGGGCTGGGCGAAGCGCTGGATCGCCATGGCATGCCGCTGCTCGGCGGCGATACGGTCAGCATGCCGGACGGACATGCGCGGAGCTTCACGCTGACCGCGATCGGCGAGGCGCAAGGGGCGGTGCCGGCGCGATCGGGCGCGCGGGCGGGCGACCGGCTTTACCTGACCGGGCCGGTTGGAGATGCCGGGGTCGGCCTCGACCTGTTGCGCGCTACGCCCGCCGCGTCGGGGCCGTTGGTCGAGGCTTACCGCCGTCCGCACCCCCGTCTCGCCGAAGGCATGCTGCTGGCCCGTCAGGCTCATGCGATGATGGATGTGTCGGACGGCCTGCTGATCGACGCCGCGCGCATGGCCGCCGCGAGCGGGCTGGCCGTCACCATCGACCATGTCCCGCTGTCGCCCGCGCTGGAGGCGGCGCGCGGCGGCAGCACGGCGGTTCAGATCGCGGCGGCACGGGCCGGCGATGATTATGAGCTGCTCTTCGCCCTGCCGCCTGACATGCGCCCTGCGGTGCGCGCCATTCCGGTCGGGTATTTTGCGCAAGGCGAGGGACTGACCCTGATGATCGACGGCGCCGTGCTGCCGCTGCCGGATCGTCTGGGCTGGGAACATGGCTGACCCGCGCGTGATCGCCCTTGCAGGCAGGCGTTTCGAAGCGGCTTGACGCCGCGCGCCGCGCCTGTAGCTTCCGTTCACCTTTTTCTCAGCCCGGTTGGACCGCCCATGTGCGTATGCCAGATGCTGATTGATGCGGTGCCCGACGCCGGATGCAGGACATTCGGCCGCCCGCCCTCACGCCCTTCGTCCGCCCGTCATTCCCTGCGGAGCAGCCGATGATATCCATAATAGGGGGAGAGGATAATCCATGGAAATTGTCACAATCGCCATAGGCTGCGGCGTTCTCGCCATAGTCTACGGCCTGTTCACGAGCCGACAGGTGCTGGCCGCCCCGGCTGGCAACCCGACGATGCTGGCGATCGCCGGCGCCATTCAGGAAGGGGCGAAGGCCTATCTCGCCCGGCAATATACGACCATCGCCGTCGTCGGCATCGTCGTCGCCGCGCTGGTCCTGTATTTCCTCGGCCTTACATCTGCGATCGCCTTTCTGATCGGCGCGATCCTGTCGGGCGCGGCGGGTTTCATCGGCATGAATATTTCGGTGCGGGCCAATGTGCGCACCGCCGAAGCGTGCCGGGGCACCTTGCAGAACGGGCTGACCGTCGCATTCCGCGCGGGCGCGATCACCGGCATGCTGGTGGCCGGGCTGGCGCTGCTCGCGATCAGCGTCTTTTTCTGGTATCTGACCGGCCCGGCGGGTCATGCGCCTGACGACCGGCTCGTCATCGACAGCCTTGTCGCGCTGGCGTTCGGCGCGTCGCTGATCTCGATCTTCGCGCGGCTGGGCGGCGGCATCTTCACCAAGGCGGCCGATGTCGGCGCGGACCTCGTCGGCAAGGTGGAAGCGGGTATTCCGGAGGATGACCCACGCAATCCCGCCGTCATCGCCGACAATGTGGGCGACAATGTCGGCGATTGCGCCGGCATGGCCGCCGACCTGTTCGAAACCTATGTCGTCACCGTCGGCGCGACCATGGTGCTGATTTCGCTGCTCGTCACCGGGGTCGACAATGCGTTCCTGATGCGGCTCATGTCGTTGCCGTTGATCGTCGGCGGGGTGTGCATCATCACATCGATCATCGGCACCTATATGGTGCGGCTTGGTCGCAGCCAGTCGATCATGGGCGCGCTCTACAAGGGGTTCTGGACGACGGCGATCCTGTCGGTGCCCGCGCTCTATGTCGTCGCCACCTATGTGCTGGGTGACCTCAATGCCCGGTTCGGCGCCGATCTGGACGGCAATGGCGGCTATACCGGCATGGCGCTGTTTTGGTCGATGATGGTGGGACTGGCGGTCACCGGACTGCTGGTGGTCATCACCGAATATTATACCGGCACCAACTATCGCCCCGTTCGCTCGATCGCCAAGGCGTCCGAGACCGGCCATGGCACCAACGTCATCCAGGGCCTCGCGATCAGCCTGGAATCGACCGCGCTGCCGACGATCGTCATCGTCATCGGCATCATCGTCGCGCACCAGCTGGCCGGACTGATCGGCATCGCCTTCGCGGCGACGGCGATGCTGGCGCTTGCGGGGATGGTCGTGGCGCTCGACGCTTATGGCCCTGTCACCGACAATGCCGGCGGGATCGCGGAAATGGCGCATCTCGACGACAGCGTCCGGGTCAAGACGGACGCGCTCGACGCGGTCGGCAACACGACCAAGGCGGTGACGAAGGGTTATGCCATCGGCTCGGCGGGTCTTGCCGCGCTGGTGCTGTTCGGCGCTTATACGGAGGATCTGAAATTCTATAACAGCGCGCTTGGCCTGACCGAGCCGGTCGATTTCAGCCTCTCCAACCCCTATGTCATCGTCGGCCTGCTGCTGGGTGCGTTGCTGCCCTATCTGTTCGGCGCGATGGGGATGACCGCGGTGGGCCGTGCGGCAGGCGACGTGGTCAAGGATGTCCGCGAGCAGTTCGCCGCCGACAAGGGCATCATGGACGGCAGTTCGCGGCCGAACTATGCCCGCACGGTGGACCTCGTCACGCGGGCCGCGATCAAGGAGATGATCGTCCCCAGCCTGCTGCCGGTGCTGGCCCCGATCATCGTCTATTTCGTGATCTCGGCGGTGGCGGGCACGCCCAACGGCTTTGCGGCGCTGGGCGCATTGTTGCTGGGGGTCATCGTATCAGGGCTGTTCGTCGCCCTGTCGATGACCTCGGGCGGCGGCGCCTGGGACAATGCCAAGAAATATATCGAGGATGGCCATCATGGCGGCAAGGGCAGCGAAGCCCACAAGGCCGCGGTGACGGGCGATACGGTGGGCGATCCCTACAAGGACACCGCAGGCCCGGCGGTCAATCCGATGATCAAGATCACCAACATCGTTGCCTTGCTGTTGCTCGCCGCACTGGCGCACGGCGGCTGAGGGATGGAGAATGCAGGCCCGTCCTTATGACCGGGCGGGCCTCATTCACAAAAGGGTAACAGAAAAGCAGTGCTATAGTCATATAAGAGTCACATAAGGGTCATAATGGCGCGTCACCGTCGAACCGGCGGAGGAGACGAACGACCATGCGCCGCACATCTGTCCTGCTATCTTCCCTTGCGCTGCTGATGCTGCCGGTCGCGGCGCATGCGAGTGAGGACGACCAGATCTGGACCACCGTCAACGCTACGGTGAAGCTCGGTGAAAACTGGCGTTTGTCGCAGGAAGTGGTGGCCCGGTTCAGCGATAATCGTAACGGTCTGTACGAGATCGAATCCAACACGCTGCTCGGCTATCGCGTCAGCAAGAAGATCACGATCTGGGCCGGTTATACCCACGATCCGCTCTATAATGCGGGCGATTTCACGGTGATGGAGCATCGCGGCCGCCAGCAGGTGACGTTCGACAATCTGCTCAAGATCGGCCCCGGCACGCTCAGCGCGCGGGTGCGGCTGGAAGAGCGCTGGCGTGAGGGGATCGACGGCACGGCATGGCGTCTGCGCCCCTATGTGAAATTCGTCCTGCCGTTCCAGCCGGGCAAGAAGACCGCGCTGGTGCTGAGCCATGAAAGCTTCATCGACCTGAACGACACCAGTTTCCAGACCGTCCATGGCGAGGAGCGGATGCGCAACCTGATCGCGATCACGACACCGATCACCAGGACGATCAACGCCGAAATCGGCTATCTCAACCAGCATGGCTTCCGGCCCGGCCAATCAGACAGCAGCGACAATGTGGCTTCCTTCGCGCTGAATTTTTCGCTCTGACGACTGGCCTGTTGCTCGTCGCACCTGTGCTTGCCGGGGTGGGGCGGGCGGGCCTATAGCGCGTCGCCATGACCAGCGAACCTTTCCGCTCGCAACTCGCCGCGCTCGAAAGACGGGGCCGGTTGCGCCGTTTGATCCCGCGTGCAGGCCGCGATTTCGCCTCCAACGACTATCTGGGACTCGCCGCCGATCCGATCATCGGGCAGGCGGTGGCGGATGCGGTCGCGCGCGGCGTGCCGGTCGGGTCGGGCGGTTCACGCCTGCTGCGCGGCAATGCGCCCGAACATGAAGGGCTGGAAGCCAAGGCGGCGACCTTCTTCCGCACACAGGCGGCTTTGTTCATGGCGAATGGTTTCGCCGCCAACCTCGCGCTGTTCGCGACCCTGCCACAGCGAGGCGACCTGATCGTCGCGGACGAGCTGATCCACGCAAGCGTCCATGACGGCATCCGCATGTCGAAGGCGCGCGCCGTGTTCGCGCGCCACAACGACGTGCAAAGCTTCGCCGACAAGATCGCGGACTGGCGGGCGGAGGGTGGCAAGGGACGCGTGTGGATCGCGGTCGAAACGCTCTATTCGATGGATGGCGACCTCGCTCCGCTCACCGACCTCGCCGCGCTCGCCGCCCGCAACGAAGCGATGCTGCTGCTGGACGAAGCCCATGGCACCGGCGTGTTCGGCCCGTCCGGCCGGGGGCTGTCCGCCGGTCTCGACGGGCTGCACAATGTCGTCACGCTCCATACCTGCGGCAAGGCGATGGGGGTCGAGGGCGCGCTGGTGTGCGGCCCGCGGATCATCGTCGACTATCTCGTCAATCGCGCCCGCGCCTTCATCTTTTCGACCGCGCCTTCGCCACTGATGGCGGTCGCCGCTTCCGCCGCGCTCGACCGGATCGAACAGGCCGACGATCTGCGCGCACGGCTGACCGTGCTGCGGCAGGACGCGACGGAGATGATCGCGCGTCCGCTTGGCCTGCCCGCGCCGCGCAGCCAGATATTGCCGGTCATTCTGGGCGAGGACGGCCGCGCCATGGCGGTGGCGCAGGCGTTGCAGGAGGCGGGCTTCGACGTGCGCGGCATTCGTCCGCCCACCGTAGCGCCGGGCACGAGCCGGCTGCGCATTTCGCTGACGCTCAATATCGGCCGGGCCGATGTCGCGGCGCTGGGGGACGCATTGCGGCGATTGCTCGCATGAGCCGGTTCGTCGTTACCGGCACCGACACGGACATTGGCAAGACTGTGTTTGCCGCCGGACTGGCCGGGGCATTGGGCGCGCATTACTGGAAGCCGGTGCAGGCGGGCGTCGATCCGGAAAGCGACTGCGAGACTGTCGCGCGCCTGTCCGGCCTGCCCGCCGATCATCTGCTGCCCGAGGCGTATCGGCTTTCAACTCCGGCCTCGCCACATCTGGCCGCGCGCATCGACGGGGTGGAGATTGCGATCGACCGGCTGGCCCTGCCGTTCGCGCCCGGCGCGCTGGTGGTGGAGGGCGCGGGCGGCGTCCTTGTGCCGTTGACCGAAAAACTGCTGATGGCTGATCTGTTCGCGCATTGGGGCGTGCCGGTGATCCTGTGCGCGCGCACCTGCCTTGGCACGATCAATCATAGCCTGCTGAGTATCGAGGCGTTGCGCGCACGCGGTGTGCCGATCGCTGGCATCGCCTTCATCGGCGATCCCCATGCGGAAAATGAGGCGATCATTCCCGCGATCGGACGGGTCCCCTCGCTTGGTCGCTTGCCGATTCTCGATCCGTTGGACGCAGCCTCGCTGGCGACTGCCTTCGCCGCGCATATCGACCTTTCAGCTTTGTAGGTTTTTTCGACCAACGCCATGGACTTCCGTTCGCCGGCGCGTTTCACATCGCATCAGGAAGGGCGCTATTCGCCCGGCAAAGGCACAAGGACCGATCCCATGAAAATCCTGTTTGCAGGCGTTGCCGCCCTCGCGCTGTCCGCTTCGATCGCGCAAGCCGATCCGCCGTCACCGACCGCGGCGACATCGACGGACCGTCCGGCCTATGGGAGCTACGGCTTTGACACGGCGGGCATGGACCCCTCGGTCAAGCCGGGCGACGATTTCTACGATTACGCCAATGGCGGCTGGGCAAAGGCGACGCCGATCCCGGCGGACAAGTCCAATTACGGCGCGTTCAACGTGCTCGACGATCTGTCGCGTACTCGCACAAAGGGCTTGCTGGAGGCGGCGCAGGCCGACCCCGGCAGCAAGATCGGCGCCGCCTATACAAGCTATCTGAACGCCGCCGCCGTCGAGGCGAAAGGTCTCGATCCGATCAGGCCATGGCTGGCGGAGATCGGCGCGATCAAAAGCAAGGCCGCCTATGCCGCGCTGGCGGGGAAGGCCGCGCAGGCGGGCATTGGCGGGCCGTTCGCCCTGTCGGTGGGGCAGGATGACAAGCAGCCGACCGCCTATATCGTGCGCATGGGGCAGGGCGGGCTGGGCCTGCCCGACCGCGATTTCTATCTGGAACCCGGCGACAAGATGGCGGCGATCCGCACCGCCTATGTCGCGCATCTCGAACAGATGCTGACCCTCGCCGGGCAAGCCGATGCCGGGCCACGCGCCGCCGCACTGATGGCCTTCGAAACCGATATCGCGAAGGTCCACTGGAGCCAGGTCGACAGCCGCGATGCCGACAAGACCTACAACAAATTGACCCACGCGGATCTTCAGTCGCGCGCGCCCGGTTTCGACTTCGCCGCCTATCTCGCCGCGAACGGGGTCAAGCCGGACGCGCTGCTCGTTGCGCAACCCACCGCCTTTACGGGCGAGGCAGCGCTCATCGCGAAAGCGCCGCTCGGCGTGCTGAAGGACGCGCTGCTGCTGCGCAGCCTTCATGCCTATGCGACCTTCCTGCCCGACCGGATCGCCAACGCCGATTTCGCTTTCTACGGCACCACCTTGTCGGGCACGCCCCAGCGCGAGGAACGGTGGAAGCGCGCAATTGATTTCCTGAAAGATTCGCTCGGCGAGGACGTGGGCAAGGCCTATGTCGCGCGCTATTTCCCGCCCGAAACCAAGGCGGCGATGGATGAGCTTGTCCGTAACGTGATCGCCGCCATGGGCCGCCGCATCGATGGGCTGGGCTGGATGAGCGCCACCGCCAAGGCGCGCGCGCACAAGAAGCTCGCCGCCTTCACCCCCAAGATCGGCTATCCCGACACATGGCGCGATTATGCGGGTCTGACGATCCGGCCCGACGATCTGTTCGGCAATGCCTGGCGGTCCGCGCAGTTCGAGAGCGGCTATCAGTTGGGGAAGCTTGGCAAGCCGATCTACCGCTGGGAATGGCAGATGACACCGATGGAGATCAACGCTTATGCCGATTTTTCCATGGTCGAAATCGTCTTTCCCGCAGCGATCCTGCAACCGCCCTTCTTCGATCCCAAGGCCGATCCGGCAGTGAACTATGGCGGCATCGGCGCGGTGATCGGCCATGAACTCAGCCATCATTTCGACGATCAGGGTGCGAAATATGACGAGACCGGCAAGCTGAACCAATGGTGGACCGACGCCGATGTCGCGGCGTTCAAGGGGCTGACGGACAAGCTGGTCAGGCAATATGACGCCTATGCGCCTTTCCCCGGAGCGCATGTGAAAGGGGCGTTCACGCTGGGCGAGAATATCGGCGATCTGGCTGGCGTGGCGGTGGCGCTCGACGCCTATCATGCCTCGCTCGGCGGCAAGGCCGCGCCGGTGATCGACGGCATGATCGGCGACCAGCGCTTCTTCCTCGGCTGGGCACAGGTGTGGCGGCGCAATTATCGCGAGGCGAATCTGCGCCAGCGGCTCGTCACCGACCCCCATTCGCCCTCGCAATATCGCGCCGACACCGTGCGCAATTTCGACGAATGGTATGCCGCGTTCAAGCCGCAGCCGGGCAAGATCACCCTGCCGCCACAGGATCGCGTCAGGATCTGGTAGGAGCGGGGGTTTCCAGTCTGGCGCTGTCGGCGATCTGGCGGAACGCGGCGACGTCGCGGTCGAAATAATGGAGGGCGGGCGCTTCATAGCTCATCATGAAGAGCCGCCCGCCGATCATCGCCGCGCGCGCTTCGCCGAGCCGCCGGACATCATCGCCCGCCCGCTGATAGCTGTAGGTGAAACGGACTCCCGGTGCGCCGGCGAAGGGACCCGGCACCACGCTGGTGATCGTTATCAGCGGGGTGCCGAGCGCGATGCGATAGCTGTTCTCCAGCAGGGTCGGAATATCGGTGATCAGCATCGTGGCCGATACTGTGGGCAATGGCTTGTTGCGCTTGTCGACCTCACGGAACAACGGCTTGCCCTCGACGATACCGCCGTAGAAGCTGATCTCGTTCAGCAAATCGCCGTCCAGCGTCCAGCTTTCGCTGTTGCGGCCGGGCCGCGCGCCCAGCTTGTTCCATTCGCTCGCCGGCGTGACCGCGAGCGCAGATTTCGCGACCCATATCTTCGCGCCGGGGGCCACAAGCACATTGCCTGCCATGACCGGCTGCGCGGCCAGCACCAGCGCCGCGACCGCCATCGAAACTCGTTTCATGTCATTCCCCCTCATTGCGCGATCAGCGTAGCGATCATGGCGGTGTCCTGCGCGCCGGGCTTTCGCTCCAGATACCGCCGCAACGCGGCCTTGCCCTGATCGGGTTGCTGGCTGCGCAGCAGCGCAAGGCCCATGTCCCGCTCCGCATCGGGATTGGTCAGCCCCTTGTCGATCGCCTCGCGATAAAATTGCGCCGCGCTCGTCAGGTCGCGGGGATTGCCGCGCAGGCGATATAGTTCGGCGCGCGCGTAGAGCAAATCGGGCGTCCACCCATCCGCCGCCAACTGGCCCAGCAGATAGTCCGATCCGCCAAAATCGTTGAGCTTGATCTGGTCGGCGAGGAAGGTCGGCATCCAGGGGGCCAGCGCGGCGCGATAGGCCGCCGCTGCCGGATCGCCCGGATCGTTCGCCTTGGCCGCCATGTCGCGCAGATAGGTGGCGCGGATCAGATCGGTTGGATGGCTGTCGAAAAAGCCGCTGGCATAGCGACGCGCGGTGGATTTGCGCTTTCGCCCGGCGGCCGTGGCGTCCGCTTCCACCATGATCCGCTCCCAGACATTGGCTGCGCTCGCGGCGGGATAAGGGGAAGCGGTGAGATAGGCGAGGCCGAGCGTGTCAGCCTCCTGCTCCTGTGCTCGTGAAAAGGCGAAAAAGCTGCCAATCGTGCTGAGTGCGGCTACCGACGACAGGGCTGGCGACAACATCGATGTCCACATCAGCAAGTCCGTCGCGCCGCGCGCTCTCTTGAAGCCTGCAAGCGTATGCCGCTTTTCGAAATGGGCGAATTCATGGCCCAGCACCGCGCCCAGTTCCGCCTCGTCACGAACGCGCAGCAGCAGGCCCGACCAGATCGTCATCATCCCGTTGGGATACATGGTCGCATTGAAATAGGGCAGATGCTGGATGTAGATGCGCACCGACCGGCACCGCTCGTCACCCACCGTCCGGCAGAAAACGGAGCGGACATAGGCATTCAGCACGGGATCGCGAAGGACCAGCGCGGAATCCCGCATATGCCGCTCGGCCTCGTCCGCCTCCATCCACATGCCGCGCTCGTCCACGCCTGTAGGCTCATACGCCTGCGTGTAGGTCGGCAAGGATGGAACCGGCGCGGCGATGGCTGCCGGCGTCGTCAGTACGGCGGTTAGCAAAGCCGCCAGCGCCACGCGGCTCATTTCCCCGCGCCGGCCGCCGAAGCGATCACCACCGGCCGGCCAGGGAAGCCCTCGAACAATTGGGTCACGCGTTTTTGCGCGCCATCTTCGGTGCGGACGTCGCCGCCCATCTGCAAATCCGCGTTCAACCAGACGAGATCGCCGGTTTTCACATCCACCAGTCCGGCAAAGCCCTTGTGCACGCCGCTGATCACGCTGACGCCGCCCATGGCCGCGAATAGCTGCAACACCTTGCGTCCGGCCGATCCATACTGGTCCTCGGTCGTCACGAACAGCGCATAATCGGCTCCCGCAAGCCCCGGCAGGCTGGCGACGCCCGGTCCCAGCGTCCAGGAAAACTGACCCTTGCGCTTCTTGGTGGGCAAGCGATTGCCGGGAAAAAATTGGTAGACGATCACCGAATCGGCGAGTGTCGCGAACAGCGCCTGATATTCCGCCAGCGCCGCCGCATCCGTCCCCGCCGGTTCGACCAGATCGGCCACGCTGTTGCCAAGCTGCCCCTGAATCGCGGCGATGGCGTGATTCAGATTGCCGCGCGATTGTGCGGTCCAGTCGGCATTGGGTTCGAACATGCCGCCGGTCGATTGTTCGCCGACCTTGATCGATGGCCGCATCAGGACGATGCGCGCACTACCCGGCGCCAGCATGAAGCCCGGTTTATTGCCGGTCTTTTCCTGCGCCCCTGCGGGCAGAACCGCGCCCAGCAGCATAGCCGCGCACGCGATTCTCGCCGCCTGTTTCCAATATCCTCTCATATGCCCCCCGGCTAATCGTTACGCCTCTGATGCGCGTCGGACGGTTGCTCTGTCAACTGGCATGCGATCCCTGCTTGCCCGCAGCGTCCAGCACGATAAAGCCGCGCCATGACTTCTCCCGTCTGGCATCCATTCACCCAGCATGGCCTGCAAGAGCCAATTCCCCGCGTCGATCGGGCCGAAGGAGCGGTGCTGTATCTGGCCGATGGCGGAACGCTGATCGACTGTATTTCGAGCTGGTGGGTGACGACGCACGGCCATTGCGATCCCCGCATCGTCGCTGCCATCGCGGCGCAGGCCGGGCGGCTCGATCAGCTGATCTTCGCGGGCTATACCCACGAACCGGCCGAGGTCGTGGCGCGGGGGCTGGTCGATCTCGCACCCCGCGCCCCTGAGCGCCCGCCGTTGGCCCACGTGTTTTTCTCCGACAGCGGATCGACCGCGGTCGAGGTCGCGCTCAAAATGGCGCTTGGCTATTGGTACAACCTGTCGCTTGATGGCGGGCCGCCGCCGCGCTCGCGAATATTGGTGCTGGAACATAGCTATCATGGCGACACGATCGGCGCGATGGCGATCGGGGAGCGGGGCGTCTATAATGCGGCCTGGCAGCCGCTGCTGTTCGACGTCGGCACGATTCCCTATCCGGGGGCGGGGCGCGAGTCCGACTGCCTCGCCGCGCTGGAAGATGCCTGCGCGGCTCCCGATGCACCCGCCGCTTTCATCGTCGAGCCGCTGGTGCTGGGCGCGGGGGGCATGCTGATCTACCCGGCCTGGGTGTTGCGCGAGATGGCAGCGATCTGCGCCCGTCATGGCGTCCTCTTCATCGCGGACGAAGTCATGACCGGCTGGGGGCGCACCGGAACGCTGTTCGCCTGCGAACAGGCGGGGATCGTCCCCGACATCATGGCGGTGGCGAAGGGCATTACCGGCGGCGCGCTCCCGCTTGCGGCCACGCTGGCGACATCGGCGATTTTCGACGCGCATTATTCCGCCGACCGCGCGCGGCTGTTTTACCACAGCAGCAGTTACACGGCGAACCCGATCGCCTGCGCCGCCGCCGCCGCCAATCTCGCCATCTGGCGCGATGAGGATGTGCGGGGGCGAATCGCCGCGCTCGCCGCTGGCCTGGCGCACCGTCTGGCAAAGCTCTCGGCCCATCCCGCCTTCGCCAATCCGCGCCAGTCGGGCACGATCGTGGCCATCGACCTGGTCGCGACGGACGCTGGCTACCTCTCCGATCTCGCCCCGGCGCTGCGCGCCTTTTTCCTTGAAAAAGGCCTGTTACTGCGCCCTCTGGGCAACAGCATCTACCTGATGCCGCCCTATTGCATGGATTCAGAGCAGCTGGATCGCATCTTTGCGGCGCTTGCGCAGGCGGGCGATCATTTCGGCCTGTCCGACTGACTTTCCATTTCGGCATTTAGGCGCTATGGCGGCGCGATTTTTGACGTTTCGGGATATTATGGCGAAAGAAGAACTGCTTGAGATGCGCGGATCGGTTGTGGAGCTTCTCCCCAACGCGATGTTCCGTGTGCGTCTGGAAAATGATCACGAGATTCTCGGCCACACCGCCGGAAAGATGCGCAAAAACCGCATCCGCGTGCTGGTGGGCGACGAAGTGCTCGTCGAACTGACCCCCTATGACCTGACCAAGGGTCGGATCACCTACCGTTTCAAATAAGTCTGCGAGCGGCATCATGCGGATCGTTCTGGCTTCCACATCGGTGCGGCGTCGCGATCTTCTGGCGCGCATCGGCGTAACGCCCGATCGCATTGTCGGCCCGCATATCGACGAGCAGCCCCGCAAGGGCGAGCTGCCGCGCCCCTATGCGCTGCGCCTCGCGGAAGAAAAGGCTCGCGCCGTCGACCGCTCGCCCGACGAGATCGTGATCGCCGGCGACACCACGATCGCGCTCGGCCGCCGCATCCTGCCGCCCGCCGATAGCGAGGATATCCAGCGCTCGCTGCTCCGGTTGCTCTCCGGGCGGCGGCATCATGCGCTGTCGGCGGTGTGCGTGATCGGCGGCGACGACCGTCCGCGCCTGCGCGTGGCGGACACCATTGTCGCCTTCAAACGGCTGACCGAGGCGGAGATCGACGCCTATGTCGCGAGCGGAGAGGGGCTGGGCAAAGCTGGCGGCTACGCCATTCAGGGGCGCGCCGAGAGCTTCGTGCGCTTCCTATCCGGCAGCCATTCCGGCGTCATCGGCCTGCCATTATTCGAAACCCGGGCGTTGCTCGAAAGTGCTGGAGTGCGCCTTGGCTGACTGGCTTTATGAAGAGGGGATCGGCGAAGCGCGCGCGGCCCTGATCGAACATGGCAAACTGGTCGAGGCGCTGATTGAGCGCGAGGATGGCGGCGTGCGCGCCGGCGCTTTCGTTCAGGGGCGGCTGGTGCGCACGATCATCCCGCGCAGACGCGGCATGGTCCGACTGGACGGTGGTGAAGAGGTGCTGATCGAGCCGATCCCGCCCAAGGTGGCGGAAGGTGCGCTGGTCACGATTGAGATTTTCCGCGAGGCGATTGCCGAAGAGGGGCGGCCCAAACTCGCCAAGGGGCGCGTCGCGCTGCCCGGCAACAAGCCGCGTCCCGCGCCAACCCTGCTCCAGCGGCTTTACGCGACCGGCGTGCCGGTGACGCCCTGTCCCGCGCATGAAGAGGATCGGCTGGAGGCGCATGGCTGGGGCGAACTGATCGAGGAAGCGCAATCGGGCGAGGTGGGCACCGAGGCGGCGAGCCTGCGCCTGTTCCTGACTCCCGCCATGATTCTGATCGATGTGGACGGCAGCCTGCCGCCGGCGCAGCTTGGCCCCAAGGGCGCGAAGCTTGCGGCGCAGGCGGTCCGCCGCATGGGGCTGGCCGGATCGATCGGCATCGACCTGCCGACGATGAACAACAAGGACGAACGCGCCATCGCCGCCGCGCAGATCGACAAATATCTGCCGCTGCCGTTCGAGCGCACCGCCGTGAACGGCTTCGGCTTCATCCAGATCATCCGCCGCCGCGAACGCGCCAATCTGATGGAGGTGCTGCGCGCCGACCCTGTCGCCACCGCTGCGCTTGCCCTGCTGCGCCGGGCCGAGCGCCATGGTCAGGGCGGCCCGGCAACGCTGACGGCTGCGCCCGCAATCATCGACCGGCTTCACCGCGAGAGCGAATGGATCGCGCGGCTCGCCCGGCGGCGGGGCGGGGCGATCGCCTTGCACAGTGACGAAACGCTCGCATTGGCGGCCGGCCATGTCGCCTAAATCGGCCTCCTGCCCGATCTGCGGCCAGCCCTCGCAGCCAAAGACGCGGCCATTCTGCTCCGACCGCTGCCGCGACCGCGATCTGCTGCAATGGTTGGGCGACGGCTACCGCGTGCCCGGCCGCGCAGCCGCGCCCGATGCGCAAAAAAGCGGCGATTATGGGGTGGACAGCGACCCGGACTGATGCCTATAGGCTGCGCTCTCCAACCGGCCGGCTGACCAGCCAGCCGCGCGTGCCCGGGTAGCTCAGTTGGTAGAGCATGCGACTGAAAATCGCAGTGTCGGCGGTTCGACTCCGTCCCCGGGCACCATTATTTCCTAGTGAAATCAATGACTTACCAACGCTCTCGCTCTTTGAGTGAGGTGTAGTTAAGCTAGCACAGTGCTAGCACGCAGCTTTTCATCGTTTCAGCAATATCAAGACTTTAACCCTCTGCGGCTTATGTCGGGCGGGGCTGTTCTAGCACATTTCAAGCACAGCCAGCGCAGTCCGCAAACCGGCCTGCGCTATGATGTCGGGGCAAGTTACGCATGGAAATGAGCCGGATAGCCGGGAAAGAGCCATTCACGATATTTCAGCGGCCAGGTAGCACGATCTGGTGGATGCGGTTCAGCATCCGAGGCGAAGGGCAGATCAGGAAGTCGCTGGGCACGCCGGACGAAGCCGAAGCGCAGCGCAAGGCGAACAAGCTTTGGCATGAGGCCCAATATCGCAAAGAGAACGGGCTGCGCGCGGTGCAGCGGTCGTTCCGAGCCGTGGCCGAAGAGTTTTGCGATCATATGGATCGTCTGGCGCTGGATGGTGAGGTCCGGCATGATCGGGGCGATAGGATCAGGCCCTTGGTCGAACGCTATTTCGTCCCGTTCTTCGACAAGAAGCCGATCGACGCGATTACCGATGCGGACCTGACGCGCTATACCGCCTGGCGCAAAGCGTTCTGGACGACCGGGCCGGGCAAGGACCAGACCCATATCGAATATGTTCGTGCCGGTAAGCGCGTGAAGCGACCGGCGACTGAGATGCGCCGCATACCGAGCCTGAGCAGCCAGCGGGGCGAAGCGGTCGTGTTACGCCAGCTTTTCCGACAGGCCGCGAAGTGGGGCTACATCAACCAGACCCAGATACCCGATGTCGATACGCCGCGCGTACCGCCATCGCCCAGGCCGAGCTATTCATCGGGCGAGATCGAGGCCCTTCGCAAACTGGCCGAAGCGCGCATGACCGATCCCGACATTAATCGCGAGGTTCGACGCGATCGGACGATCCTCTATGCCTATGTCACTATCGCCGCCAACACCGGGATGCGGCCGACCGAGTTGAAGAATCTCAATTGGGGCGACATCCTGCAATATCGCGAGCATGTCGCAAAGCCGATTGGCGAACGTGACATTCGCATCCGCGCACGGGGCAAGGGCAAGGCGCGCGAGTTCGTACCGCATCTCGGGGCTATAGCGGGCTTCGACATGCTCTGGACCTTGTGGAAGGCCTATAATGCGGGTCAGGCCCCAGCGGATAACGATCCGGTGTTCGCAGCGCCCGACGGGCGCCGACTGACCTCACTCAACAACAGTCTGAATGCGCTGCTCGAAGCCGCCAACCTCAAGACCGATCATCGTGGCAAGAAACGCGATGCCTACAGCTTCCGGCATTTCTACATATCCCAGCAACTGCGCGCCGGCGTCGATGTGTTCGCGCTCGCCCGCAATACCGGCACCAGCCCCGACATGATCGACAAATTCTATGGCCAGGTCGATGTCGAGCAGTTCAAGGATGCGCTCCGCCCTGACTGGGCCGCATAGCTTAATTGTGCCCTACAAGGGGCCGCACAGGGTCAAACGCACATCCGGCGCATCGACGTGCGCTACGCCACAGAATGCCAATCACAGGGTCGCTCTGGCCCCGCCCTCAGTCATTCGATCAATGACCCGAGTTTGACACCAAGCGCCTGTGCGATCTTCTCGACCACATCGAGCGAGGGATTGCGTTTCCCGCCTTCGATTTCGCTTATGTAGCTGCGCTTCACATTGGCCTCGAAAGCGAGCTGCTCCTGCGTCCAACCCTTTTTCGTCCGGGCGACGCGGACATTCCGACCAAAAATCTCTGACAAAGCCATTACCGAACGCTTGGCCACAAGCTCGCAGCGCTCTATCCCCTATAGGGGACATATTTCACTTTACGCCTCATCAAACCATGGTATCGCGTCCTCTATCGGGGACGGCCCCGACTATCAGGAGGCATATATGAAGACATGGCGCGCAAAAGTACGGATCGGGGGAAGCTCGACCGAGGTGCAGGTCCAGGCGCAATCCTATTTCGATGCCAAGCGCATATTGGAAGCGCAATATGGCGCAGGTTCGGTGATGTTCGGCCCTACCGAAGCGAGGTAGCCGAGCATGAATTGCGTCCGTGCCGAGCTGAATAGCACCGCCTAGCCCAGCGAGGGGCCGCGGACAGCGGGCTGATCCCAAAATGTCCTTATTACGCTTCCCAATGCGTCAGGCGTCTGCGGCCGCTCTTAGAGCGGAAAAGTTCCGTTACGGAACTTCACAGCTTTATGTAGACGCGCTGCTCCAATGGCTTGGTCGGACGCGGCGATCTGCTGTTGCCGCTGCCATCGACTCTCCCAGCGAAGCGTCCCTAGGGTTGAGGCTCGTTCAGAGCCAGAAGGCAACGGCAGCAGCAAGGCTTACGGCTGAGAGGAAATTCCGTGCGAGCTTGTCGTAGCGGGTAGCGATGCGGCGGAAGTCCTTGAGGCGGCAGAACATGGCCTCAACGCGCCAGCGGTCCTTGTAGCGGCGTTTGTCATACTGGATCGGGCGCTTGCGGTTGCGTCGGCCTGGGATGACCGGGATCGTGCCCTGTTTGCGTAAGGCAGCCCTGATGCGGTTCGCATCGTAGCCACGGTCGGCGATCACCCGTTTCATTCCTGCTGTTTCGCTGATCAGTAGGTAGGCCCCTTTCACATCCGAGGTGTTGCCGGGCGTCAGGACGAGGCGGAGGGGCCGTCCGAGGACATCGACAAGAGCGTGGATTTTCGTTGTCCTGCCGCCACGCGAGATGCCAATGGCATTGGCCCGCGCCCCCCTTTTGCACCACCAGCAGAGCGGTGAGCCTTGATATAGCTGCTGTCGATCTGACCCGTTTCCGCGATCCAGCCTTCCTCTGTCAGTGCTGTTAGGATGCGCGTCCAGATGCCCCGGCGGCTCCACCGGTTCCATCGATTATAGATCGTCGTCGAAGGGCCGTATTCCGAAGGGCAATCCGCCCAGCGGCCACCGCACTTGAGCATGTGGATGATGCCTGAGATCACCCGCCGGTCATCGACGCGCCGCGCTCCGGGCTGGTTCTTCGGCAAGTGCGGCTCGATCGCCGCCCAAGCTTTATCCGACAACCAGAACAACGAACGCGACATCTCAAAGGGCCTCCTGCTTCAGCGCAGCCTCTCTGAATCAATGTGCGCCCAGATTTTCAAGAGGCTGATTGGGTTTGGACCCTAAGTCAGATGAGTGAGCGCAGCCGTTTTCGCAGCCATTTATCAGATTGAAGGGGTGATGGATCATCTGTAGTTGGTTCGCCGACGAACGCACGCAGGCTGGCACCCGTTTTCCCTTTACGCTACTCGGAATAAGGGGCTTACAAATTCATGCTTATCGACTCCATTTACGAGGCGGCCGTATTGCCGGAGCGCTGGGCAAACGTGCTAGATGCGCTGGCGGAGAAGTTCGATGCCCAAGGCGGCATGCTGATCCGGGCGTCGGCGACCGCGCAAAAATCAATCTGTTCGCCAGCCATTGAGGCAACCGTTCGCCTTTTCGAAAAGACGCCGCTCGTCACGCAGAATGTCAGGGTGGAACGGCTTGTGGCCCATCCGCCGCATCCGGGGTTCCTGACAGATCTCGACCTGGTGACCGAGGAAGAGACCCGGACTCTGCCTATCTACACCGACTGGCTGATCCCCCACGGTTGCGCCGTGGGGGCGGCCACACTGATCCAGGACGCACCATCGGCATCGCTGCTGATGTCGCTTGAGGGCCTGCCGGATACTGCCGCGGCGCGCAGATCGATCCTCGCGCTGGACGCCTTGCGTCCCCACATCGCTCGATCGGCAATGCTGAGCGCAAGCTTTCATTTCGAGAGGATGCGGTCGGCAGTCGAGGCGCTTAGTATAGCTGGAGTAGCCAGCGCCATTCTTGACTTTTCGGGAAGGATCGCGATCGCCAATGCCGGCTTCGAAAGGCAGATGCAGCCTTTAGTCGGGGCGCACGGCCTTCTGAATCTGCCTAAGCCAGCACAGGTGCAATTAGACCGGGCGTTCGCTGCGGCTCCCTTCCTCGGCGTCTCCATCGGGATTCGTGTGCCCCCTGTCGGGTTTCGCGTGCTCCACATGGTGCCAATCCAGGGAGATGCGCGAGATATCTTCACCAATGCTGCTGCGATGCTGATCGTCGCCGATCCTGCGCGGCGAATTGCTCCGGGCACTGGCTTGTTGCAATCGTTGTTCGATCTGACCCCGGCTGAAGCGAGGATCGCCGACGCACTTGTGCAAGGTAAGGCGGTTGCCGTAATCGCTCTCGATGCGGGCGTCTCTGTCGAAACCGTTCGTACGCAGCTCAAGGGCATATTCAGCAAGACAGGGGTTAGCCGTCAGGCCGATCTGGTAATGATGCTGGGACAAATAGGCGTGCCAGATTCCGAACTATAAGATCCGGCTACCTAATTCGGGTGATGTGTCGACTGACGATCCACCCCATATGCTTATTCCGCACCATATTCGATGCCGATGCATGTAGCGGAAAGTTGAGACGTATAGACAAAATTCTTTCGATAAATTGATCAAACGAATAGGTAAAAAACTGTCTATAAACGGCTAAAAAGCTAGCAGTTTGCCACATTGAGTTTTTTGACACGACCGTCAATTTTATCTTGTTCAACAACAATATGACCTTGGTCAATCATCTTCCGAATTATTAGATAAAAACCACGGTAGGATAGATTGAGAAAGCTCATTGTCTCTTTAATAGAGAGTGGTCCATTTCGCTTCAGGATGAGCATGATCTTGGCTTCTGGGCGGATAAAGTTGATTCCAAATTTTTGATGAAAATCATCATCTGTTTTTAAAATCTTGTCAATGAAAACTGCTTCCATGTAAATATATATCCTACGAAATATGAGGTATGATATGGTTGCATTTAACAAAAAATTTATAAGGATGTAAACTGTACACACATGCATAAACATATAGAGATTGCATATAACTAAATGTAACATATCTATAGTGAGTTTATATATGTAAGTAGTGCATACTATATATATCGATATAGTTCTGATTATCTCTATAGACATCAGTAGGGCGCTGAATTTGATCTATATTATGCGTAATGAGCGATGGAATTTTATTCGCTTACAGGCAATTAGGGGGAGTAGATGGCGTGACCGGGGTTCGCATGAGCAATTAGCGCTCTATCAACATTAGATATTCACAAGTAGGCGGTGATACTAACGCACGATCATTCGTACGTTGATGACGCTCGCCTGCGACACGACAGGGAAGTTCATCATCATGACCAACAAGACGAGTTTTCAACGAGCGCTGCTGCTCTCGACCGCATTGCCGGCCGCTATCATGCTGACCCCATCGGTCCAAGCCCGTGATGTGACCGTTCCGGCACCGGTCGCCCCGGCTACGTCGGTCTCCGGCACCAGCGTCAATGCAGCGATCGTGACCGCGATAACCGCGCCCGATGATGCCAATTTGAAGCTCACGGTTCCTTCTGCATCCGCAGTGACGGGCAATTCCATCGAACTTAACCCCGCAGCGGGGCAGGGTGACGGCAAGATCGAGTTCCTCAACGGCGGTAAGGTCGGCGCGGTCGATTCCGCAGGCGCAGTCACCGATGGCGCGGGCGCCATCTTCAATGGCCGCGCTGCAGCCGGGTCGGCGAACAGCTTCACCGGAACGAATAATGGCCTGATCGCTGGCGGACTGCGGGCCATCGGCTTTGGTGGCGATGTCACGATTGCGAATGGTGGCGCGGTGCACAATGGCGTTGCCGCTTCGGGTCAAGGCAATGTGTCGGTGACGACCGCCGCCGCCGGCGCTGTGCGGTCGGGCAATGTCCTTGCCGCCTCGACGACTGTTTCGACGCCCGCCGCCACGGTTGATGGTATCACAAAGACGAGCCGTACCGGCGGAAAGGCCAGTATCATTCAGGCGGGTGACGCCGCCGACGCGGAAGACAATGTACGCGGCAACCTGAATGCTAATGGCCTGGCCAGCGCCGAAGTGACCGTTTCCGCCAAGGCTCGCAATGTCGTGGCAACCGCAGGTGGCTTGACTGAGACCGTGTCCGGCAGCAACCCGGTCGTCAGCGGCACGGTGACGACGACGACGACTCGCAGCGATGAGACGCGCGGCGGCGGGGTCGCCAAGGTGACTGTGACCGACGATGGCGATGTGGCATCGGTCACGGCCAACGGCGTTGGCGGGGCGGTCGCCGCTATCGACGGAGCCGTCGAGAATAATGTGAACGCCAGTTCGGCCGGATATTCCACCACCTTCACGCGAGTAAGGGCGATCGACGGCGCGACGGAAGTCAGCAACGCCGAAAAATCCACCCGCACGGCGGCTGGCAAGACGGCAGAGGTGGCAATCGGTCAGGACGGCGGCGTCGGCGGCAATGTCTCGGTTGCAGGCCAGGGCGGCGCGACGGCGGTTGTCGACGGCGCAGTAAAAGGCTCCATCAACCTGACTTCTGAGGCCACGAATGAAGTGCATGAAAGCACGCTTGCTTCTTTCAGCGACTCGTTAACGGCGGCGGGCGGTGTCGCGACGGGCACCGTCGGTGCGACCGGCTCGATCGACGGCAGCCTGATCGCGACCGGCGACACGGGTGTCGTCCTGTCCAATGCCGGTACGATCAAGGGCAATGTGTTTGGCACGTCGGGTCGAACGCTGACGAGTGCGAGCGGTAAGAGCGGCAATGTGACGTCGAGCAGCGCCACGCTGATCGAAAACAGCAACCAGGTTGAGGGTGTCGTCCGCGATGTGACGACCACCGGAACGGCGAGCTTCGCCAATGCGGCGGGCGGCCAGGTCCAGGGCGGTGTTTCACTCACCGCCGGCGGCGACGTGACCTATACCAACGACGGCTCCGTGTTTCGCGCAACAAGCCTGACCAGCCAGGGCGCGGATGAAACGACAACCACCAGCGGCTCGACCAAGACGTCGACCGCGATCGGCGTGCCCCCTGCGCTGGACGTCGTGACGAAGACTGATGAAAACAAGTCGTCGATCACGACCGCCAGCACCGGCGGAAACGTCACCGGCACATATGCCGGCGTCAACGGCACGGCGAATTTCGGCGTGTTTGGCGATGGTTCTGTGACCCAAGTCGCCGACAAGGCAAGCAAGGCGACGGTTTCGGGCGTGATCTATGGTGGCCTGACGTCGAAGGCAGGCTCGGCGAACAGCCAGTCCAGCGAAGAGAGCAAGTCGGTCGAGTTGCTGTCCGGCGGCAACGGCACGCGCAGCCTGACCGAATCGTCCAGTTCCGCATCCACCACCAACGCGGGCGGTGACAGCACGGTCATGGTCAGCGGCAAGCTATCAGCAGAGGGTGAAGCGGGCGCGATACCTTCGCTCTATTCCTCCGCCACCGGCAATAGCGCCGTGACCCTGTCAGGGACCGTCGATGGGGACATTGCGTCGGTTGCAGCGGCGAGCGACGGTAGCAGTAGCTCGGCCTTTTCGGCGTCCCAGACCATCACGGCGGGCGTCACGCGGACCGATAGCCTGACCGATACGACTGGTTTCGATTCCAGATCGGTTGGCGGCGCATCCACGGTCGATATCGCGGCGACAGGTAAAGCCGCTTCCAGCTCCGGCGGTGTCCAAGCGTCCGGCCGGACCGGCGCGACCGTGACGGTCGCCAAGGGCGGCACGGTCGGCAGTGCTGGCCATGCTGCGAATGTCCGCGCCAGCACAGGCGGTGCCGATGATGTCTATAAGCTTGAAGAGAGCTTTACGCGCGACGCGACGGCCGGCACGGCCACTGCTTCGCAAAAGCTCACCTATAATAGCGTGACGAACGCCGGCGTCGGCGATGCGTCGGTCGCGGTCGGCGGGACTGTGTTTGGCGATGCGGAAAGCGCGACCCCGCGGGGCAAGGCGACGACCACCGTCACCGGAACGGTCGGTGGCAACGCTTCCGCGACGGCCTATGGCACCGACCTTCAGTATAGCGAGACCACCGATTATGCCGGTAAGGTGTCGGCTTCGGGTTCCACTAGTTTCGGCACGCTGGCGCCTGCACGATCCAAATCTGTTGCCAGCTATAACCGCAAAGCGGTCGGTGGTGCTGCTTCGGTGCTGGTTGACACGGCCAGCGACCTCAAGAAACTGGACAAGGCAGGCGTTGCCGGATCGATCGACGCGACCGGCCTGACCTCGGCCGCCGCGACCATCGCCAGCGGATCGAAGGTAGGCGGTGATGTTGAGGCATATAGCCACTTCACCGATATAGCGGATGGTTCGACTACGCTGTATAACAGCGCGGGCGTGGCGACGGAGAGGCAGTCCAACTTCACCACCACGCTTGCCGGTGGCGATGCTATCGTGACCATCGGCGCGAAAAGCCAGATCGGCGGCGGCGTTTATGCCGACGGCGACAAGACGGCCGTGGTCGGCAATGCCGGTTCGGTGGGCGGATCGGTCTTTGCCGATGCGCTTCACTCGGTCGTCTCTACGACCACGAACGAAACGAACCTGAACAATGTCGGCCTGCGTCGGAGCGAGACGACCGACGTCTATACCGGGGTTGGCGGCAATGCTTCTGTCACCAACGCTTCAGGCGCGTTGATCGGCGGCAGCGTCTTTGTGGCGGGCGCTACCGGCGCCGTGACCAACAATGGCGGTATCGGCGGGACTGTGGTGCTGGGCAATGAGGTCTATAATCACAGCCAGACCGACGTAAGGACCGTCATCGCCACGACCCAGACGGTGACGCCGGCCGCGACCCTGACCAACCAGACTTATGTCCTCGACCAGAATAATTTCCTGGCCGGCGGCGTCAGTGTCGGCGGGGCGACCATAGACGATCCATTCGGCCGGGCCGACGCCCCCGCCGTGCTGACCAGCAATGTCAAAGCGACGGTCAACCTGAACAACGGGTCCGTCACCCTGGGTGATATCAGGGGGCAGCGCGATGCGGACACAGATGCCCGCCTGACCGACACCACGCTCAACCTCAATGGGTCGGGCTTCCTGGGAACGGATGTGTTCCGGGACAAGGCGCTGACCTCGCCCGAATATCTGCCCGAAGCGGTCAAGTCGAAGGAGGCGCTCGCGCTCGAAAAGAACCCGTTCGTCTTCTACAGCAACTACAATCCGGTTCGCATCCTGGGCGTCAACAGCGTCAACAAGACCGGCACGGGCACATTCGTCCTGAATCTGGCGGCGTATGACACCGAGTTCCCGGTCAGCCCGGATCGCTGGAGCGCGGACGTCGGATCGATCAACGTGAACGGCGGCGAACTGCAAATTACCGGCCCTGCCTATGACCCGACCGATCCCGACGGCCCCTATATCGGCATCAGGGGCGACATCACGGTCAATGGCGGATCGCTGGTCTTTGGTCGCCGCACCCTGGTGGACGGCGGGATCGTTGGCGGCAGCATCGCTTCGGGCGGCCGTGAAACGATCGAGGGCGTTCATGTCGTCCTGAACGGCAACTACTCCCAATCGGCCACCGGCACGACCGTCGTCGGCATCAACCCGTCGCTGGTTCGCTTCGCGCCGGTCACGATCGGGACGGTCAATGGCGGCGCCGAAGTGCTTGGTCCGATCGAAGCAGGGGCGAACGTGCCGTTCTTCACCACGCCCACCAACGGCACCTCGGCCCAGTCGACGCCTTCGCGCATCGACGTGACCGGCAAGGTGACGCTGGCCGGCAACGTGCTGGTCGATGTGACGAAGGATGCGATCTACTCGACAGGCGATGGCTATACGCTGTTCACCTATGGCGATGCCGGTAGCGCGGTCAGCGCGACGGTCACCCAGTCGATCAGTTCGCCGTTCGTCAGCTTTGAACTAAAGAACGACGCGGCGACCAAGACGGTCAACATTGCCGCCACGCGAGCGGGTTACGCCACGGTGGCAACCAACCCGAACGCAGCATCCGCCGCCAACGCCCTGGACGCTCTGATCCCCACGCTTGTCCAGAAAATCAGGGATGATGCCAATGGCGGCGCGGTGTTCACGACCGTCAGCGAGATCGGTCGGGTGCAGGACGCCGCGAACATCGTCTCCGGCCTTGACTGGCGCTTGAGCCAGGCTGGCGCGGCGCAGTTGTTCAACGAACTGTCATCGGCGGAGATCTATGGCTCGCTGGCGGCGATCGAGCAGAATTCGGCACTCACCGAATCCTTCGAGACGGCGTCGGCGGTCGGCATCGGCAAGTCCGGTGTTGGGTTGTGGATCAATCCGGTCGGCCGCTTCGCCCGTTATGGCGGAACGAAGTCGGGCGCTTCGAAAATCCGCGACAACAGCTATGGCGGCGCGGTCGGTCTGAACCTGGCCTATTCGAACCAGGGCGGTTTCGGCATCGGCTTCGCCTATGCGCAGCATGATATCGATGCGCGGGGCACGCCGGAATCGGCAAAGGCCAAGACCTACTCGCTGGGTGTTAACTGGAAGCACGGCTTCGGCCCGTTCAAGGCCGCCGCACAGTTCGTCTACGGCTTCTCCAACTTCGATGTCGCGCGTCGGCTGACGATCCTTGACCGCACCGCTACGGCGTCGTTCAAGGGACGTCAGTGGGACGGCAATGTCGAACTGGGATATGATGTCCTGGGCGGTGGTGCCGTCACGGTCCTGCCTTACGGTAAACTGGCGCTGCGGCACTGGTCGCTGGGCGGCTTCACCGAACAGGGTGGCGGGGGTATCGGCCTCACCTCCGATCGCGACTCAAAGACGGTGTTCGTGCCAGAACTGGGCGTGCGGTTCGGCACGGAATTGTCGAATGGCGGTGATGTCGCCATCCGTCCGTTCGGCAAGCTCAGCTACACGTTCCAGGGCGATGTCGGCAGCAGCCGCAGCTTCGCTTACGCTGCGGGTGGCAGCCCGTTCGTCCTCAACGGTGTGGACCCCAAGGGCTATGGTTCCATCGATGGTGGCCTTAACGCCGTGTTCAAGGACCGCATCGGTGTATTCGTCCAGGGCGGCCTCAATTTCGGTGGCTCGCAAAAGGGTGCCGAAGTGCGCGGCGGCGTCAACGTTGGGTTCTGATCCTGAGAAACCACGTGAATTCACCGTAAGTTACCTGGGGGAGTTTGGCGTAAGCCTTGCTCCCCCTTTCTTTTACGGTGTAGCTTGCGGCCAGGATTGTTGTGACACGTCGCCAACAGTGACCACTGAAACCAGAGAGAGGGGTCCTTGTTAGCGTCACGACTTGCCGTGATGATGATTTGAGAATATTTGGTCCGATCAGTTAATCGCGTCCCCGATGATCTTGGCATCCTGCCGCTGGGGAAGAGCGACAACCTCCCTCGGCCAAGGTTGATCCGACTTCACAACGATATGTGCGGTCGCGCCTCGATGGAGGGCAAGAAAGCGCAACAGCCGAAATTGCTGCTCGGATATATCCCGAACATCATAGCGCCAAATGGGTCAGCCCTCCTGGGCCAGGTATAAGGGATGGGCGTTGATAGCCCATCCCATTCTGCCGATTGTCATGCACCAGCCTTCTTGGCTTTGGGCTTGAAGTTAGCCTTGCGCTCGGCGATCGCGCCGGTCAGTTGCGGGTCGAGTTCGCCCGCGTTGAGGGCTTTGATGATCGACGCGATGATGCCGGGCACGTCAGCGAGGTTTTCAACCGCGACGGCGTTCATTCCCTTGGCAAATTCGAGGGGCTTGGAGCCATAACGCAACTGGAAGAACATTTTACCGCTGCTATCGGTGAACCAGCCCTTGCGAACGGTGCGCGGCGCGTCCACCCGGATTTGGTGGCCGGCTTCATTGATCTTGGTGATGCGCTTGGTGGCCTGGAACGGCGTTCCGGCGATTTCGGCCTCGGCCAACGCTTTCTGTTCCTCCAGATAGCGCAGCAGCTTCACGCGGAAGCCATGCTGCGACGCGCCCGGATTGGCCGGGCTGGCAGCGGTCAGCTTGAGGGACTTGAGGATCGACATGCACATCTCCTTGTGGTTTCGGACAAGGCGAGCCATAGTGTCGTCTTTCGTGAGAGCGACCGAAGAGTGGCGTTAACAGCCAGAAAAATAACAAAAATAATTCAGCCGCCATGAAGATGGATTTCAGGTATTTTCGCCGATCAAGCGATACACCGTGGCCGGACTGCATTGCAGTTCACGGGCGATGGCGCGGGGTTTCATGCCGGTGCCGTATAGTGTCTGGATTACGGCGGGATCGAACCGCTGCTTACCGCCACGATACACACCCTGGGCCTTGGCCTTGTCGATCCCTTCGCGTTGACGCTCCTGTCGTATGTCGAGTTCGAACTCAGCGACCGCCGCCAATATGCCCAACATGAGTTTTCCATGACTGGTCGTGGTATCGAGACCACCCTGTTGCAGGCATCGGAACCCCACGCCCTTTGTTGTGAGAGCAGCTACTATATTATGCAAATCCTGAGCTGACCGGGCAAAGCGATCGAGCCGGGTCACAACAAATGTATCGTCGTCTCGGCAAAAATCGAGCGCGGCTTTAAGCTGAGGCCGGTTCGATGCCGATTTGCCGCTCAACTGCTCCTGGAATATTTTCTCGACGCCGTGCGCCCCAAGCTGCTCGATCTGCACGTCGAGCGATTGGTGAGTGGTCGATACGCGAGCATAGCCGACAAGCATGGCCTCTCCTTCGGGCGGGTATAAGACCCTGCTGCGATTGTGTCTTTTTGGGGAGAGAGCAAGCCTGCCAAGACGCCTTTCCGAGGTCGGATCAATGTCTTGACAGACTGTAGTCTGTTACGTCATGCGCGCGGGCGCCAGCGATATTGCATCGCGCCCCGAGCCTTCTGCTTCTCCAACGGAAAGTCGGGCACCATCGTGCAAAGGCTGGTCAGGGTACGGCCGAACATATTCTGGTTGGTGCTGTCCCGGGGGAAGGCATCCTTTTCCCATTCCCGGTACGCATCATGCATCTCGCGTGCCGGCGTCCAATTCTTGTGAAGGTGGCCGAACTGCCGAACCCAGATTTCGACCGGACTCTGGTTGCGATTATCCTCCTGCTGGCTGCGCAGCATGTCCATCATGCCCATGGCGATCATGGGGTCGTCTTCGCGTTCGTCGATGCTCTGCCACAGCATCATCCAGTCGATGGCGTTGATCGCCGCGAAATCCGGTTCGCGGGAAAATTCCAGTTCCGCGAACCGGCGCACGCCCGTTTCATCGCGTATCAATTGCCCCAGGCTCTTGTTCGAGCAGCCGATGAAGGTCGCGCAGTTGCGCACCTGGGCGCTGCTGTTCTGCTTCATGAGCCGGATCGGGGCGCTCTCGCGCGTGATGAGATTCTTCACCTGGTCGACGTCGGCTTTCGAAAGCAACCCCATCTCGTCGAGGAACAGAATATAGGAACTCCATATGTCGATGGTCTTGTTGTCGGTGATGACCCCAAAATCCGTGCTGCTCTTTAAGTCGTCGAGCGGCGCGGTCATGCGCTCGACGAACTGGGTCTTGCCCTTGCCCTGCGCGCCGGTGATGACCGGCATGAGGTGATTGGTAACGGGAAGGCCATGGGCCTTGCGCTTTACCTGCCACATGAACTTGCGGATAACCGCAACGGCGAAGTCGGAACAGGTGGCTGAAACATCGAAGCAGGCCGTTTCCATGTCCTGCCACATCTTTTTGCCGAGGGGACCTGTGGCGCGGCCCTTCTCATAACCAATGGCCGTGAACGTATCGACCTTGGCCTTACGTGTCGTTTCTTCCTGCCAGGATGCGATGGCGTCGCCGATGACACTGTCTCGATAGCCCAGATACAGTTTTTCGCTCGTCAGCCGCAGTTCCCGGCCCAAGGCCGATAGGTCGTTGCCGTCGGCATTGGCGAGTTGAAAAGTTCTCCGAATGAGATCGGATTGATCGGCATTGCTCTCGTCAATGACCGCATCACCGACCCGGTAGGCGCGACTGCGCTTGACGATGCCCTTGGGCGACAGCACGATACCGTTGACCTGCGTGTAGCGCGTCACATAGTCCAGGGCATCGGCCGGCACGAAGCCGAGCGCCGCGCTGATCATCTTGTCACGCTGCCGTTTCGCCATGGCCTTGTCGAACGCTGGCTTGGTCATCACGCTATTGATGGCGAGCCAGTCCTTCAGGCTGGCATTATTTTCCGCAGGGTCGAGCAGATCAAGCACCGGCAATATGTTGATCTTCTCGCCCTTGGCCTGCTGCGCGGAGAGTTTGGTGATGATGGCGACCAGTTGCGCCGGATATTCCTCCAGTTCGGTTGGCGTCGTCGCGCCGGGCAGGAGTGTGAACTGAGGCCTTGCGCCTTCTTCTTGTTGCATGAAATGTCCTTCTTGAAATGATGAGCCCGCTGCGCGGGCTGGTACACGCAGCGGGTCGGCTATCATCACGTTGGACAAGGGAGCGCGGGCCTGCTGCCGAAGCGACAGCTACCAGCCTGCGCTTCGTATTTAATTATGCCGTGATGGAATGGAAGTTCGTGATATCGTCAGTTATATGGCAGTATAACCGACGATATCCTGCACATCCTCAACATATGGTGCGCGGTTATTTCCGGCCTTTTGCCACGCAGATGCGAAGGTCTTGGCTATCCGTGCAGGATGTGCAGCTTGTGTAGGATATTTTTATAGATAATATAAAAAGGAAATATTCTATGGTATTGGAAACAATATTCCCCAATATCTTCTCTATATCCTACACATTATGCACATGCCATTTTGGCGAGGCTTGAAGCTGCGAGAACCGGGCGCACGGCCCGATCCCCGCCGCCGTTGTGCTATTTGATCCCCTTCTTCTCGCGATACTTCCAATCCATGCTCTTGATCCAGTGATCGCGCGCCTGCTTCTTGGCCACAGGTTCGGGCGCCGTGTCGAAAGCATCATGGGTGATGGTCAAACCCCGCTTCGCGGCTTTCCTGTGCTCTAGGCCCTGGGAGAAATCCCAGGCATCATCCGGGTTCGACTTTTTCCTGCTCATGCGCCCCAACCTTTCGCGCGCAGTTCGGCCCGCTCGCGTTCATGCGCTTCGGCCCGCGCATCCTCTGGGAAATGAAAGATATCGCTACAGCGCGGATCGCGCGCAGTGATAGTGACACGCCGGCTACGGCATTTGCGCGGCATCTTCACAGCACGGCCCCCTGCGCTATGTCGGGCGTGATGCCCATATCTTCGAGATAATCGAGCAGGTCGCCATTGGTGGCCAGCCATTCCTGCTGGGAAATGCGTGCGACATAGTCGCGCGGATAGGCGCCGAGCGCATATCGCTCACCGTCGATGAAAACAAAATCTGAAAGCTTGGCCAAGGCCAGTCTCCTTCAAGCACAATTGATCCTCTTGGCCAACGCCACATGGCGCGGTTGCACGAATGCCTGGGGGGGCAATCCGATCTGATCAACTGGACAAGGAGCACATGCGCCTGTTCGGTCCGGTCTGGCCACGACTCGAAAGCGGCGGCTTGCAACGGCCTATAGCGCGTCCAGGAATTTATGAAAGCGGCTTAACCATCTTTTGCAGGCTTGGTTCATAATCCGGCCGGCGTTTACCATCGCGTAAAGATGCGTGCCTATGCATGCCTCGCCATCATGGAGGTCAAATGCTCACGCTCGTTCCCGATACCGCAAATGCCCGTCGCTTTAAGTTTGTATTCCCCGACGACATCGCCCGAAAGGTGTGGGACGAAGCTGTGACGCATCCGGACGCCCTGGCGGTGAATGGCCCCGCGCGTCAGGGTATCGCGAAGTCCATTGTCGCGCGCCTCATGCACGAGACCTTCAGGCTGGTCGCGCCCGAATATAAGCTGCTCAAGCAATGGCCTGATGTCGCCTATCATCTCGGCGCGGGCGTCGATCCCGGCCAACCGCTCACAATCTGGATGTCGGTCATGTTCACCCACGATGCGGACGCGCGGAAGTTTGTCCGAGGAATTTGGGCTATCCGGGCAAACGTGAATTAGCACGATGCTAGCACGATGTTTCAATAACCTTTGAAACTCAATATGCTATGGCCTACACATACCAACTGAAAATCGCAGTGTCGGCGGTTCGAATCCGTCCCCGGGCACCATTTGTTCTTTTTATCTCATCCAGCAGCATCCAGAGACGTCCAGGAAATGGCGGAAAACGTGGGTTTTTGACTGACCCATCGTCCCCGCTCGTCCCCGGGGGTACACTGTCAGCCACCCCTCAATCATGGTATTTTCATGGTATCCGGCAATTTGCCACTTCGGAGATACCATGATGGCCCTTACCGTGACGGCAATAAATGCAGCAAAACCAAAGGATAAGCCTTACAAACTGACCGATGGGCTGGGCCTCTACCTGCTTGTCACTGAGGCTGGCGGCCGCCTTTGGCGGATGAACTACAGTTTTCTCAAAAAGCAGAAGACGCTGTCCCTTGGTAGCTATCCCGAAGTGTCGCTCGCCAAGGCTCGCGAGAAGCGTTCGGCAGCCAGAGAGGCCTTAGCGGATGGCCGCGATCCTGCCGAAGTGCGCAAGGAAAAAATCCGCGAGCAGCGTGCCAAGGCGGAAGAAACCTTTCAGGCGATCGCCGATGAATGGTTCACCCGGCTAGAGTTGGAGGGCCGAGCGCCTAAGACGCTCCAGAAGATGCGCTGGCTGCTGGATCTGTCATTTCCGCTCATCGGTAACCGGCCAATTGCCGATCTTACGGCGCCGGAACTATTGGAGGTCCTGCGCAAAGTGGAGGTGCGGGGCCGATACGAGACCGCGAATCGCCTCCGCAGCACGTTCGGGACAATCTTCCGCTATGCGATCGTCACCGGGCGCGCCCAACGTGATGTCTCGGCGGATCTCCGTGGAGCATTGATCACCCCCAAGACGCAGCATCGCGCTGCGATATTGGAACCCAAAGCGCTAGGTGGCCTCCTGCGCGCAGTCGATTCGCACGAAGGTCAGCCTGCGGTTCGGATTGCCTTGAAGTTGCTCCCGCATATGTTCCCACGGCCGGGTGAACTCCGGATGGCTGAATGGAAGGAGTTCGATCTGGAAACGGCGATCTGGACGATACCCGCCGAGAAAACCAAAATGCGCCGCCCCCATAAGGTCCCTCTTACCAACCAGGTTCTGGCCATGATTGCCGAACTGGCTCCTATCACCGGCGGGGGCAATTTTCTGTTCCCCAGCATCAGGTCTGCCGATCGGTCGATCACCGATAATACTCTGAATGCTGCGCTACGTCGGTTGGGTTTCGGGAAGGACGAGGTTTCGGCCCACGGGTTCCGTGCCACCGCCAGCACGCTTTTGAATGAGATGGGTAAGTGGCATCCGGATGCTATCGAGCGACAATTGGCCCACGTCGAATCCAACGATGTCCGACGTGCCTATGCCCGCGGCACCCATTGGGATGAGCGCGTCAAAATGATGCAGCACTGGTCGAATTACCTCGATAGTTTGCAGATCGGAGGGACGATCTTGAAGGCAAACTTCAGGCGGAAGTAGCTGGCCCGCTTACGGTCAACAGTTGGGCACATCACTCTGTGGTTTGATCGCGCATCTACACGCCCTTGCTGTAGCGCGCGCTTGCGCGAACGTATCGATCGATGGCGGCGACATTGATCAGTTTATGCCCTTTAACGCATAATATTGTTGATTGCCGTTGAGAAGTGACCCGGGGAGGCCAGTAATTTCCACTGAGAAGT